>NC_011979.1:3363333-3675416 GCF_000022265.1 Geotalea daltonii FRC-32
GTGTAGACATTGCTACCTTTGGGGTAGCCCCAGTCGGGCTTTGACAGACTCAGTCCCATATCCGCTGAAGTGCCATAAGTGAAATCAGGAGTGGGTAAAAATTTGCCGCTGCCATCCCGCTTACCGGAAAAGTATCTGAGGCTCTCATACATCATTTCGGCCACTGGATTTCCCCAGTTTTCACACATGC
Source organism: Geotalea daltonii FRC-32 (assembly GCF_000022265.1). Lineage (NCBI taxonomy): Bacteria > Pseudomonadati > Thermodesulfobacteriota > Desulfuromonadia > Geobacterales > Geobacteraceae > Geotalea > Geotalea daltonii. The sequence goes on from NC_011979.1 coordinate 3,363,524, forward strand.
CCTCAATCGGCGGGCCTGTTTCTACCCAGCCACAGTTATCGTACTGGCCTGTAGAATAGTTGTAATTAGTGATAGCCATACGGTCCAAGGTGTGAATGATGTTTCCCTGGACGTTCTCTGAGGTTTGAAAGATGCCATTATTTGCATTGGTTTCGTCCAAGACGCTGCCGGGATTCTTTCGCAGCACTCCACCGCTCTGGTTTTTGGTATAGGAACCTGTCATCAGGCCAAAATACATGGGAGCCTTGTATATGCAGAGTCCTTCCGTGGCACCACAGTCAGTGTCAGTTGTGCAAGGTTTAAAGAAGGTTTTTGAACAGACTTTTGCTCCATCCCCCTCGCCATACTTTTGCAACAGCCCGGTCGGCTTATAGGTGCCGTTGTAATCCTTGCACCAAGATTCGACACCTGTCGCTGCATTACAGACCTCCACCCGTACTGCCAGATCAGTAGGAGTTCCAAGAGAAGCATCGCAGACGGGCCGTTCTTTTGCTGACCATTCCCAGATCCTGTTTGGCATGTTCTTGAGCAGCCGAACGATAGGGGACCCGGTCTTGGAAAGGGTTGTATTACAAAACAAATGACGCTTGGCGGTTCCCGACACGGGAGTGCCTGTATCTATGAAGTATTGGGATTTGATGCTGCAGACGTTGGTGGAGTTGATGGCTGGTGCCCGGAGAGTCAGGGTAGCACCGCCGAAGATAGTCCAGGAAGCGGTGTTTTTATTCTTGTACCAGACTTTAATGCCGTCCTGGCCGGTACTTTCGCTATGCCGCACCAGCAGACGATGGTAGCCAGACAAAAGATTGATCGTTCCCACCTGAGTAGTGCTACATGGGGTGGTCGGTGCGGTGGAGCATGCGGAGTGGCAGCCACCATTAAAAGCAACCAATTGCCCGTCAATTAGGAGTTCCACTCCATCATCGCCATCCACCATGAATTCCCAGTCTCCTTTGGTGCTCTTTGTGACATTGAATTCGGTGACTGCAAGGAAGTTGAAATCGGTCAGGTCTGCGCCCTGGCCATGATCCTTGCTCGGTAAAACATCTAGCGGAGGCGAAGTAAAGTTGCCCGGAGGATTGTGGCTCGGGATTGTGTCGGCAAAGTTGAAATCAGATATGTAATAGGAGCTGATGAAATTAGCTGAGGATGCCTCAAAGGAACCGTAAATGGTATCGGTTATGGTAGGTTCGTATGGTCCCGGGTCGCCTACATATGCAGGAGTTCCCGGCACAATGGAATAGTCACCACAAACGCCGATATGATTAGGATGCTTGTACTTGGCGATAAGGATATTGCCTGTGGTAGTGGAAACGGTCTGGTTGGTCGAAGTCCAGTTGACCGTTACCGGACTAGGGCATTCTGAGGGAGCGTCAGCAGCCGCAAAGCCTATCAGGTTGACTGATTTGTCCACGCAGCTGGAGCCTGATGCGCAATCGCCAGCATCATTACAGGTAGTAGTATATTTGCTTCCATCGTAACATAGTCTGCCTGTCAGTTCCTTGCCCCAGCTATGAGCATCCTGAGGTAGGGGCACCCGCTCCAACTCCGTGTAGGAAGTGCTATCTTGGCTTCTATGGCCACCAAAAAGAACTCTTCTTAACACGTCCGACCTAGACATGGTAATCCAGTTCAACACATTACCGCTCCATTGTCCTGCAGCGCAGAATTTGTCCGGAGTGGAACTCACCGGTGTGAATTTATCATTGGCACCGGACCCGCCCGAATGGGTGTAACATTTATAGGCATCGAAGTAGCCGTAATAATCGACAGTGTGCTTGTAACCAGTTTCAAGCTGTCCGTCATCGTCAATGTCTGCGGCATCGTTGTAGGCTGAATAATATAGCTTGTGATCCCGACCTACCTCAAACATTACCAGCGGGGGGACCGGCTGAGCAATATAAGGAGGGAGGATACAGTAATCGTTACTGACCGCTGCAATGACAGAGTGTGGAAGAAAACACAACAATGAGGCAAGAAAAAGTCCTATCGTTATAGGTCCGTATTTTGGTTTCGGCTCTGTCATTGTTTCCACCTCTCCAGTGTTATCTCGAATACTTTTCTGCCGGCAATTCTCAAGTAAACCGGCGATCCCACATGGATATCTGTCAGCTTGCCGGCAACCTCGTACAATGCGCCTTTTTTGCGCTGATGAATATGGACTATCACCCTTTTATCAAGGACAAAAGTTGTATTTGCAACAGTAATCGTATCGCCCTGAATATCACCAACAATACCATTGAAATATGTCAGGACTGATTGTTGAGCAGCTTCGACGACAGACCAACACATAAGCATCAGGAAAAATATCAAGAGTATAATCTTTTTCATAACTTGCCTCTTACTTGGTTTAAAAAAGGACGTCTTTTCTTGTTGTCACCCTTTGATCCCAAGACTGGTTGAGCAACAACCATGCCGACAAATACAAGAAGAAACAAGCCAATATTTTCAATAGATTAAAAGAGGTTTTATTTTGGAGAGGTTATTCAACCCTGCACTTTTTTCATAGCCAACTGAGGTTTGCCACAAAAAATGTCAATCATCCATTCCATAGTCTTTTATTTTATATAGCAGCGCCCGATGGCTAATCTCAAGAAGCTTTGCGGCATGTGTCCGGTTACCCCCTGTTCGTTCAAGCGCCCTTCTGATCAAATCCCGTTCGATAACTTCTTCGGCATATTTTATTGACAATGAATCATTTGCCAGCCCTGGTACAACCAATTCTGCATGAAACTGCCGAATTTTTTCCGGCAGACAGTCCAGGCTGATTATAGCCCCTTCGCAAACTACCAATGCCCTTTCTATACTGTTCTCCAATTCCCTCACATTACCTGGCCAGTTGTAGTCCATCAAGCTTCTTAAAGCTTCTGATGAGTACTGAACCTGATGTTTAGCCATTTTAGAAGAGTGCTTGGCAATAAAGTGGTTGATAAGCAATGGAATGTCTTCCTGCCGGTCACGCAGGGGGGGCAAGGTGATGGTGAAGACGTTAAGCCTGAAATAAAGGTCCTCTCTGAAGCGGTTTTCAGAAATTTCTTTTTCCAGGTCCTTGGAGGTGGCAGATATTACGCGGACGTCAATTTTTTTCGTGGCTGCCCCGCCAACTACTCTGATCTCCTCATCCTGCAGAACCCGCAGCAGCTTAACCTGCAAGGCGAGCGGCATTTCACCAATCTCATCAAGAAAGAGCGTTCCTCCGGTGGCCTGTTCGAACAGGCCAACCTTATCTGTCGAAGCATCTGTGAACGCGCCTTTTACATGGCCGAACAACTCAGACTCCAGCAGACTTTCAGGGATCGCAGCACAATTTATGGCGATAAAAGGTCCATTTCTTCGATTGCTGTTCTGATGAATGGCCCTGGCAATCAGCTCCTTGCCGGTACCCGATTCACCAAGGATCAACACCGTCGTCTTGAAGTCGCATACTTTCTGCACCAAAGTGAAGATTGCCCGCATACGCTGATTTTTGCTGATGATGTTGGCGAAGGAATATTCCTTCTTCAACTCTTCCTTCAGTAGCCTGTTCTCGGACTTCAGCCTTTCCCGTTCTTCGGCTTTTCTCAATACCAGATCAATCTCATCACTTTTGAATGGTTTGGAAATATAGTCGTAGGCCCCCAGCTTCATGCATTCGATGGCCGTATCCACAGTGCCATAGGCAGACATCATGATGATGGTACTTTCAGTTCTGGCAGGGTCAACCCCCTTCAGAAAACCAACACCATCCAGGACCGGCATCCTGATGTCACAGAGGATGAAGTCATAATCCTTCTGAGAGACCAACCTCAATGCTTCGGCACCTTCAGAGGCCAATTCAACCTTATAGCCTTTTTTTCTAAGCATGACCTGCAGCATGTGGCGAAGATTTTCCTCGTCGTCAATTACAAGTATGGTCTTGTTTGCCATATCGTTCATCACTAGTCCTTGTCTTCGGGACAGGCAACCACATGGTTACGACTGTTCCCTTGCCTGTTTCGCTTTCAGCGATGATCCTGCCGTTAAAAGAATCAATAATCCTTGCACAAATTGCCAAGCCAAGTCCTGTACCTTTGCCTGGTTCCTTTGTGGTGAAGAAGGGATCAAAAATCTTTTTAAGATTTTCTGCAGCTATCCCCTCTCCGTTATCCATGACAGAAATAAGCAACCAGCTGTCAACCCATTGTTTATTTACAGAAGCTAAACTGAAGGCATTATTGAAATCGCCCTTGCGCCGTCCGACAACCATCAGACCGGAATCGGGATTGTGAATTGGTGGCCGGTCATGCCGCACAAGGGAAGTCTTTATACCAAGACTTCCCCCGGCAGGCATGGCATCTCTTGCATTTATCAGCAGATTGATAAGCACCTGCTGAAGTTGATGGGGATCAATATTGATTATGGGCAAATTCTCGCTGAGCTGCAGAGATAGGTCGAAAGATTTCAAAACTCCCTGATCTTTAAGGAGGTCGACCGTCTCGGCGACCAGTTGGGAAACCTTCACCTGCTCGTATTTGGTCTGTGTCGGTCGCGCATAATCGAGCAACCCACGGACAATTCGATCAATTCGGCCGGCTTCGGCCTCTATGCGATGCAGGTAGTCGGCTTTCACTTCATCATCTTTAAGATCATCTTTGAGAATGCCGGCATAACCGATAATGGCAGCAAGTGGAGTACCTACCTCGTGGGCCATGCCCGCTGCCAGCAGTCCAACGGACGCCATCTTCTCCGACCTTACCGTTTCCTCCCTCGCCAACTGAAGCTCCTGATTTGCTTTTTCCAGGGAGGCCACGGTCCGCTCCACCTCCAGCCGATTTTGTTCCAATGCTTCAGCCATGGTATTGAAGGATTCGGCCAGTTCAGCTATTTCAGCACTGCCCGGCACTTTGACAACATGACGGTAATCACCGGTGGCAATTCTTGCGGTAGCTGTCAAAAGTTTTCTTATCGGCACCACAATGATTCGAGAAAGCAGGAATGAGCCGAATCCCAGAAGGAGGAGAAAATCAAGCACGAAATAAGCGAGAAAAAGACGGCGTGACTCCCTGAGCCGCTCCTGCGCCTTTGCCAATGAGAGTGTAAGACGGGCCGCACCTGTAACCCTGTTCCCGGAATAGACGGGAGCATAGCGAAAGATGAAACGGCCGTCACGGCTGTAGGCAAAGGACTCCCTCCCATTTTTCAAGGTATATTCAAGTTGGCTGTCTGTCCCTCTCTGGTCACGGACTACATAAAGCGGCTTCCCGCCGCCAGCTACAACATAGATCCCCGCAAAATCTTTCTCTTTGGCAAGTCGTGCAGAAAAAGTCCGGATGACAGAATTTTCCGCCAATTTTTTCAACGACGGGGGCAGAACTTCAACAAAAGCGGCCAGAAGAATGCGTGCTTCATCATTTTTTGTATTGAGAAGGTCTTTTTCTGCGGTTTTAAAGGAGATCAGACTGAGCAAGAGCCAGGTCAGGACCAGCAGACAAGCCAGAGAGGAGAGAATGGAAACGGTGAGGGAAATGCGAAATTGTTTCATGCTGCCCCCTACCCTCCTGGGCTGGGACCGGCCAGGGACATATACCACCAGATGATCTCGCGGCCGTAAAAGACATAGAGCAACGCGGCAAAGGCAAGAAAAGGCCCGAAGGGAATGGCCAGTTTGGAATCTTTTTTCTGAACCAGCATCAGGGTCACACCAACTATCGACCCGACCAAAGAAGCGACAAAAATGATGAAGGGAACTGAGCGCCAGCCGAGAAATGCCCCCATCATTGCCAGCAGTTTGATATCTCCCCCCCCCATCCCTTCTTTTTTGGTAAGGAACTGGTAACCATAGGCAACTACCAGCAGGCTGCCACCGCCGAGAAGCATGCCGATCAGGGAGTTCTTCCAGCCGAGCCATGGCAGAAAAAAAGAAGCGACAAAGCCGATTATTATACCTGGAAGGCTGATGATATCGGGAATGATCTGGTGTTCCAGATCGATAAAGGTGATGGTGACAAGGGCGGATGAAAATATGAAGAGGAAGAGAAAAGTAAGGGTCGGACCGAATTTGATGAAAAGAAACAGTGTGAGCAGGCCGTTTATCAACTCGACCAAGGGGTACTGGAGTGAGATCGGGGTCCTGCATGAGCGGCATTTGCCGCGGAGCAGCAGATAGCTGAGCATGGGAATATTATCGTAAAATCTGATCTTGTAATCGCAGTTCGGGCAGTGTGATGGGGGCAAGACCACCGATTGTCCGTTTGGCAAACGATAGATACAGACGTTGAGAAAGGAACCGACAACGGCGCCAAAAACAAAGGCAAATATATAAAAAGGTAACGTGCCTGCCATACATATCTCCGTAAAGGGGGACATCGCCATGCCCGAGCCTGCCAGACTTGTTCCTACTTCAATCTTCTGATCTTCTCCAGGCTCTCGCCAAGCACCTGCTTCTTATTTGCAAATTCTGCAACCTTCTCTCGCTCCTTGGCCACCACTTCGGCAGGAGCCCGATCGACAAAGCTCGGATTCTCAAGCTTTTTGCTCAGAAAATCTATATCTTTGTCGATTTTGCCTATTTCCTTCAGGAGGCGTTTTTCCTCTTCTTCAACGTTTACCAGCCCTTTAAGCGGGACGACTATTTCCACGTCCCCTGCAACTTGCAGAGCCGCATCGGCGGGACGTTCGATGTGCGTGCCAATGGCAAGATCGGAAAGCCTGGCCAGACTGACAATGTAGACCTCGTTCTTTTTAAGCAGCTTGAGGCTGGCTGGAGACTTGCAATCAAGCATGGCGGCAATGCTCTTGCTGGGAGGGACTTCCATCTCTCCGCGTATGTTCCTGATGCCACTGATTACAGCCATCACCAGTTCCATTTCCGTTGCTCCGTCACGAAAATCCCACTCCGCTTTGCGGCGCGGATATTCGGCCAGCATAATGCTGGCGGGACCCTTTTTCCCTGGCAGTGCTTGCCAGATCTCTTCGGTGATAAATGGCATGAAAGGATGCAGCAGCCTGAGAAGATGCTCCAGAACCATCCATAATATATAGCGCGCCGTAGTCTGCCGGGTGCTATCCCCCTTGTAGAGATCGTCCTTGACAAGCTCTATGTACCAGTCACAGAATTCGCTCCAGGTAAACCGGTACAAGGCAGCAGCAGCGTCATTGAAGCGATAGGCATTCAGGCTCTCCTCCACCTCGCCGGCTGTTTCATTTAGACGATACAGAATCCAGCGATCGGCATTAGACAGCTCTAGTTCATCGGCCTTGACAGCATCAGGATCGAACCCTTCCAGGTTCATCATGGCAAAGCGGGAAGCATTCCAGATCTTGTTGGCAAAGTTCCGGTAACCGGCGATTCGTTCCTCGGCCAGTTTTATGTCACGCCCCTGGGCTGCAAAGGCGGCCAGAGTAAAACGGAATGCGTCGGTGCCGTAAGAATCGATGACTGTCAAAGGATCGATGACGTTGCCCTTGGACTTGCTCATCTTCTGCCCTTGCGCATCGCGAACCAGGGCATGGATGTAGACGTCCACGAAAGGGACCTCTTCCATGAAGTGCAACCCCATCATCATCATCCGTGCCACCCAGAAGAAGAGGATGTCAAAACCGGTGATCAGGCAGGAAGTGGGGTAGAAAGTTGCCAGCTCAGGGGTGCGGTCAGGCCAGCCCATGGTTGAAAAAGGCCAGAGGGCGGAAGAAAACCAGGTATCCAGTACATCAGTTTCCTGGCGGATCTCATCACTGCCGCACTTGGAGCATTTGACAGGATCCACCTTGGCAACGGTAATCTCACCACAATGGTCACAGTACCAGGCAGGAATGCGATGCCCCCACCAGATCTGGCGTGAAATACACCAGTCACGGATATTCTCCATCCACTCGTAATAGGTATTCTCCCACTGCTGGGGAACAATGCGGGTCTTGCCCTCCTTTACGGCAGCAAGGGCTCTTTCTGCGAGAGGCCCGACCTTCACATACCACTGCAGAGACATGTAAGGCTCGACTACAGTTTTACACCTGTAACAGCCTCCCACTGACAGGGCATGGCTCTGGATCTTGTCCATTAGTCCCTGGGCTTCCAGATCAGCGATAATCTGCTTTCTGGCAGCGAAGCGCTCCATTCCCTCATACTGATGGCCGGCAGCGTTGATGACGCCCGATTCGTCAAAGATGTTGATTCTGTCCAGGTTGTGCCGTTTACCCACCTCGAAGTCATTGAAGTCGTGGGCCGGTGTGATTTTGACGACGCCGGTACCGAATTCCATGTCCACGTATTCATCGGCAATGATGGGAATCTTCCGGTTGACAAGGGGCAGCATGACGTGGCCGCCGATGAGGTCCGTATATCTTTCATCGTTCGGATTGACCGCAACAGCAGTATCGCCAAGCATGGTCTCAGGGCGGGTAGTGGCAACGACCAGATGCCGACCGGAGCCGACAACCGGGTAACGAAGATGCCAGAGATGGCCCTCTTTTTCTTCATGCTCCACTTCGATGTCGGAAAGTGCCGTATGACAGCGAGGACACCAGTTGATGAGCCGGTTGTCCCGATAGATCAAGCCCTCTTCGTAGAGGCGGACAAATACCTCCCGGACTGCTTTGGACAGTCCCTCGTCCATGGTAAACCGTTCACGTCCCCAGTCGCAGGAGGCGCCGAGCCTTTTCAGCTGGCCGATGATCTGCCCACCCGACTCGGACTTCCATTGCCAAACCCTTTCGGTAAAGGCCTCGCGACCAAGTTCATGACGGTCCTTCCCTTCGGCCGCCAGCTGCCGTTCGACCACATTCTGGGTGGCTATGCCGGCATGATCGGTTCCGGGCATCCAGAGTACATTGAACCCCTGCATACGCTTCCAGCGACAGAGAATATCCTGAAGGGTGTTGTTCAGGGCATGTCCCATATGCAGTACGCCAGTGATATTGGGGGGAGGAATTACTATGCTGTAGGCTGGCTTGGCAGAAGTTGCAGCAGCTGAAAAATAACCTTTTGCTTCCCACTCCCGGTACCACTTCTGTTCCACGTTTTCAGGATCGTATACCTTTGTCAATTCTTTATCTGCCATCAGCAACCTCTTTAAATAATTTCGAATAAAAAAGGGGATATGAAATCCCCGTTTTTAATGCCTATAACTAAACAGTATCAACTTCCGGATCCACCCTTAAGTTTGCGGATTTCTTCCTTGATAAGTAACTCCGCCAGATCGGGAACCACTTCCCAAACTATTTTCTCGATAACCTCCCGCGAAAGTGTGCGAAGTGCTGCTACCAGTTGAGCCTCTGTAATTACGGGAAGTTGTGAACCATCGGCAGCAGGAGCAGCTGACACACCAGCATCCGGTGTTGCCACAGGAGCAACCGGTGCTTGAGCAGGCTGGGGGGAAAATGTTGAGGATAAGTCCACAACAGTCTCAATATTCTCATTGAAGGAAAAACCTGTTTCCGGAGCAGGTTCTTCAGCTTCTGGGGCAAACTCGAATTCGGAAGGTTCAGCAGCCATACCCAGCTCTACAGGTTGGCCGACCTCTCCATGTTCTTCCTCCTGAAAAGCAAAAGTCTGCTCTTCCACAGGCTCCCAACCCGTCTCGAACTGCTGAACTTCAGCCTGAGTACTGGCTGCGACCGCACCACCTATGTCATCGTTCACATCGGCAAAGGAAAATTCTTCATCAACTTCCACAGGAGCCGGAATTGCCACAGCAGGAACTTTTTCTTCGACAACCCCGAATTCGGCAGCTCCACCTGCAGAAAGATCTTCAATTTCGAAAGCGCCCCACAGATCGTCGTCAGCACTCCCCTCGACAGCCTCCTCGCCAAGGGCAAAAACTTCCTCGGCTTTCTCTTCTATGACGGGCTCCTCGGCAAAGGCTTGAGCCAATTCATTTGCAACAGGCACGGCTGTCTGCATTGCCACGGCTGAGGGAAAGACAGGTTCGGGCGATGCCGCAATTGCAACGGAGGATTCCGTAGCGGGAATTGACACCCTCTCCTTGCCTAGTTCGATCAGTTTTTTTACCCTGTCAATGAGCTGCTGGGATTCAAAAGGTTTTGAAATGAAATCGTCGGCACCGCTTTGACGGGCTTTGTCTTCATCAAATGGCTCAAAAGCACCGGTCATGAGGAGCAGCGGTATCGTGTTCAGCTTGGGGTCCCGCCGCACTCCTGCACAGACTTCATAGCCGTTTTTACCTGGCATGAGCGCATCGACAAGAATTATATCCGGAATTATCTGTTTTGCTTTTTCCAGAGCTGCATCACCGTTATCAACAACAGTGAGTTCATAATCTTCATTCGCGAAGATTATACCGACAACTTTCTGGATGGTAATACTGTCATCGGCGAGGAGCAATTTATTGCTCATCTATCCCTCCTCTGATGGGGCCTTAGAAAAAGACTGATTAGCCTGGGCGAAAGTTATAAATGGCCGAACAAATGGGAAAAACCTAGCACAATGGCCATAGTGTGTCAAGTTATTTGCCTTTTCACGGGTTACGGGTAATCAAGGCTGGTCACTTCCTCAATTTTGGGTGAAGAAGGAGCAAACATTTCTGCTGCCGCGCTTGAAAGAGCGCCTCTCAGCAGGCTGAAACTACGAGTGTTTTTGTAGTCAAGCCTGGAGGTAAGAAGTATCACAAACAGGTCGCTGTATGGATCGATCCAGATCGAGGAACCCGAATATCCGGTGTGGCCAAAGGAGGTGGATGAAAAGTAGTTTCCTCGTGGTGAAGAGTACGGAGAGTTTATGTCCCAACCGAGCCCCCTGATCACCTTGCCGCCGCGAGAAAAGTACGGTGCCGTCATCTGCTCGATAACTCGCTGGGAAAGGATCCGCTTCCCTTCATATTCGCCGCCATTCAGCATCATTCGGCAGAAACGAGCAAGATCACCGGCTGTACTGAAGAGCCCTGCATGACCAGCTACTCCACCTAACTGTCGGGCAACATAATCCTGGGCTTGGCCGAACATGAGCGTTTTATCCGTATCCAAGGTAGCAGCACAACGCTGACCGTCTTCTTGGCTAGGGTTGAAGGTCGTATCTTTCATCCCCATCGGTTTGAAAAAGCTCGTTGCGGCATAGGTGTCAAGTCCGTTCCCTGATGCTCTTTTCACTGATTCAGCAAGGAGGATAAAATTTATGTCGGCATACTTGAATCGGCTCCAGACAGAGCCTTTCATTCTCTGGGTTGCGGCTCCGTTAACCGCACTCTGTATGGGGTTTTCCGAAGAGAGGGGAAAGTCGTCAAGGCCGGAAGTGTGGGTGAGAAGGTTGGCCATTAGCAGATCGTCTTTCATGTGGCCGTAAAATTCCGGGTACCATTTTTCAACAGGATCAACGAGGCTGAGCTTCCCCTCTTCCATTAGCTTCAAGACGGCCGGGGTCGTAGCTATTACCTTGGTAAGAGAAGCGATGTCGAAGATGGTTTCGGTTGTCATCGCCCTGGCATCAGGAGCATTGGAGACCTTGCCATAGGCTTTTTCAAACAAGACCTTGGCATGGTCGCCGACGAGAACTACACCGCCAGCTATGAGACCGTCTGAGATTGCGCCCTCAATCAATTCATTGATCTTTGCATGGCGATCAGGAAGCTGTGGTATCTCATCGACGGCAAAGACCGGCGCAGTAACAAACAACAGGAAAACGAAAAAATAACGGATCGAAAGCACCTTTTCCCCGCAATCAGCAAGTTAATTTCCATCCGGAGTTTCCAGAGGAAAACTAGTTAATCCTGAAATTGATGGATTTGAGAAGGTTACCTTCTTCGTCCAGAACTTCTACCCGCCAGTCACCGCTCGCACCCTTTCCAATAAGCTTCCGGCTGTAGGTACGCCAACGCTTCCCCTTCACGGGAAGATCATACTCGGCTGCGAACTGGTTATTTTTGTACCAGACATGCTTGACCGAAGCGTCTTCTTCCAGATCCTTGGTCAACCTGGTAAAACAAAAAAGCGCTTTCACCGATGATGATGAAATGCGACTCACAGAATCGATGGGATTGCCCTTGACGATTTTAGTCGTCACCGCCATTTCGGTGATCTTGATTTCTCCGGCTCGAACAGTGTGACCAGAAGCGACAACAATGCTGACACTAGCAAATAACGACAATAATCCTGATAGCCTTACCCTCATAAAGCCTCCGGCATGATTTTGCAGATTTATTCTGCCTTTTTCGAAGACCGGATCATGTCCGGTAATCAGCATTTATTTTCACATACTCGTAAGACAGATCACTGGTGTAGACGGTAGCCTCTCCCTGCCCCAGCTTCAGGTCTACAGTTACGGCGAATTCTTTTCTCTTCAGCACTTCGGAGCCCTTTTCTTCTGCGTTTCCTCCGGTAAAGACTCCGTTCCTTACCATCTGCACGTCGTCAAAAAAAAGTTCAATTCTGTCAGCATCAACCTCGGCCCCTGAATACCCCACTGCGGCAAGAATTCTGCCCCAATTGGCATCCTGACCAAAAAACGCTGTCTTGACCAGTGAGGAATTGGCAACAGCCATTGCCGCCTTTTTGGCATCGGCCACAGACTGCGCTCCCTTGATGGATATTTCTACGAACTTTGTCGCCCCCTCACCATCCCTGACTATCTGTTGTGCAAGCGCCAAAAGAACTGCCTGCAGCTGGGATCGGAATGTTTCGGCATCTCCGGTTCCTTCCCGGATCGTTGGATTACCAGCCATGCCGTTGGCAAGTATCAATGACGTATCGTTGGTGGAAGTATCGCCATCAACGGAAATGATGTTGAAAGAAGCATCATTGGATTCGCTGAAGACTTTTTTAAGCCAGGACTGTTCCACAGCGGCATCAGTTACAATAAAAGCCAGCATGGTAGCCATATTGGGCATGATCATCCCTGCCCCCTTGGCAATACCAGCAATGGTATACGGTACACCGGCCGCCTCACACTGGCGAATCTCCATTTTGGCGAAGGTGTCCGTAGTCATGATGGCACGGGAAACGCCATCAAGGCTGCCGCTTTCAAGCCCTTCAACCAGTTTCGGCACGGCTGCCCGCAATCTTTCCATGGGCAGCACTTGGCCGATGACGCCTGTTGATGCAACCTGGACAACCTCGTCGGCAATACCCAAACCCTCGGCAACCAGACGTGAAGTTTCCCTTGCGTCGTCCATTCCCCTGATTCCGGTACAGGCGTTGGCATTGCCGCTATTGACAACGATCGCCTGACAGAGGCCATCCTTTATCCGCTCTATCCCCAGAACGACCGGGGCCGCCTTGACTTTATTGGTAGTAAAGACTCCCGCTGCCACTGCAGGCACTTCAGAGAAAATCAAACCCAGATCGAGCCGCCCAGGCTTTTTCACCGCAGCCTCAACGGCAGAAAACTTGAATCCTTTTACTGGCATGGCATTCTCCGGATAAGATTATTTGCCGCAGCACTGTTTGTACTTCTTGCCACTGCCGCAAGGACAAGGCTCATTACGGCCCACCTTCTTGCTGGTAGCAGGCTGCTGAGCCTGCGGTTCATCACCGGCATTGAAAACGAGGCGCTGACGCTTCTGCTGCTCTTCCATCCTTTCAACATCTTCTTCACGGGCAATCTGCACCCAAAAAATCTTTTCCACCACCTCTTCGCGAATACGCCCCATCATATCCATGAACAGCTGATACGCCTCTTTCTTGTACTCCTGTTTCGGATCCTTCTGGCCATAGCCCCTGAGTCCTATTCCTTCCTTCAGATGGTCGATTGACAGCAGATGGTCCTTCCACTGGGCATCGATACTCTGCAGCATGATGACCTTGATCAGGTGATCGATCAGCTCATCTCCGAACTCGGTAACCTTTTCCGAAAAGACTTCCTGGACCTTCTCTTGCAATAGATCACGCAGATTGCCGGGGTTAAGACGCTCCATTGTCTGGGGAGGAATATCCACATGAAAACCGAACAGCTTGAAAACAGATTCGCTCAGGCCCTGCCAGTCCCATTCGGTAGCAGAAACCTTTTCGATGGCATAGCCTTCGGCAAGATCTGCTACGGCATCATTGACCATTTCGACAAAGCTTTCTCGGATTGTTTCACCGGCAAGGATCTCGCGACGCTGGGCATAGATGACCTCACGCTGCTTGTTCATGACATCGTCGTAATCGATCAGGTGTTTTCTTATCTCGAAGTTATGGGCCTCCACTTTCCTCTGGGCATTTTCAATTGCCTTTGTGATCAGGCCGTGGGTGATTGCCTCACCCTCCTCGATCTTCAGCATATCCATGATTTTCGACACACGTTCGGAACCGAAAATGCGCAGCAGATCATCCTGCAGTGAAAGGTAAAAACGGGAAGAGCCCGGGTCGCCTTGGCGCCCCGAACGACCGCGCAACTGGTTATCGATGCGGCGGGACTCGTGCCGCTCTGTACCCAGGATATGAAGGCCGCCCAGGCTCACCACCTCGTCATGTTCTTTGACGCATTGCTCCTTGAACTGGGCCGACACTTTTGTAAACTCTTCCTCGGAAACCTCGGGGTTACTCCGCCGCCATTGCTTGGACATGGCCTCGGCATTACCACCGAGAAGAATATCGGTACCGCGGCCGGCCATATTGGTAGCGATGGTCACCATCCCCTTGCGCCCTGCCTGGGCAACTATTTCTGCCTCTTTCTCATGCTGTTTCGCATTCAGCACGTTGTGCGGGATCCCCTGCCGACGCAGCAGCTCTGCCAATTCCTCGGATTTCTCGATGGAAATCGTTCCGACCAGTACCGGCTGCCCTTTGGCATGAAGCTCCTTGACCTCCTCTATTACTGCATTGAACTTTTCCCGCTCTGTCTTATAGATTACGTCGGGAAAGTCAGGACGAAGAAGTACTCTGTTGGTTGGAATGACAGTCACATCCAGCTTGTAGATCTTGTGAAATTCCTCTGCTTCGGTATCAGCGGTACCGGTCATGCCGGAGAGTTTTTCGTACATGCGGAAATAATTCTGAAAGGTGATTGTTGCAAGTGTCTGGTTCTCGTTCTCGATCTTGACCCCTTCCTTGGCCTCGATGGCTTGGTGCAGACCGTCGGACCAACGCCGTCCGGGCATAAGGCGGCCGGTGAATTCATCGACAATGATGACTTCGCCTTCCTTGACTACGTAATCCACATCCAGCTTGAACAAAGCGTGGGCACGCAGTGCCTGGTTCACATGGTGAAGAGTTTCGATATCTCGTGGGTCGTAAAGGTTTTCTATCTTCAGCAGTTTCTCTACCTTGAGGACCCCCTCCTCGGTAAGTGTTGCGGATTTGGCCTTTTCATCAACGGTATAGTCACCCGTATAGCGCTTCCGCTTGCCGGAAAGGGTATTTGCCTCTTCTTCGACAACCTCTCCCTTTTTCAAAAGGGGTATGATGCGGTCGATAATGTAGTATTTATCGGTAGAGTCTTCGGTGGGACCGGAAATAATCAGCGGCGTCCGTGCCTCGTCAATGAGGATAGAGTCAACTTCGTCCACAATGGCAAAATTGAAATCCCTCTGCACGTAATCTTCCAGGGCAAATTTCATGTTATCCCGAAGGTAGTCGAAACCGAACTCGTTGTTGGTGCCATAGGTGATATCTGCGTTATAGGCGTCACGACGTTCTTCATCATCCAGACCGTGAATAATGACGCCGACTCTAAGACCGAGGAAGTTGTGAATCCGCCCCATCCACTCTGAGTCACGCCGAGCCAGGTAATCATTGACAGTGACCACGTGGACACCCTTGCCGGTTATGGCGTTGAGATAGGAGGGGAGTGTGGCCACCAGTGTTTTTCCTTCGCCTGTCTTCATTTCCGCAATTTTGCCTTGGTGCAGCACCATCCCGCCGATCAACTGCACATCGAAATGGCGCATCCCCAGCACACGCTTGCCAGCCTCGCGACACACGGCAAATGCCTCTGGCAGCAGTGAATCCAGAGTTTCTCCACGTCCATACCGTTCCTTGAATTCAGATGTTTTATTGCGCAACTGGTCGTCGGAAAGTTTGCTGATTCCGGCTTCCAGATTATTGATCTGCTCGACAATCGGCCAGAGCCGTTTCAGCTCCCGCTCATTTTTGCTGCCGACAATTTTTTTAATTAGAGCACTAAACATTCCGTAGAATCTCCTGATTTTATTTAGTAAGGATAAAAACAGGTTAAACTACCATAACTACAAGAATTGCTCAACAGAAAAGGATGCAGGAATTAAGCTTGCGGCTGGAATGATAAATAAATATGGAAGGGGAGTACTGCTTTTTTAATGGAAGTGTATCAACAATTGCCGACCATGCTGAAGAGTCTCGCTTCAAACCTCTTGGTCGCCGGAGTGGAAGGCTCGTTTTCGCGGCTTATGTCATCAAGGGCATTAAGAAACGCTTCCACAACCCTCGGATCGAACTGCCCGCCTGCATTGGAATAAAGTTCTTCAAGGGCTTCACGCATGAGGAGCGATGAGCGGTAAGGTCGTTCCGAGGTCATGGCATCAAAGGCATCCGCCACGGCAAGGATTCTCGCTGCAAGAGGTATGGCATGTCCTTTAAGGCCATATGGATAACCAGTACCGTCAAATCTCTCATGATGATGGAGCACCGCCTGACTTTCGTCTTTCAATGACCTTACGCAATCAAGCAACTCGGCTCCATGGACAGTATGCCTCCTGATGGCTGCCTGTTCATCAGCAGAGAGCGGTTGCTCCTTGACGAGGATCGAGTTAGCCACCCAGAGCATCCCCACATCATGGAAAAGCGCTGCGTTTTCCAGGGATTTCAGTTGCTCTTCAGGTAGCCCCATTGCTCTGCCGATCTTGACGGCCACGCTGGCAACACGTTCGCTATGGCCGCTGGCGTATGGATCGTGGGCATCTGCGGCTGAAACAATCGCTTTGAGACATGCCACATAACGGTCTTCCGTCTCGTTAAGCTCCTCCATAAGACGAACGTTCTCACCTGCAAGAGTCCAATTGTTCGCCACTTGACGTAAGGTTGAAATACGCTCCAGATGCAAAAATATAAGGAGCAGGCACAGCATGGCAACGGCTATCAGAAGGGCTGCTTCTATCCGAGCGCTGCCCACGTAAAAGGAAATCGCCCAAAAGAGCATGGATCCGGTAGCCGCAAGGACAACGACCGAAAGCGTCAGATGCTTATGTTTTCGAAAAAGCTGTCGCATAAAAACACCTATAAGCAGGCTGTTGAAAATGTGATGGTCAGGATGCAAGGCTCAAGCAAGCGATAAAAGAGGAAACTGATATGTTGAATGCCGAACGGGCGGCAACGCCGCAGATCTGACCCGCAGTAGTTTTCAACAGTCTATTAGTGTGCATATCGACAGGTTGAGGACAAACTTGAATTTTTTTATAAGAAAAGCCTCCCCTTGACTGCTGGGAGGCCTTTAACAAAAAAATTTGCTTTCAATGTTATTTCACTTGCCGCACTTGATTGCTCCGGTTTCGCCTTTAGCCAATCCTGCAAACCTGAATCGGCTTAAATATTCGCCACTGTAGTAACAGGAGGCCTCTCCGGCAGGCAAAGGCCTTGCTGAGTCGTTGGTTACGGAAAAAGAAAGAGCCGGTTGGGGGAAAGCAGAAAGAACAAGGTTTTCAACCGGCAAAGTTTGTGACATCACTTCAGGCAGAGGTAACACATTTAACGTTATCGGCTGGAGTTTTACTGCATCTGCCATAAGTCCGGAAACAACCGCAACAGTAACTCCCTTACCCATGGCAGGGATGGAAGCTCGTTGGAAGACCTGCATCACCCCTGCGCCATTAATCCGGAAATCATAAACCGGGAGCCACCGGGTATCTCCTACAAGGTAACTAACAGATACCTTGCCCCCTTTGCCCTTCACCCATATTCTGACAACACTGCCACCGATATTTACAGCTTTCTTTGTCGATTCCAGCCGCAGCTGTACCGCCTTGAGTTCCTTATCAGCTTTACGCTTTGCCTGATAGACCCATTCCAGTTGAGCAATGGCAAAATCGGTCCCCTGGCGGATGGCGGTCAAAGGTTCCGGGTTACTCTTAGTTTTGCGGGGCGCCTTGCCGCTCTGTGATTTAGCAGCGGCAGTAAATATCTGTTCACGGGCAGAAAGTGCCTTCAACCTGTCTTCCAGCTGATCCCTGCGTTCCGTCAATTTCTCCAGCTGCTGCCCCTGTTTCGGATCAGAGGTCACAGAGATCGTTTCCACACGGTCGATGGCAACACCTGCGGCTGGCTTGATTCTAAGTGAATCTGGCAATACAGATGCAGGAAGAACAACCTCCGCATAACCATTGACTGCAGAGGCAACCCTCTGGATTCTGGCACCGTCCAGATATAAAGTAACTTCCTTATCGGCGGCAAAAGCCGGAACCGCCAGCAGAAGAGCTGCAACAACAGGAAGAAGGATACCCATTACCCCTCCAGTAACAACGGCTATTTAGCCACGTCAAGCAGCTCAACTTCAAAGATGAGTTTTGCATTAGGCGGAATTACGCCCCCTGCCCCTGCAGTACCATAGCCGAGTTGGGGAGGAATGATCAGTTTACGCTTGCCCCCAACCTTCATGGACATAACTCCTTCATCCCAACCAGGGATGACCTGTCCGGCACCGATGTTAAATACAAATGGCTCGCCGCGGTCGACGGAACTGTCGAACTTGGTGCCATTCTCCAGCCAGCCGGTATAATGCACTTTTACCGGTTTCCCGGCAGCGGGCGAAGGACCATTTCCGGGAACGAGGTCCACATAGGAAAGGCCGGAGGGTGTTTTGACGGCATTAGCTGCAGCAGAAGCAGAATCAGCTTTTTGGGGCTCTGAAACCTTCGGTTCCTTCTGTGCACAGGCAGGAATTACAACCGCCACCAGCAATAACAGCATGACAATAAATTTCTCCACATTACGCATCAAATTTTTCTCCTTTTTCTTTATCGCTTTCTATTTCAGCAAATGGACAAACAGCCCACTTCGCAGCTTCGGTTCGAACCATGTGGATTTCGGAGGCATAATTTTATCAGCATCGGCCAGTTCCATCAGTTCTTTCATGGAGGTGGGATATAGGGCGAAGGCCACCTCATATTCACCGCTGTCAACCATGCGCACAAGCTCATCCAGGCCCCTGATACCGCCTACGAACTGAATCCTCTGGTCCGTACGCGGATTGCGGATACCAAGGATGGGGCTTAAAAGGTTATTCTGCAGGATTGAAACATCAAGCCTTACCACCGCATCGTCTTCGGAAAAGGAACCCTCTCTCGGCAGCAGCTCGTACCATTTGCCTGAAAGGTACATGCCAAACTGGTGGCTGTGTACAGGTTTAAGTGGGGAATTCAGGGGGCTGATTTCGAACTTTTCCGCCAGCCTTGCCATAAACTCGGTGATACTGAGGCCATTCAGATCTTTGACAACCCTGTTGTAGGGCATGATGTTCATCTCGTTGTCAGGGAAGATGACCGTCAGGAAATAATTATATTCTTCCTTGCCGGAATGGCCGGGATTGGCGGCTTTCCTCATATCCCTCACCCTGCTGGCGGCAGCGCTTCTGTGGTGACCATCAGCCACATACAGCGTGGGAATGACAGCAAAGAGTGCGGTCAGTTCAGCTATCTTTTGACGGTCGTCAATGACCCAGAGGGTATGGGAAACGCCATCATCTGTGGTAAAATCATATACCGGGGTCGCTGTTGCAACTTTCCCCACAAGAGACGAAATTTCAGGATGATTCCTGTAGGTGTAAAATACCGGCTCGTCATTTGCGTCCAAAAAGTCGATATGCCTTACCCGGTCTTCCTCCTTGTCCGCCCGCGTTAGTTCGTGCTTCTTGATTGTCCCGTCCTGATAGTCATCCACCCCGGCGCATACCACTAGCCCTGTCTGGACTATGTCACCCATCTTCTGGCGATACACATAATAACATTCCTCACCATCCTGTTCCAGGATCGCTTCTGCCACAAATCTGGAGAGATTTTCCTGTCCCTTGCGATAAACGGGGTCGGAATAGATGTCGACGCCTGGCAGATCGATTTCGGGGCGGGATATGTGGAGAAAGCTGCACGGGTTTTCCGCTGCCATCTGCATGGCTTCCCCAGTGCTCATCACATCATATGGAAGTGCCGCCACCTTTTCCGCCAAATTTATTTTAGGCCGAAGGGCCTTGAATGGTTTGATGAAAGCCATGATTACCTCATTTCGAGAAAGTGCAATTTGATTGTTTCAGAAATATCTTTTCGCCCCAATGAAGCGTTTTATGAAATAAGCTTCTTCAATTCCTGATATCTTAATGTCGTCGCCCCGGCGCGGTGCGTGGACAAAGCGCCCATCACCGATGTAGATGCCGACATGGTTTATTTCTGCCTCGGAATTACCGAAGAAGACCAAGTCACCATCCTTGAGATCTGCCTTGCTGATGTTGTCCCCCACCTTGAACTGCTCCCTTGAACTGCGCGGGATGTTGACACCGCAAAGGTTATAGACAGCTCGGGCAAATCCGCTGCAATCCATGCCGTCAACCACGGTATCTCCACCCCAGCGGTAAGGAATGCCGACAAAGCGTTCTGCCGTGCGGGCAGCAATGGCTCCCATATCGCTATGCGCCTTGGCATGGTCCGGGGTTTCGGCGTCACCGGCTCGATCCTCTTTGCTTTTCTTCGGTACTACTGGCGTAAGTTTCTTAAGGGATGGCTGCGGAGCTTTTTCAATCGCCACTTCTCTCGATTTTTTCCCGTCGATTTGCGGCGGAGCGATGAAATAGGAGCCGATAACCTTCTCTGAAACAAGACGCTTGGCCGCCTTTTTCGCCTTTTCTTTTGTTTCGAAATCACCGAAACGAACAGCATATAGGCCGCTGTCCTTTCTGAAGTAGAAGGCCTCGATTCCCTTTTGCTGCAGCCTGTTTGTAAGCCGTTCAGCGTTTTTCACCTCTGAAAAAGCTCCTACCTGTATGGCAAAACCGACCCGCGACAGTCCTTTCACTGCTTTCATTTGTGCAGCACAGCCGGTATTGGTCAGACAGAAGAAGGTTAGTATGATAGCTATATATAAAATCCTGCAAATCATTTGCCACACTCCCAAATCACGACTGCAAACCGCCACCCATGTCAGATGTCCTTAACCTCGCGGCGGACCCCCATGAGAAAGGCGATGATAAACTGCTCCAGCTCCCCATCCAGGACCGCATCGGGATTGCCGCTTTCAACCCCGGTGCGCAGGTCCTTTACCATCTTGTAAGGATGCAGGACATAGGAGCGTATCTGGCTCCCCCAGCCGATTTCCTTCTTTTCTCCAGCGATTTCGGCGGCCTGTGATTCCCGCTCCTGCAACTCGCGCTCATAAAGCTTTGCTCTCAGGACCCGCATAGCCGTAGCCCGGTTCATATGCTGACTGCGCTCTGTCTGACAGGCAACAACGATGCCGGTAGGAATGTGGGTGATCCTGATGGCCGAATCGGTCGTATTGACGTGCTGGCCGCCAGCGCCGCTGGAGCGAAAGGTATCAACCCTCAGGTCGGTTTCGACAATCTTTACATCGATATCGTCTTCTATCTCGGGAAAAACAAAAACCGAAGCAAAAGAGGTATGGCGACGGGCATTACTGTCAAAGGGGGAGATCCTCACCAGCCGGTGAATACCAACCTCAGCTTTCAAATATCCGTAGGCATACTCGCCACTGACGGAGAAAGTGACCCCTTTGACACCAGCCTCATCGCCGGACTGATAATCTGTAATCTCGGTTTTCCATCCTTTACGTTCACAGTACCGCAGATACATGCGTAGCAGCATTTCGGCCCAGTCCTGGGACTCGGTACCACCGGCACCGGAATTGATGGAAAAAAAGCATGAACTGGCATCATGGGGACCGGAGAGCATCTTCTGGAACTCGGCATCGACCAATCCTTTTTCCAGCTGATCGTTCAGGTCATGCACTTCGGCAAGAGTCGCCTCATCTTCCGCCTCGCTTCCCAGTTCTATAAGGACCCTGATATCTTCAACCTGACGGTTGAGCCTGTCCCATGAGGCCAGGGTCTTCTCCATGACCGTCCGCTCCTTGAGAACTTTCTGCGCGGCCTCATTATCGTCCCAAAAACCGGGGGCGGCGATCCTGGATTCAAGCTCCTGAATATCTTCCCGCAGGCTGTCTATGTCAAAGAGACCCCCGTAAGTTGTTGATTCGTTCCGCCATTGCTTCAACCCGCGCCACTTCTTCTCTGAACATCGTCTACTCCTTGAACCGATTTATTTCAAGCGGGGTGATCTCACCCGTCAATCTTTTTCCTGAAAATTCTGACAATCATCCCAACCGACAGCAACAAGCAGGACCACGCAAAAAAGTCGCCAAATCGGTTGTAGATAGTCCGCGTCATGCCGAAACGAACTTCCCCCGACAGGAAGGTTTCTTTGAAGAGCGTGGTCATGCCGCGGATGTGCCCCTTGCTGTCTATGACCGATGAAATGCCGGTATTGGCAGCGCGGACCAACGGCACCCGGTTCTCCACCGCCCGAAAAACAGTCATGGAAAGGTGCTGGTAAGGTGCCGATGATTTGCCAAACCAGGCATCGTTGGTGATGTTTACCAGCAGACGACTTCCGGCACGGACATATTCCCTGGCAAGTTCCGGAAATATTCCCTCAAAGCAGATCAGAACCCCGATCTCCCCTTGGCCGGTGTTAAGGGGCACTACTTTGGATCCAGGCGAAAAGTCGCCTATTCCGGCCACCAGTTTGTTGACGAAAGGGAACAGTTTCTGCAGCGGCACGTATTCCCCAAAGGGCACCAGGTGCATTTTATCACTACGGCCGAGAACTTCCCCGGAAGGGGAGAGGAGAAAGGCACTGTTCAAGTAGCGGATACCTTCATCTTTTTTCTCGAAGGCCGGACTGCCTACCACGAGACAACTCTTCATTTCGGCAGCCAATGATCTTACCCTTGCTGCATACTGCTCTTCAGTTTGAAAATAGAAAGGAAGAGCACTTTCAGGCCAGACAACTAGAGTTCCGCCGCTGGCACAAGCCTTGCGGGTAAGTCTTTCGTAAATGCCAACCGTCGACTCTTGAAAAGCCGGATCCCACTTCACGTCCTGAGGGATATTCCCCTGGACCAGCACAACTTTAAGTGGCTCCCCCTGCTCTGCCTGATTGAGCCGGTAAAAGCCATAGCCGATGGTGAGCGTCATCAGAACCAGGAAGATGAAGCCACTTCTGGCAGGATAGGCAACCGCCTCCTTTCGGACCAACCCCTTGATAATCCGGTAAATGATGATGTTAGCCAGAGCGATCAGAAAACTGACGCCATAGACACCGGTAACGTCAGATATCTGGATCAAAGGCAGGGTACGGTATTGGGAATGGCCGAGGGATGCCCAGGGGAAACCTGTCAGGACAAAAGCGCGGATGAACTCAAAGCCCACCCATAGAAAAGGAAAAGAAAAAACCGATGAAATTCCAGCTTTTTCACCCCGATTTACCAGATAGGCAATAATTCCCACATAAAGGGCTATGTATGCCGACAAAAGCAGATAAAGACAGAAACTGACCACCAGAGGAAGCTTTCCATAGGTGGTCATAACTATATTGACCCAGTAGAGAATGCCACCATAGGCAGTAAGGCCGCAGATAAATCCAAGCCGAAATGCCGTTTTCGAGTCTTTTTTGCCCATGGCCAGAAAGAGCGGCACGAAAGCAAACCAGGCACAGATGGATAACCCTGGCTTTGGGAAGGATAGCGCCAGCAAAATGCCGGACACTACCGCCAAAAGATAATCACGGCGAGGAGCGGCATTGAAGGCAGGCATATGGAATCTGCTGTAATTCACTAGCCTTCCGTCTCCTCTACCGCGCTGCCTTTCCTGGCGATTCGCACCTTGCTTATACGCCGCTCATCAGCCTCAAGAACCGTCATGTGTATATGATGGTTATCCACTTCTTCCCCGCTGGCTGGAATGCGACCGAGAAGGTGAAATATCAGCCCACCTACCGTATCGAATTTTTCCCTTTCAATGTCTATTTGAAAATGCTCTTCCAACTCCTCGATGGGCAGACGGGCATCGACGGTCACAGAACCGTCCCCCTCTTCCACAAGCCAGTCTTCTTCCAGGTCGTATTCGTCCTGGATGTCCCCGACAATCTGCTCAAGCAGATCTTCAATGGTGACAAGGCCCGAGGTGCCGCCGTATTCGTCGATGACAATGGCGATATGGACCCGCTTTTTCTTGAATTCGTGGAGCAGTTCCTCAAGGTTTTTAGTTTCGGGGATAAAGTAAGGAGACCTGACGATCTTCTTCAGAACAATGGCAGAAGCCTCCATGCCCCAATATTTGAGCAGGTCCTTGGCATAAATGAGGCCAATGATGTTGTCGATTGTGCCTTCGTAAACCGGTATCCGGGAGTGGCCGCAGGCAATTATCGCAGCAAGCACCTCCTTGACTCCGGCATCTGAGCTGACACATGCCATGTCGGTACGGGGCACCATTATTTCGCGAACCACCGTGTCGCCGAGGGCGAAAATGGAGCGGATCATCTGGTTCTCTTCCTCGTTGATCAGTCCCTCTTCTTCTCCGGCATTCATCAATTCCTGTATTTCTTCTTCGGTCACACGTCGGCGCCCGGAAAGAAAGCGGCTGACGATGTCAATAAGACCAGGGCTTTTTTTGCCGTTGTCCCCTTCCAAAGATATGTTCCCTCCACTTATTAAGAAAATGAGTCGACCAGCTTCTTCATCCTGCCACTTTAAAAAGAAGCAGCACCGCGAGAGTAATACCGGTTCCGGTCAACGCGCCAAGTACCACTTCCCGCAATGAGTGAATATTGAGAAGCAATCGGGAATGGCTGACCATAGTTGCCAGGGCAATGGTCAGAATTGACACCATCGGGTCTTTTGTATTGAGAGAAACCGAGGTGGCGATGGAAAAGGCCAAAGCCGCATGGCCGCTGGGGAGACCACCTTGCAGCGGGGTGCCTCTGCTGGTGCGGGTCTTAATGATGATAACCACGATCACCACTATCAGGATCGAAACCAGGGTCCCCATTTCTGTAGGGGTTCCTATCATGCCGAGCATCTCCTTGTAAACCGGAAATATATAGTGCGAGAGTATAAGGTATCCCATTACTGCCGTGCCGATGGCAGCCACCAGTACAGCTCCTGCCGCGGTATCCTTGGCTATCTTGGCCAAAGGATGGTATTCGGGTGAAACCAGATCCACAACCACTTCGACGGCAGTATTCATCAGCTCGGCAAAAAGAACGAAAGAAACCGATAAGGTCAGAAGGATGAACTCAAGTGCCGTGACATGGAGAAAAAGCGTCGCAATCAGCACGACCAACGCTGCCAGAAAATGGTTGCGCATATGCTTTTGGGTCCTGGCCGTGTAGAGGATGCCTTCGATGGCACAGTTTGCGGAATCTATGAAGCGCGTCGGCTTCAAGGACGCTCCAGTCGGAACTTTGTCCGCATCCTTCCCATGGTTTTCATTTAATGCCACTATCTCAGCCAATCTAGACAAGTCCTTTCCGGTTCAGATTACCGAAAATTTCCCGCTCGCGAAACTCCATTCTTGCAGCTTCCGTTTCGCCGCTACGTTCGTGGTCGTAGCCGGTTATATGGAGTATGCCGTGCAAAAGCAGGAACGAAAGGCGGGAAAAAAAAGGCATGTCACCTTCTTCTGCCTCCCGCGAAGCCGTATCGGCACAAATGATCACATCCCCCAGCATCTGGGGATTGATTTCACTAAAATCTCCTTCGTGCATGGCAAAGGAAATGACATTGGTCGTCTTATCGCGGTCGAGATAGTCGCGATTGATGCGGCGAATGGTTCGATCGCCGACGATGCTGATGGAGAGTTCGCTGTCAGGACATCCCAAGTCGCTTAAGATCATCTCCGCCACTTTTCTTAGCTTCTTCGCTTCTATCGGCCAGCGCCTTTGCCGGTTCGCTATCGCTATCTTCAATGGATTTTTTCCCTCCGCTTCCTTTTTCCTTATAAGCAGGCTCCGGATAGTCTATACGTTGATGATAGATGCCGGCTAGTATCCTGTTGAAGCTCTTGGCAATTTCATGCAGGTTTTTCAGGGTCAGCTCACATTCGTCCAACTGACCGTCGATGAAGATATTGTTTATGATCTTCTGAACCATGCCCTGAATTCGTGCAGGGGTAGGATCGGACAATGTCCTGGATGCCGCTTCCACACAATCAGCCAAAAGCACCAAGCCCGCCTCGCGGGTTTGAGGCTTGGGCCCCGGGTAACGGAAATCCCTCTCATCCACCGCTTGCAGGTCGGTAACGGCCAACCCCTTCGCCTTCTGGTAAAAAAAGGTGATGAGAGAAGTGCCGTGTGACTGGCGGATTATGTCGATGATCGGTTGCCCCAGCCGGCTTTCTCGCGCCAGTTCAACTCCTTCTTTAACATGGGAAATGAGTATGAGAGCGCTCATGTTCGGAGAAAGCTTGTCGTGCCTGTTTTCGCCTCCTCCGACATTTTCTATGAAGTAGAGGGGCTTGCTGATCTTGCCCACATCATGGTAATAGGCTGCAACCCTGGCCAGAAGAGGGTTGGCATTGATCGCTTCGGCCCCGGCCTCCACAAGATTTCCGACAACGACACTGTGATGATAGGTGCCGGGAGCCCTGACCATCAGTTCGCGCAGGATCGGGGTATTCAGATTTGCCAGCTCCAGCAGTTTGATGTCGGTTGTGTAGTGGAAGAGAGCCTCAATGAGAGGAATAGTGCCGGTAACGCATACAGCATTGAAAATGCCGCCCAATCCGGCAAAGACGACGCAGTAGGCCGTCTGAATGGTGAAGGCGCTGTCGCTGAAAAACTGAAAAGAAATTGCCATGGCCACGTTGACCACGCTTACCTTCAATCCTGCCACATATATGGCGTTTCGCTCCTTGCATTGGCGTACCCCATGGGCACCGACAATCCCACCTAGAAGGGCGTAT
Source organism: Geotalea daltonii FRC-32 (assembly GCF_000022265.1). Taxonomy (NCBI): domain Bacteria; kingdom Pseudomonadati; phylum Thermodesulfobacteriota; class Desulfuromonadia; order Geobacterales; family Geobacteraceae; genus Geotalea; species Geotalea daltonii. The sequence goes on from NC_011979.1 coordinate 3,390,339, forward strand.
ATGACCACCTGAAGGCTGCTGTTGAACATAATCCCGAGCAACGGCGCGCAGACAGCACAATATACGAGTGCCACCTCGGAATTAAGAATAATCCGGACAATAATGGCACTGGCAGCAAAAGGAAAGAAATAGTAGTAAACGGCAGTGTCGATAAAAGGTAAAAGGCTGCCCATGGCCGTTGAAACAATGAAGGCAATCTTCAGGACCACGAAGTTGCCGATGGTCATCAGGGTAAGGAGCAGTATATCCTTGTTGGAGGGGCTGAATTTGCGAATGTTCTTGCGTGCAAAACGATATGGGAAGTAGAAGAGGACCAGTACAAGCCCCAAAACACCTACCCCCATGAAAAACCTCTCTATGCCGCGGGACTCGAAGATGCTGTCCAGCTTTGTAGCCTGTTCCTGGGTGACCCTCTCTCCGACCCGGACAATCATCTCCCCCCTCTTCACCTGAAAGAGCACGGGGCGCGTTGCCGAGCGGGCGTCATGTTTCATTTGCTCGGTCGCCTCACGATCAAAGATAAGATTCGAAGTTATCATCCGGCTCAATAAACCCTTCAGTAGTGCACAATCGCCCGCCGAGGCAGATAGAGCAAGCTTCATGCCGGCAAGAGCCTTGCGAGCTTCACCAACATCCATATAAAAGGAGTAATCACCTGCAGCAATCTCACGTTTTGTTTCAAGGTCAGTGACGACAAGGCCGTGCCTGCGGTCATCGGCAAAACTTTTTTTGTCCTCAACAATCTTGTTGTGATAAATGGTTGTGGCAAGACGTTCCAACTCCATCTGCAGTGATTGGTCGGATGTGAGCCTGGACAGCGCAGCTGCCTCCTTGGCAGAGACATCCTGCGTCAACAAACGCCCTATATTCTGGCGAAAAGCCTCTCCAGCGTCTTCATCTCGTTCTCCGGCATTGCGTATAAGGGCAAAAGCGCTCTCAAAGCGCCGAACTACGTCAAGTGCAGCAGTGGAATTATAATTGTAGACAAGGGGAGAAACAGCCTCTGCCTCGGAACGCTTCTTTTCGGTAAGAAGGCGATCCTCGATGAAATAGTCCTGAGTAGCCCTGATATCAGAGGTGGCAACGTCTCCTACCTTGTATTTCACAGCCAGGAATTGATAGCTGGGGATGATAAGAAAGGTGAGAAGGAGGGCTGTGCAGAAAAGCAATATGAATCGACAGCGCTTTTCCTGTCTCGGATCGGAGATTTTGTCAACTACCGAGCCGAGACATCTTTCGCCAAGAAGGGTGAGCGAACCTTTGGTTTTTCTATCTTTGTCGCCGCTTTCAGTGGGCATTATGTATGTTATTCCCGTTGCTCGGCCACCTGTAACCGCAGTGACCGATCGTCAATGACAGGAGCGTTCCTGTTAACAGCAGCACAGGAACGTTTCAAGAAAAATTTCGCTAAGGACAAGCACTAAATATAGCCTTATCGCCATGCAGTGTCAACTCAAACCATCGCCCTGTCCTTTGGGTAAGTTAATAAAACTACTTCCATTTACAGGAAAGTGTGCTATATAAACAAGATTGACATTACAGGTGCCTTGCCTGTGAAATATTTCATTATGGAGGGGTATGAATGAGCCAGATTACAGATGTATATGCCAGAGAAATTCTCGATTCCCGGGGCAATCCGACACTGGAGGTAGAAGTTTTTCTCGAGTCGGGAGCCATGGGAAGAGCGGCAGTCCCATCAGGCGCCTCTACCGGCGAAAGGGAAGCTCTTGAATTACGTGACGGCGACAAAGGGCGCTACCTGGGCAAGGGAGTCCTCAAAGCAGTTGCCAACGTCAACGATATAATCGCCGAAGAAGTCATCGGCATGGAAGCAACAGACCAGGTCGGCATCGACCGTAAAATGCTGGAGCTTGACGGAACGGAATTCAAGAGCAAGCTTGGCGCCAATGCCATCCTCGGTGTCTCTCTGGCTGTGGCCAAAGCTGCTGCCGATGAGGTAGGTCTTTCCCTTTACCAATACATTGGCGGAGCCAATGCTAAAGAGCTGCCGCTGCCGATGATGAACATTATCAACGGCGGTGCCCACGCGGACAACAACGTGGATATTCAGGAATTCATGATCATGCCTGCCGGCGCCAAGAATTTTGCCGAGGCGCTTCGCATGGGGGCCGAAATTTTCCATGCCCTCAAATCGGTTCTCAAGGGCAAGGGCTACAATACCGCTGTAGGCGATGAAGGGGGCTTCGCTCCCAATTTGAAATCCAATGAGGAAGCGCTGGAAGTCATCATCGAAGCGATCCAGAAAGCAGGCTTCAAACCCGGCGAAGATGTGCTGCTGGCCTTGGACGTGGCCTCTTCCGAATTGTTCAGCGACGGAGTCTATACCCTGGAAAATGAAGCCCAGCCTAAGAAGACAGCGGATCAGCTGATAGATTTCTACGAAAATCTGGTCAACAAGTATCCTATCATCTCCATCGAAGACGGCATGGCGGAAAACGACTGGGAAGGCTGGAAAAAAATGACCGAACGCCTGGGCAAAAGAATCCAGATCGTCGGCGACGACCTTTTCGTCACTAATCCCAAAATCCTTAAAGAAGGCATCGATAAAGGAATCGCCAACTCTATTCTGATCAAACTGAATCAGATCGGAACTCTGACAGAAACCCTGGACGCCATCGAGATGGCCAAACGTGCTGGTTATACCACGGTCATCTCCCACCGCTCAGGAGAAACTGAAGACACCACCCTGGCCGACCTTTCTGTCGCAGTCAATGCAGGTCAGATCAAGACCGGCTCCCTCTGCCGCACCGACAGGGTCTGTAAATATAATCAGCTTCTGCGCATTGAAGACGAACTGGACGCCGTCGCCCTTTTCCGTGGCAAGGAAGTCTTTTACAACCTGAAGAAAAAGTAGATATTTCATCGCCACGATTCAGAATTAGAGGGGTAGTTGTCTCCATTGGAGGCACTACCCTTTTTAAATTTTTCAAGCACAAAATAAAACATAACTAACCGGAATCAATAATATTTTATCTCTTGACTATTACCCTGTCGGTAGTATCATATAATCAAAAGCTGAAGTTGTTCTCTCAAAAAATGGTGTTACATGGGGCAACGCTGAATAGGCAGTTCATACTACATCCGTCATGAGCGTAAAAAACCTCTGGAAAAAGGGGAGACAGCCCAGCAAAAGGTTATATGGCCCTGCAAGGAGCATGTAATCTGAAACCGCCTGTCGTCCACCGTCGGATATGTAGAAAGAGCCCGTTATGTAACACCAGAATCAGAAACGCCCGGATCAAATTCGGGCGTTTTTATTTTGCCTAAGATGGCTGTTTCTCTGCCGCTTCCAGCAACACTTTTCCCAAAATAACATCCGCAGCAACGCTCGTCAGCAGCCCAACCGGTATCGGTACCACCAGGGCAAAGCAAACACCTGTTATGATATTCAGAACACCGAAAAGTTTGAATCGCGTACCCATCAAGCCTGGCAAGCGAAGCAGCCGATAGCCGAAGACAGCCTGGGTGACGCCATATGGCACGACAAGAATGATGGCGAAAAGTCCGCCGGCCTCCCGGAGTGGCTGACTCAGCAGACCGAGCATGCTGAGAACGGTCACCGCGATGTTCATCCAGAGCAGCAGCTTGACAAGCATATGGACATCATGGGATTGGTGGCTGCTGCTGAGATAATCCAGCAAGGTCAGCATGACATAGATGAATAGCAGCGTTGAGATCAATGTCAGTATGGTTTGAACGGCACGTGCACCATGGCTGTCGTCCAGAGCCAGCATGAACGAAAAAAGAAACAGTGGAACCGTTACGATTGCATTGGCAACGGCAAGCCACCCTGCCCTGGTCAACCGTACAGATGTCAGGGCCATTATTCACCCACAAAAAGGCTTGTAGCCCACATCTATAATGGTAAAGGTGGCCACCCCGGCAGGTCTTCTCACCACCACCTCGTCCCCTTCCTGCTTGCCGATAAGTGCTTTGGCCATGGGAGAATCGACGCTGATATAGCCCTTTCCCGGATCAAATTCATCCGGCCCTACTATTCGGTAGACGACCTCATTACCCTCTTCATTTTCAAGCCGCACCCATGCGCCGAAGAAAATCTTTCCCTTCCGCTCCGGTTGGTCTTCCACCACTGTCAGAACATCAAGGCGCTTCATGAGAAAACGCACCCGTCTGTCGATTTCCCGCAAACGTTTTTTGCCATAAATGTATTCCGCATTTTCCGAACGATCACCTTCAGCTGCAGCATCGGAAACCGCCTGAGTCACCCGTGGGCGTTCCACCTTCCATAAATATTCAAATTCTTCCCGAAGGCGCCTAGCACCCTCAGGGGTAATATAATTGGAGTTCGACATTACTCTCTCCATTGGTTTCAATAGTGATTTACTCATATCACATTAAGTTGAATAAAAGCAAAATCATAAAAAATTGATTTCTTATTAAAGTTTTTATCATTTGGTACGATAACTTCTCTGTGGGCTTAATATGTTCTTCTACCATGGAGGAAACGTGAAAGTGATGGTATGTTATGACGATGACAGCTATGACATTGTTGAGGACTATTGCCTGGACTATCTTATCCGGGTGGGCAACATAACAGGTTTCTGCCGGTCCGATAAATGGGTAAGGGTTGGTGCCGATCCGGTCCGGGATGAGAACACTTCGTGTGAAACCTATGTGGGAAAGGAAAGGAGAAGGCCCCTGCTTGAAAAGAGGATAGAACACGCGGACAAACCCGAATAGAATCAACCGACTCTTCACTCCATAAGGATATAATCTGCGTCGTCTTTCGCCACATTATCCGGCGATAGTTCAGGAAATTCCGGCAGTATAACTTTATATGAGATATCAGAGGCGCGTTCAAGTTCAGCAGGAATCCCGCTTTTCAGTGCATGCCCGGCCCCCGTCAGGACCACCATTGTTCGTCCGGAATTCCTCCTCACATAATTCATTATTCCCGATGCCATGAAAGAATTCCATAATTTCTGTGCCTCGCAGAAATGGATAAAAGACTTGTCGCTTTTGTTGTGGGATGCGTAAACCTGTCTTATGAAGGCCATGTATTCAGGATCCACATTACAGGTGACCCCAGGGGGAACCTTTTTCAATTCTTTTGGTGTCAGAGAGGCGAAACCTCGGCGGGCCACCTTTTTCGGAATTTTTGGATCTATGTTAAGACCGATGAGGGGTATACGGTGCTCTTTGGTGTAAAGAAAAATCTCGCTGTAAAGGGGCCATGGCATCTGCCAATTTTTATAGTAAAGCCTGATGAAGCTTGATTTGTCCAGGGTTCCATTGGTCCAGCGGTCAAGATGTCGCTGACTGTCGGCGGTAAACATCTCCATACCGACTGCAATGGGGGTTTCAGCCTGATGATAGGCCTCGATAACGGCCAACTGCAGCTGATGATGCTCGTGACTGTCGTGTGATTCACCTATGACAACAACATTTGTCCCTTTCATTTCATCGATCATCTGCTGAAAGGTTATTATTTTACCATCGCTTACACGATAAACCGGCTGATCATTGGTAATATGTCCAAATGCCGGAATAGCCACGAGAACCGCAATACAGAGAGCTGCAACAAAACCTGACAACATCGGACAAGGTCTAGGCATTGCTTCCCCCACCAGTAATTAGGGATCAAGCGGCTTCATGCAGACTGAAATCGGATAATTGCTGCGTAAATTCCACGAGGCGTAGATTCGGCGACCACGACATCTTTCCCCAAAGCATTTTGCAGATCATCAATACTTAAATCATCGAGGAAAATCCCTTCCCCTTCCTTTAGCATAACATCCGGTATAAGAATTACATCCCCTGACTCCACTTTCTTCAGGCAGTCCAAAATGTCGCCACCGGAAACAAGTCCAGTCACCGTGACGGTGTCCCCAAAAAGCCGATTTTTTATCGGCACGATTGTAAACTTTATTCCTGTCTTGTCCGCCAAGCGGTGAAGGAAACCCTCCAGATAAGGATATGGCGACTCTCCGGTAACAACGGTGACAGATGCCTGCTTCAACCTTTTTGCCCCATGGACAACTTCATCCGCTTCCTCCAGGAAGACCGGCACCATACCGACACCGTTTTCAATCTGTGGGAGGTCCCCATACAACTCAAGGGGAGGAAATGCCACACCCCCTTTAATGTAGAACTCATCGGCAAAAAAGAGGAAAGGTTCCCCCAGACACCTTGCCAACCCGGCCATTTCAGGCTGCCATTGGGAGAGCAATTCAGCTGCATATTCCTTCGTCACCGGCTGTAAGGCCGGCAGCCCTTTGCGGTGCATGGTCAGGCCGACCGGTACCACAGCCAGGGAAGCAACAGCGGGAAACAGTGACGACAGATCGGCAACGGTCTGAGCCAGAACTTTGCCATCATTGACTCCAGGACAGAGCACCACCTGGGTGTGCATGGTAATGCCGGCCCCGGCCAATTCTTTAATTATCTCGAGGATCGGCGGAATTCCCGTTTTGCCCAACATCCTTTCACGCACCAGAGGATCTGTTGCATGCACTGAAATATAGAGCGGTGAGAGCCTTTGCGACTTGATCCGCTCCAGGTCGCTGGCATCGATATTGGCCAGAGTCACATAGTTGCCATAAAGGAAAGAGAGCCGGTAATCCTCATCCTTGACGTAAAGAGGCTTCCGCAGTCCCTTGGGCAATTGATGAACAAAACAGAAAATACATTTGTTGCCGCACTCGGCAGGAACCGGTGCCTGGAAAATAAGGCCGAGAGGCTCGGATTCGTCCCGTTCCACCTCCATCTCCCAGACCTCTCCATCCCTTTTCACAACCTCAAGGGTCAGTTCCTCATCTGCGGCAAAAAAATTAAAATCGATGATGTCCCGCAGCCTGTGGCCGTTGATGGCAACCAACCGATCACCCGCCTCTATTTCAAGCTCGTCGGCGATGCTTTCCGTCACAACACTGTCGATCAACAAACCTTCCATCACACACCTTTGTAATATGCCGTGCTCCGGTAATAATCGAGCAGCGAGCGGAAAAAAACGTTGAGCACGGCAGTTACCGGCACCGCCAGCAGCATGCCGAAGATGCCGAACCATTGGCCCCCGATGAGAAGGGCAAGGATTGTTACAACAGGATGCAGCCCCACCTTGTTACCAACGATTTTGGGGGTAATAATGCCCCCTTCTGCCGCCTGCACCAGCATGAACCAGCCTAGACAAAGCATTGGATGGAGAAGATCATGGAACTTGAGAAAGGCCATGAGCATGGAAAAGACGATGCCGAAGAGCGTCCCCAGATAGGGAATCATGAACAGAAGGCCGGATATGGTGCCGATGAGAATAGCCAGGTCAATGCCGATGAAGTATAGTCCGATGCTGTAAAGCACCGCCAAAATGACGCAAAGCATCAATTGACCGCGGACGAAGGATGAAAGCACCTCATCCACCTCTGCCGCCTTCTGACAAAACCATGGCCTGTAACGCTCCGGGACAAGATTCAGCAATGTGGTCTTCAGTTCCGGCATGTCCAGGAGAAAATAAAAAAGGTAGATGGGAGTAATGAAATAGCCGAGGATGGATAGAACGAAGGCCAAGGTGGAGCTGAAGGCGCGCGTAACAACGGCGAATGTTTCCTTGAACAGGCTGAAGGAAATGCCACGCAACCGCTCAAGCGCTGTTGTCAGGTGCTGATAGGCCTTTTCCGGCGTCTCGATATCCAGGTACGCCTTCACGCCGGCCGGTATGTAATTGTACAGCCGGTTAGCGTACTCGGGAAGATTTATCTCTATTGAACCCAACTCCCCTTTTATGGAGACGATGAAGAACAATATTGCCAGGGTGGCCAGAAGAACAAGCGCAAAAAAGACGAGAACAATGGCAACGGTCCGGTTCATCCCTCGCTCCGCCAGCTTTGCCACGAGAGGGTTCAAGATGTAGGTGAGGATCAGGGCAATAAAGACCGGCAGGAAAACTGTTCCTGAGAGGAAAATCACCGCTAGCGCCACTAAAGCAAGAAGCATAGCAACGATCAAAAATTTTTTTTCACTGGTCATCGTCATGATTATCCCGAATAAATAAAGATGATTGGCTGCGCAGCCGGCAAGGATAGCGCAGCGATCGCTCTTTTACAAACAAAAACAGGGAAGACCCAGCCGGGTCAATCCCTGTTTTTTGATCGTTGAAGCTGTTGCAGTACCTATTGATGCAGTCTGAAATTACCGTCCACAGAAGTTATGCTGGATATGGCGTGTTTATAGATGAGAAGATCGCCCTGTACTTCCATAAGAACCGAGAAATTATCGAACGACTTGATGTAGCCTTCCAGCTTGCTGCCGGCCATGAGCTGGACGGTAACCTTTACCCTCTCTTTTCGTGCCTGGTTAAGGTACTGATCCTGGATGTTGAAAGGTGCTTTTGGCATGGTCCTCTCCTCTTTCAAAAAATTCAATCACATGGTTACAAATATTAGCAAATGCCGCAGGATATTCAACCCATTTAATCCCATATTCTTTATTAAACCAAGTCATCTGCCGTTTTGCATAACGTCTCGTATCCCTCTTGATCAGCTGCACCGCCTGATCCAGAGAAATTTCACCGCTAAGAAAAGAACATATCTCCTTATAGCCTATGGAGCGCATTGCCTTTAAATCCCTGGCATAGCCCAGTCGGAACAGCTCCTCCACTTCCGCGGCCAGGCCCGACTCTACCATTTCATCAACCCGCTTTTCCACCCGGCTGTATAATTCCTGCCGCTCCACATTTATCCCCAGCATCAGGCAGTCGTACATCTCTTCTGCAAAACCATGCTCCTGCCTGAACTGTGACATTGGACGCCCCGTCTGCCGATACACCTCCAATGCCCGGATAATCCGTACCCGGTCGTTGTGGTGAAGTCGTTCGGCAGTAATTGGGTCAACCTCAGCCAACAGCTGCAAAAGGCCTTCGTTGCCAATTTCTTTCGCCAGTTCATTCAATTCTCCGCGGATTTGTTCGTCTCCGCTAGGCGAATCCACCAGCCCTTGGAGCAAAGCACGGATGTAAAGGCCAGTCCCCCCAACGATGAAGACTCTCTTGCCGCGGCTGTGGATATCTGCAATGGCCCCGTCAGCCGCCCGGCGAAAATCCGATGCGGAAAAGTTCACGTCAGGGGTAACGATGTCGATTAAGTGATGAGTAACTCGGCTGCGCAGACTGACTGACGGTTTAGCCGTACCGATATCCATGCCGCGGTATACCTGCATGGAATCGGCGTTAACAATCTCGCCGTCAAAACGCTCGGCCAGGCGCACCGCCAGCTCAGTCTTTCCTGAGGCAGTGGGCCCGACGATACTCACCAGCTTGATTTTCTCTTCACTCTTCACTCTTTGTTCTACCGTTTAAACATCCGCTCGATCTCGGCAAGGGTCAGTGTGTGTAACACCGGTCGCCCATGGGGACAGTTGCTGGAAAATTCTGTGGTATCCATCTGCTGAAAGAGTGCCTTTATTTCCTGTTGGCTAAGGCAATGACTTCCGCGCACAACACTGTGGCAAGCGATCCTGGCCAGGATGTCTTCCAGGATGTCCTGAAAGGAACGGCTTCGGCCCAGGCTCTGCAACTCTTCCAGGATGTCCCGCAGTGTCTTCACATAATCATTGCCGCTCAACAGGTGAGGCACGGCATTCAACAGCCAGGTGGAACCACCGAACTCCTCCAGGCTAAACCCTACCCGATCCAGCTCGGTTTGGTGCTCCCGGATGACAGCACCTTCCTTGAATGAAAACTCCACCGTTTCGGGGAAAAGCAGCCGCTGTGACTCCACTCCCATTGCAGCATGCTGGGTCTTCAGGCGCTCAAAGGCAACCCGCTCATGGGCGGCGTGCTGATCGATGATAACCAGGCTGTTTCCATCCTGGCAAAGGATATAGGCAGCGTTAAACTGGCCGATCACCGAAAGGCCGGAAAAATACCCGCGCTCTACTTCCGGCGCAGGAGCCGCGTCAGCTACCGGCACGGGATCAGGCAGAGATGTTTCTCTGAAGCTTGCCGGCACTGCAGGTGTGGACATCTTGAATGATTGTTGTGTCGTTTTTTGCGGACGGTATTGGGTCAAGGACTCCCGCACCTGGGCAATCCTTGCAGCCGCTATGGATGTGGAAGCCTGCGTCTTTTGCACCACTGGCTGTGTTTTTACCCATGGGGAAGAACGCAGCACTGACTCCACGGCCTCCTGAATGGCGTCATGCACCCTCCCCTGCTCCCGAAAGCGAACCTCGTGCTTGGTGGGATGAACGTTCACATCCACCTCTGCGGCGGGAACGCTTATGAAAAGCACCACCACCGGATAACGGCCCCGCTCCATGAAATTGCGATAAGCCTGAAGCACGGCATGCTGCACTACCTTGTCTCTTATGAAACGGCCGTTGATATAGGTATAAACATGGGAAGCGGCGGAACGACTGCATTCGGGTTTGCCCACCAGACCGGTGACATTGAGTTGTCCGTCGCAGAAGTCTAACGGATAAAGATCCTGGGAGAGTGTGCGTCCGAGGAGGGTTGCCACCCGTTCGCGCAGGTCCGCATTGAGAGCGCGAAAAACAGTCTTGCCGTCGTTGGTATAAATAAATCGGATGTCGGGGCGGGATATGGCCAGCCTGGTCAGGAGGTCTCCCACATGCCCCGCCTCAGTTTCGCTGCTCTTCATGAACTTGAGGCGGGCCGGAGTATTGAAAAAGAGGTTGCGCACCGAGATTACCGTCCCTTCGGCCATGCCGCATGCCTTGACCTCCTTTATCCGCCCCCCCTCGGCATAGATTTCGGTTCCTTCCAGAGACCCCTTTTCCCTGGTTGCCAGAGTGAAACGTGAAACGGAAGCCACCGAGGGGAGCGCTTCACCTCGGAAGCCGAGGGTGGCCAGGCTGAAGAGATCCTCATCGTTGGCTATCTTGCTGGTGGCGTGCCTTTCCAGGGCAAGCAGGGCATCTTCCCGTGTCATGCCGCAGCCGGTGTCGGAGACCCTGATAAGTCTTTTCCCCCCGGCCTCGATCTCGACCATGACCTCGCTGCAGCCTGCATCCAATGCGTTCTCTACCAGTTCCTTCACCACAGAAGCCGGTCTTTCCACAACCTCACCGGCCGCAATCTTATTGGTGAGTTGTTCGGGAAGTATCTTGATCCGCGTAGCCACTAAATCACCTCGTCAAATAGGGCCAAGATACCCCATCCACCGCCTTGTTGTAAAGAAAGTTACCAAGGTTCTCCTTTGCCGGAAGACCTTTTGATGCTACAATTTCCCCTGCAACCACGCCAAACCAACTGCCGGAGAATCAATAATGACCGAAAGCCCCCATCGCACCATTTGTCGCAAGGACTACACCCCCCCCGATTATATCGTCGATAGAGTGGAGCTGCGTTTTGAACTGGACGAGGAGACGACACGGGTCCATTCCCGACTCAGCATCATGCGGCACCCCCAGGCATTGACCTCTGGAACGCCCCCCCTTGTCCTGGACGGGCACCGATTCACGCTGTTGGAAATCAAGCTTGACGACAAGGTGCTTGTCCCCGGCCGCTACAAAGTGGACCAGGAATACCTGACTATTGACCAGGTACCGGATAAATTCGTCCTTGAAATCACCACTGAACTGCGTCCCCAGCACAACACTTTTCTGGAAGGGCTCTATCGTTCCGGCGGCATGTTCTGCACCCAGTGCGAAGCTGAAGGTTTCCGCTCCATCACCTATTTCCCCGACCGGCCCGATGTGCTGGCAGTTTATACCACCACCATCGTGGCCGATCGGCAACGTTACCCCGTGTTGCTTTCCAACGGGAATCCGGTTAAAAAAGGAAATTTCGACAAAGGCCGCCACTTCGTCACCTGGCATGATCCGTTTCCCAAGCCCAGCTACCTCTTCGCCCTGGTGGCCGGAGACCTGGTCTGCCTGGAAGATACCTTCACCACCCGCTCCGGACGTCAAATTGCCCTCCGCATTTATGTGAATGAACAGAACCGGACCAAATGCGATCACGCCCTACGGTCGCTGCAGAAAGCCATGTTCTGGGATGAGGAAAATTTCGGCCGCGAATACGACCTGGATATCTACATGATTGTCGCCGTTGATGACTTCAATATGGGAGCCATGGAAAACAAGGGTCTGAATGTCTTCAATTCCCGCTACGTGCTGGCCAGCCCGGAAACGGCCACGGACGACGATTTTCAGGCCATCGAAGAGGTCATCGGCCACGAATATTTCCACAACTGGACCGGCAACCGGATCACCTGCCGCGACTGGTTCCAGCTCTCCCTCAAGGAGGGGCTGACCATCTTCCGCGACCAGGAATTTTCAGCGGACATGGAATCGCGGGGGGTCAAGCGCATCGCCGACGTCCGTTACCTGCGCACCGCCCAGTTCGCCGAAGATGCCGGGCCCATGTCCCATCCGGTAAGACCGGAATGCTACATGGAAATCAACAATTTTTATACCGTCACCGTCTATAACAAGGGCGCCGAGGTGATCCGCATGCTGCGTACCCTGCTTGGTCCTGAGCGCTTCCACCAGGGCATGGATCTTTATTTCAAGCGCCATGATGGCCAGGCGGCAACCGTTGAGGACTTTGTCCGGGCCATGGCAGATGCGGGAGGGATTGACCTGGGCCAGTTCAAGCGGTGGTACAGCCAGGCGGGTACCCCGGAACTGCAGATAAAGGGGGAATTCCATGCCACGACAGGAACATATCTCCTCAACATCAGGCAAAGCTATCCCAAAACAGGTGAAGAGACACCGAAGGAACCGCTTCACATCCCTTTGACCATGGGTCTGCTCGACAGGGACGGCCATGAATTGCCCCTGACCATGGAAGGGGAGGACTCTGCCGGACCGACGACACGGGTTCTGGAGTTGCGCCAATCGGAAGAAAAATTCCTCTTCACCGGTCTGAAAACGGCCCCGGTGCCGGCACTTTTACGCGGGTTCTCCGCGCCGGTCCGGCTGGATTATGCATACAGCCATGAGGAGCTGGTCCTTTTGATGGCCCATGAGACCGATCCCTTCTGCAGATGGGAGGCAGGACAGCAGCTGGCTATCCAGGTCATGCTCGGCCTGGTGGCCGACTGGCAGGCCGGGCGTCAACTGGAGCTGGACAAAGGCATCATTTCAGCCTTCAAAGAAACTCTTTCCAGCAACGAAAAAGACCGTGCCTTTCTCGCCGAGGCCCTAACCCTGCCTAGCGAGGCATATCTGGCCGATTCCATGGCCGTGGCCGATCCCGATGCGGTCCATGCCGTCCGCCAATTTGTAAGAAAAAGGCTGGCTATCGAGCTTAAGGCGGAATTTCACCAGGTCCACTCGGCCTGCCGCCCGACCCGCCCCTACAAGGTAGGTGACGGTCTGGCCGGAGAGCGGCGTCTGGCCAATCTCTGTCTCGCCTATCTCATGACCCTTGACGGCGATGAAGAAGTCGGCCTGTGCATCGACCAATACCATAAGGCTGACAATATGACCGATACCATGGGAGCGCTGGGTCCGCTCGCTTCTTCCAATTCTCCCAGTCGGCGCATCATACTTGAAGAGTTCTATCAGCGCTGGCAGGGAGACCGACAGGTAGTTGACAAGTGGTTCTCCCTGCAGGCCGCATCAAGCAGGCCCGATACGCTGGCGGAGGTGGAGAAGCTGCTTGGCCATCCTGCCTTCGAACCAGCCAACCCCAACCGCTTCCGTTCCCTGGTCGGCGCCTTCTCCCAGGCCAACCCGGTGCGCTTCCACGATAAAAGCGGCGCCGGCTACAGATTTCTCACCGATCAGCTGATTCGCCTGATACCTATCAATCCGCAGGTCTCTGCCCGCCTCATGTCGCCACTGACCCGCTGGCACCGTTATGACCAGAAACGGCAGGAGATGATGCGTGGAGAACTGGAACGGATCAGGGTGCTCCCCAATCTGCCGCGGGATGTTTACGAAGTGGTGGCAAAGAGTCTGGCAACAAACTGACAACCCAAAAGAGCTGGTGAGGGCACAGGAGTGAACTACTCTTCTACGCCTCCCATACGCAGAATCTGCCGCCATTCCTCCTCTCGCACCGGCTGAATGGACAGCCGGCTGCGGGAAAGAAGGACCATGCCCGACAGGGCTGGGTTGTTCTTCAGTTCGGCAAGCTTAACAGGCCGGGGGAAAGGGTTGACAAAACGCACATCCACCATGTACCAGATCGGCTTCTCTGCCGTACTTGCCGGATCGAAATGCTTATTCTCCGGGTCACGCGCCGTCCAGTCCGGATATCCGGCCCTAACCACCTCGGCAATGCCGACGATGGCCGGCACGGCTATGTTGCTGTGATAAAAAAGCACCTGATCCCCAACCTGCACCTCATCCCGTAAATAGTTCCTCGCCTGATAGTTCCTCACCCCATCCCAGTGTTCTGTGCTGTTCGGGCAGGTTCGAAGATCATCAAATGAAAAATTTGTCGGTTCAGACTTGAAAAGCCAATAACTGCGTTGGGACATGCAAGTACCCCCCGTTGATTTTAATCCATTCTAACTGTAGCAGTCAGCGCTGGCAAGATGCTCCATCGCCATCACAATGTGAATACTGACTAAATGGTTTATTGACTTAAAGCAAAGTTTAATTATTATTAGACATTACTTTTCGCAACAAACTTGCAATTTAAAGAAAGGGAGGGTTTCATGATCAACAGGAGATTGGCGTCTGTAGCCGCTGCGACTGGAATGGCAATGCTTTTGTCGTTACCGATTTATTCAACGGCGGCAAAGGGAAAACCTGCAGCAAAGGACGATGGCAGGGAAACCTGTTATGGCTGTCACGATCAAGTAAAAGCCCTGAAAGAGGGTTCAAAGCATGCAAAACTCGCCTGCAGCACCTGCCATGATAAACTTAAAGAGCATCTGGACAACTCTGAAACCCGGCCGGTAACCCTTATTGACTCCGCACTCTGCGGAAAATGCCACAAGGATGAATATGCCACATCCATGATGGTTGATTACGAAGCCCCCGCCCGCAAGGAAAAGGGTATCCCCGGCGGACGCTCTCCGGTTATGGACAAACTGCTCGCCCCCTATGGCTTTACCATCGAACATAACGAACCCCGTGGCCACGCCTTCATGGTCACCGACCAGTTCGTCGTCGATCGATTCGCCGGTGGCCGGTTCCAGTATAAGCAGCGCTGGGCCGGTGTTGATCAGGTCGGCAAAACCTGGGATATCCTGGAAGATAAGGGGCCCGACTTCAAGATGGGCGAAACTGGCAAGGCAGGCAATCCCACCTGCATCCAGTGCAAGACGTCAGATCACATCCTTAAATGGAAGTTCCTTGGAGACAAGGACCCGAAAGCCAAATGGGATCGCACTTCCGACATCATCGCAGTGGCCAAGGATACCCACAACCCGGTCGGTTGCATCCATTGTCATGATCCCCACGGCGCACAACCGCGCATTGTTCGGGATGCGCTGATCAACGAGATCGACAAGGGTGCTACCATGTTCGCCAGAAACGGCGCTACCGACCTGAAAGTGATCTCTTTCCGGGACGGCTTTCGCAAGATCGGTGTCATGAAAAAATCGGACTCCCGTATGATGTGCGCCCAGTGTCATGTGGAATATGCCTGCGGCAAGGGTTTCGAGTTCGGCAGCGGCAAGCCGGTCGGCTATGACGACCAGCGCACTAACCACATGCCCCTGAAGCAGGTGAAGGAGCTGCTTGATCATTACCGTAAGCTCAATTACTATGATTTCAAGCATGCGGTAACCGGTGCCCGCCTGGTCAAACTCCAGCATCCGGAAGCAGAATCCTATGCCGGCAGCGTCCATGAAAAAGCCGGTGTCACCTGTGCCGACTGCCATATGCCGGTGATGAAAAACAAGCAGGGCAAGAGCTACAAGTCCCACATGATGATCCGTCCCCGCAGCCATGTGAAGGAATCCTGCCAGGGTTGCCATCCGAAATGGAACGCCGAGCAGCAACTGTACCAGATCGACGCCATAAGAAACTATATCAGCGGCAAGATGCGCAAATCAGAATACTGGCTTGGTGAGCTGATCGACACCTATGCCGCTGCAAAGCGTTTCGGGGTCGATGAGGCAACGCTGGCCAAAGCACGGGAAAAACATGAAGAAGCCCATGTGCTATGGGAATGGTGGACGGCAGAAAACAGCGACGGATTCCACAATCCCGATCTGGCCCGTGACAGCCTGGCGGCCTCGATTACCGCCTCCAAGGAAGGGGTTGCGCTGTTGAACAAGGCTCTGGACGAACGGGGCAAGAAGTAAGAGCTGACAAAAGGGGCGGCTGCCGTACTGGCGCCGCCCCTTTTGTCAAAAAAGACAGTTAGCTGAGGTTATCCTCGTCCCCCGACACATGGGGAAAAATCTCGTGGTGCATCTCATGATGACTTTCGAGGACTTTCCCGCAGCTGGCACAAAGATATTTCTCCCCCTTGGTGGTATATTCACTGCGTTCACAATCGGCACACCAGATTCTTACCTCGCATTGGTTCTGAATGTTCTCACTCATGAAGGCTCCTTTCCGGTCTCCTGTGCACAAAATGACTGAAAAATCCTTTTTTACCCCCATGCACATCAGCGGACCTTGCATTTAGGTCACGGGCTATTGCCGCGGCGCCTATGATAGCCCCTGAACTATTGATAACCGGTGACAATCGAAGTGAAATACTCAGACGGGATTGGTCTTTCTTCACCCGCACCGTATTGAATGGAGGAACCCGCTCTCCCTTGCGGATCTTTTCCATAATCCGGGGAATCTCATCCGCCCGCTCGGCCGGAGCCAGTATTGATATGGGCCTGCCGATGATTTCACCGGCAGTGTAACCATACATGGCTTCCGCACCGTAATTCCAACTTGTGATGATCCCCTCCAGAGTCTTGCCGATGATGGCATCATCCGAGGAATCGACAATCGCAGCCAGAAAAGCATGCTCTTCTTCCATTTTCTTTCTTTCGGATATGTCCTCAGCTATGGCTACATAATTGATCACATTACCTTCATGGTCCTTTACCGGTGACACGTACACCGATTCCCAATAGATTGCCCCGCTCTTTTTCGTCGCCATCCGCTGACCACGCCACTCTTCACCTCTGGATATGGTTTTCCACACCTGGCTGTACAGATCGAGGGGCATCTTGCCGGAATCGAGGAAATCCGGTCTTTGGTCTTTAACCTCAGACTGGGTCCAACCCGTTACCTCGGAAAACTTGGGGTTGGTATACTGCACCCTACCCTCCGCATCGGTGATTATGGTCATGACGGGACTGAAGCTGACCGCCCGGAAAAGCAGTCTCAGTTCCTGCTCGGCCAATCTTTGTGCCGAGACATCGTGCAGAGTGATCAGCCATGCAGGTTTTTCCTCCCACTGGGTCCGGGAAACAGCCATCTCTACATTCAGTAAATTCCCATCGGGCAGCTTTATGGTCAGCTCTTTCGACTCATCCGGCGTAATGGGGAAACGGAAGGGCAAACCTATGAGTTCGTTAGCCTGACGTCGGAAAATCATAAGAGCAGCATCATTCACATGGCGGATAACCCCCTCGTCATCGGCAATAACGATACCCTCCACACACTTGGCGATAATATTCACCAGCCTGTTCCGGCAGTATTCCAGCTCCTCAGCTCTCTGTTCAAGCAGCTTTTTAGTTTCGTCTTGCGCCATAGATGTTGTCCCTGAGCGAACTCCTTCTTTAAACATCAAGTCTCAAAGTGGATGGCGAGTGTTGGTGAGAATATCCTGTATCCGCCCTTTCCATAGATCCTCTTTTGCAGGCACCAAGTTGGAATACGTTAATTTTAACCCCGATCCCGATTAAGGCAAACACACGGTGCCTTTTGTAGCACCTCCCTTTTAATACCTCTTTTTTAAGTTAAAA
The DNA here is from genome assembly GCF_000022265.1 of Geotalea daltonii FRC-32. Taxonomy (NCBI): domain Bacteria; kingdom Pseudomonadati; phylum Thermodesulfobacteriota; class Desulfuromonadia; order Geobacterales; family Geobacteraceae; genus Geotalea; species Geotalea daltonii. The sequence goes on from NC_011979.1 coordinate 3,408,158, forward strand.
TGAATTCATTATTAATGGGAGGTCCATAATGGCCGACGTGAACGGGAAAGGGATGCCAACGGGCAGATCAGGCACAGCTGCAGATGGCCGCGTCATGGTGGAAGAGATACTCGCGCGGTATGCGGATCGCATGTGCACAAAAATGGGCATAAGCCGGCGAAGTTTTCTATCCACGGCATCAGGCATGGCAGCGGCTTTCCTAGCCCTCAATGCCGTTCATGGCTCACTGTTCATGGTTGACCCGGCAGAGGCCGCCGATCCAGGGGCTGCCGCCGAAGCCGGTCGGCGGTTCAGGAATCAGTTAATCTTCGATGTCCAGACCCATTACGTCGGTGACAAATACTCCGAAAAGAGAATTCTTTCTTTACGAAACGAAGCGAAAAAGTGGAACCCGCAGCTTCGAGGAGAAAACGCCACCTTGGACAGCATCCGTTTCGGACCTTACATTAAAGAGGTCTTTCTGGAGAGCGATACGACCATGGCCCTTCTCTCCAGCGCGCCAGCTGATGATCCGGGACGATGGTTCCTCCACAACCAGGAAGTGATCAAGGCCAGGGACAAGATCAATTCCTTTGCCGGTTCGCGGAGGATGTTCGCACATGCCATATTCACTCCCGGACGACGCGGCTGGCTTGACGGGCTTGACACAGCAGCGGAGAGGAAGCCGGACTCATGGAAAGGCTACACCGTCGGCACCCCATTCGGCCTGTCCAAATGGCCCTGGAGGATGGATGACGAGAAGGTTGTCTACCCCGGTTACCAACGGATGGTTAAATCGGGCATCGCTACAATATGTATCCACAAGGGACTGCTGCCTGCCGGACACCAAATCCTGATGCGGCCCAACTGGCGTTATGGCGCCACTGACGATATTCCGAAGGCGGCAAGAGATTGGCCACAACTAACCTTCGTCATCTACCATTCGGCCTATCGCTCCGGGTCCCCTCCGACCAGGAAAGACATCGATACGTTCGAGCGGAGCGGCTATATTCCGTGGGTCAGCGATCTGGCCAGAATGCCCAGGAAACACGGGATTGGCAACCTGTACGCTGAGCTGGGTTCTGTGTTTGCGCTGACGGCAGTCAGCAACCCCCGCTACTGTGCAGGAATCTTGGGCACGCTTATTAAAGGATTCGGCCATGAGCGTATTCTGTGGGGTACGGATTCCATTTGGTATGGTTCTCCCCAATGGCAAATAGAGGCCTTCCGGCGGATGGAGATTCCTGAAGACCTGCAAAGGAAATTCGGTTTTGAGCCACTGGGGCCCGCCGACGGTGTGGTAAAGCGGGCAATTCTTGGCGGCAACGCCGCTCGCCTTTATGGGATAAAAACCCCAACGGCAAGTACTGCCATGGATCGGATCAGCGATCTCAAGTCAAAGCAGGAAGAGACTTGGACGAAGGCACTGGCTTAGTAAGAACAATAACATCAAAGGAGGGAGATGAATAAGTATCAGGCAGGTTTGGTCTGGGCCAGGAATGCCACAATGCCATTCAGGGTCATTTCTACGGCAATGGTAGTAAGGATCATCCCCATTAGGCGTTCTATGGCAATTACCCCCCTTTCACCAAGCAGGCGCTCAAGCTCCGTGCACATGATGAGGATCGAGCCGGTGACAACCCAGGCGAAAAGTAACGCCAGAAGCCACTCCTTCCAGCGGTGGGGTTCCCTGCTCATGATCAGGGTGACGGTAATGAGGGCCGAGGGTCCGGACACATAAGGTATTGCCAGGGGCACGATCAGCGGCTCATTGCCAACTACATTTTCCATGAATTCGTCTTTGGAGGGAAATATCATCTTGATGGCGATGAGGAGCAGGATGATACCACCTGCTATGGTCAATGACGGACCGGAAATGCTGAGCATCTTAAGGATTTTTGTTCCCTGGAACATGAACAGGATCATTAATGCCAGGGCGATCAGCAGTTCTCTCAGTATTACCTTCTTTTTCCGATGTTCGGGGACGTTCTTCAGGGCCGAGATAAAGAACGGGATGCCTCCCAGAGGGTCCATCACAAGGAGCAGGAGTATGACAGCGGCATAAAAGGTCATGCATACCTCCGGGCAAAACGCCCAAAAAGCACCCTTTCCGGATGCGAAACTATTTAGTTTCCATCCTGACTCCGGATGAGAAACTAGTGGTTTCCGATTCGGAAAGAGGGGATTTTTTGTTCTGGCAAGGAAATCAAGGGCTTGCGCGGAGACGTACATCGGTACGTCGCACAAGTAAGCCCGCAGATTGACGCCGCCAGGGCAGAAAAGCACCCTTTCCGGATGCGAAACTATTTAACAACATGGGGCAGGAATGTCAATCGGCAAGGGGCAAGGAAGAAACAACAGCAGGGGAAAAACGTAAAAAATTTTCTTGGGTTAGCTTTTTTTTACTTCTGGGATATAATTATTAACGACAATTAATTGGCCAGCTGAACGATTCCTATAAATGCCCCGTGAGAAAGCATTTGGCCACATACTAGATGCGGCCGCATCTCTTCTGCAGCAGCTTTTCCTGTTGCAACAAGACCTACGTATAACTAATTGCAGTCATAACTCCGTTTGAACACCATGAACGGTTGCCAGTCTCCCTTTGTGTCCATGGCAATCGAAACCAAAACCATCAAAGGAGGTAGCCATGCGCATGATCAGAACCGGAAGTACGCTGTTGATTGCTCTAATGGTTTCAGGCTGTGTTTCCATGTCGAAGTACAATGAAAAGGTCCAGGAAGTGGCAATGCTCAGGGGAGATATCACCACTCTTGAGGAAAATTTGGCCAAGTCGGAGGTTGCAGGTAAGGCCCTGCAAGGGGAGCTGCAGAAAAACAGGGAAAATCTGGCAAGGTTGGAGCAGGAGCATGAAAATCTGAAAGCAGAATATGTGGCCCTGACTGCGGAGAAAGAAAATGCCAACTTGGCTATGGGAGACAGGAGGCATGAGTTTTCCAGCGATATGGAGGCGCTCACAGCCAAGTTGAATGAATCTGAGACAAGGGTCAAAGAGCTCACCACATTGCTCCTGGCCCAGGAAGAAGCGGCGAAAAAGGTTCCCGAACTGCAGGCTGCGGTGGCAGACCGCGAAGAAAGAATCAGTAATCTCAATGCCACCCTCCGCTCACTGAAAAGCAATCTTATCCAGATCAGGACGGATGTGGTTCAGCTGGCGAAGAAGAGGTCGGGCAGCGAAGAAAAGGAAAATGCCTACGCTGCATTCCGTCGGGACTTCAGCGATCAGATCGGCAAAGGAGAAATCCTGGTAACCGAATATCCCGACAAACTGATCGTTACCATGCCCGAGCAGGTGCTTTTCAGGTCGGGAAGCGCCACCATCAACAAGGGGGGCAAAAAGGCACTGGAGCGGGTGGCGAGTATTCTGAAAAAGGTTAAAAACAATCGCATCCGTATCGAAGGCCACACGGACAGTACTCCCATAAAAAGTAAACACCGGTATGCCAGCAACTGGGATCTATCCGCAGCCCGAGCTGCCAGCGTAGTCAGGCATTTGCAGAAAAAAGGCGCGGTAAACCCTGAATTTTTGACTCTGGCTGGGTATGGCCCCTATGCTCCGGCGGCTGCCAACAATACCAGCAGGGGGAGAAGTCTGAACCGCCGCATTGAAATTGCCCTTATCCCCATCGATACAACCGTCACCGCAGAAACAAACAAGGAAAAGCTGGCCCTGCGGTAGCGTCAGGTCACAAAAAAGGGCTGCTTCCAATGGATGCAGCCCTTTCAAAAAATAAACGAAAATACCCTGTCAGTTTTCCTATTCAAGCGTGAAATAGAAAGTAGCTCCGGTTCCCACGCTTCCTTCCGCCCAAATACGGCCGCCATGACCGTTTATGATGCGTTTGACCGTCGCAAGCCCGATGCCGAACCCCTGGTATGTCTTGGCATTGGCCAGGCGTTGAAACGGAGTGAAAATTTTATCGCTCTGGGCCATCTCGAAGCCGACCCCATTGTCGCATATGAAGTAGGCAACCTTGCCGTTACTCTCTGTAACGCCGAAGATGATCAAAGCGTCATCTTTTTGGGCACTGTATTTCCAGGCATTACCGATGAGATTTTCCAGCGCCACCCTGAGCAGGTCTGCATCACCGTCGACCACTACCCCCTCGGCAATATGAAAATTGACGCTGCGTCCAGGCTCCGTCAATTTCAGTTCCAGGGCAACCGTCGTCACCAGGTCGCTGAGGGAGACCCGTTCCCTTTTGACCTCCTTTTTTGTCAGCATCGACAGCTCGAGGATGGTGTCGATCAGCTTGTTCATCCGCTCGGCACCGGCATGAATCTCCTGCAGGTAATCCCTGCACGGCCGGTAACTCATTTCGTTGCATTGTTCGAGGACCACATCGGTATATCCCATGATCCTGGTCAGCGGTTTGCGCAGATCATGTGAAACCGTGTAGCTGAAGGCCTCCAGTTCACGGTTGGCTGCTTCCAGTTCAGCGGCGTGGGCAGCAACATTTTCATGAAGCAGTTCGATCTCCGCCGAGGTCGTCTTCCGGTGGGAGATGTCCTCCTGGACCGTCACCCAATAGGATTTTCCGGAAGTATCCATTGCTGTGATGCGTGCATGAGTCTGAAGCTTCGTGCCGTCCTTCCGGCGATTGGGGAACTCTCCACTCCACTCACCCACCGTTCTGAGGGATCCGGAAATATCCCTGAAGATTCTTCCGTTTTCTTCATCTGAACAGTCGTTGAGAACGGTGATATGTTGCCCTTGCAGGTCAGCGGAATTGTAACCGAACATTTTGTTAAACGCCGGGTTGGTCAGGACAATAAAGCCGTTTTCGTCACAGACGCTCACCCCCTCCGCCATCTTTTCAAGCACCAGGGAGTGCATCATCAGGGTGCTGAGGGTCTTCTCGTCAACATCAAGTGTTTTTATATCTAATTGCAGCATGAAGGTCCCGTTGGGCTGTAAGGTTGTTGCCGTCCTCAAATTTCTTCCCAGTTATGCAAATTCGTTTTTCACGACATGGGGCATAGTAGTTAGTTTCCATCCGGAAACTCCGGATGAGAAACTAGTGGTTTCCGATTCGGAAAGAGGGGATTTTTTGTTCTGGCAAGAAAATCAAGGGCTTGCGCGGAGACGTACATCGGTACGTCGCACAAGTAAGCCCGCAGATTGACGCCGCCAGGGCAGAAAAGAACCCTTTCCGGATGGAAACTAGTTAGCGAGTATAGCAATAAAAGTACCATATTAAGAGGGGAAGTCGGCATAGGTTTTAATATATCTGGGATAAAAGTAAGTTATTTTCAACATCAACTAATGAAGATGTCGATGGTGGATGTCGGGCCAGTGGGTATGTGCATGGGTTACCGGCTCGTGTACGTGAAAATGGTCATGATTCTCTTTATTCTCGTCCGTGTCGTGCTCATGGGCATGGTGCTCGTCATGCTCATGGGGATGGGAATGGGCAAGCCGTTCATGCCGATGCACATGCCCATGCCGTTCGCCAAAGAGTAAAAACATTCCCGAAAGCATGACCAGCGCCGCCACCCAGTACTCCCCCGGAGGACGCTCTCCGAGAACGATGACCGAAAGGATGGTGCCGATGAACGGCCCCGAGGCAAACCAGGTGCTGGTTCTCGCCGCCCCGATCTCTCTCAGTGCCTGGACGAATAGGACAAGGCTTGCCCCATAGCTGAGCGCCCCGACAGCAAGCGCTCCTGTGACCTGAAATACCGTGACAGGACCTGTGAAAAAGAAAAGGGAGAGAAGGACGTTGAAGATCCCCGCGCTCCACCCCTTCATGCAAGCCAGCAGGGAAGCAGGAATCGACTCCAGCTCCCGGGTGAGATTATTGTCGATTCCCCACAGGAGGCAGGCCGCTAGAACGGAAAGTCCGGGAATCGACAACTGTACCTCTTTGCTGCCGGTGAAAATCATCAAAATCGAAGCGCCGATGATGAGCGCCTTGCCAATCCAGACCCGATAACCGATCTGCTCGTGGAAGATCAGCCACGCCAGCAGAGTAGTTGCAACGGTCTCGAAATTGAGCAGCAGCGACACCTCGCTTGCCGTGCCGTAACGGATACCATAGGCCAGGAAAAGGGGGGCGGCCACCCCGCCGGACAGAATCGCGCCGGCAAGAAATGCCTTCTGCCGCCAGGAAAGAGAACCGAGAATATGAAAAACATCGGCCTTTTGCCGCAAGACCACACCGGTCAGTCCCAGGCCCGAGCCCAGATAGAGCAGTCCGGCAAGGAGCGCCGGCGGCATCTGCCCGACGATGGCCTTGCAGGCAACCGGAGACATGCCGAAGAGAATTGCAGAAAGAATTGCCAGGTAGAGACCTTTTTTATGCATGGCTCGGGCTATTTATCATCAAATCCTTCTCTTTTCAGTCTGGACTCCAGACGTGGAATAATTTGGGGGGCAATTCCCTCACCCCATGCTTGCCCCACCTGCATGCATTCGCCCATCACTGCAGGCATTGCTTGTATGCTCTTTTTGCCCAGTGGGGTGCTATAAAAAGCAATGAGACCGTTGATCTCGGCTTGAGTGAAATGCTTTGCATATACTGGAACAATCTCTGTCATAAGTTTCGGCATTTCCTCTGCAAAGACCTGACTTATTTCATCCTTGATGGACGCCACGGCCTTAGGCGGCATATCGGGGGTATTCTTGCCCATAGAATCGATAATCTGGTTCGTGACCGCTACCCCCATTTGAAGACCAAGGGCTTCGGCCCCCGTCATTTTCAGCAGTCTGATTATATCGCTTCTGAACTCCTTTGATATCTCCTCAGCACATGCGCTCCGGACCTGCAGCAACACGAAAACAAAAATAACCATCATACAGCTGAAGCCTTTTCTCATTGCACCTGTTTGCGTGAACATCGGTTCTCCTTTTTGTTAATTCTCTTTTCGGCGTACCAGCTCCTCCTTCATCCGCGCAGCCATTTTTACTTCGATTTCTTTGCCGAAGGCGGCAAGTCTCGCCTCTATTGCAGGCATGGCACGGGCAAATGCAAGAAATGCCGGGGTTTTCTCAAAGCGCTTGGCTATGGCTTCTTCGGTCTGAGTAAACTTTAGAGGTCTTGCTTTACCAGTGGTCAACAACTGCACTTGGGTATCGACAAACCTGCGTCCTATCGGTCCTTCCCAATGCTCGGAGAGCTGTCGGCATGTCTCCATATCGAATTGACTCGCCATAAACTCCCTGAACTCATGGCCGATGTACTCTTTATCGATAAAGGGCTCCACGACAGCAGCCATCAAATCTGCTGTGGCCGGATCACTGGTGCGCATCTGCTGCAAGACTTTTCTGGTTGGAATGGTCAGTGACTCGTACATCCCCATGGCATATACAAGATGTTCAGCCGCTTCCAGGTGAGCAGTGGAAAATTCGTTCCCGTTTTCGGCTGTGGCCAAGTGCGGCAGCAGCAGACCGACCATCAGGGTGATAAAAACCATCCACTTACGGTTAAAAGTCAAAAACATGTTTTGTCTCCTTGAGGTCATGGGTGCTAACGGAAGAATTCGACTACAGACTGCTGTGAATAAATTGGGGGTCCACGATGTCATAGCACTAAAATGTGTCCACGATGTCGTGGCACTCATCAGTTAGGGTTTATATCCGCCAATGTTATGCCTTGATTCAATTTTTGTAGTCCCTATTACTTCTGTGACTTTGTTGCCAGCCTCCATGTACCCTTCTCCGCCCGCAATCCGACTGCCGTCGGCAAAATTAACTATGAGTCCATAGCTTGATTCAGCAGGTGCAGACATACGGAATGTCTTTGATGTACCTGCCGTAGGGCCTTGAATCTGATGTCGTATTTTTTCATCCCTGCCGAATTTCTGAATGATCTCTATGGACTCTATTTTCTTTCCTGAATTATTTACAAAATCAATTACCACCATGGGCGAGCCAGCATGGAATATGGAAGCAATTAATACTCCGGCTAGAAAAACTACGATGAAAGCAAAGATGAGAAGTATTCTTTTTGACATTTGTTGATTGTCCTAACGTGGTAGGGGCGCACAGGCGGAGCGCAGCGAAGACCGTGTGCCGCCGCCTTGTTGGAATCTACTTCTCAGTCGATTCCAAAGTCTTTGATAAAATGTGCGTCCTCGAAATATTCTGATTCAGATATACCAACTATCTCAATTACAATCCTTTTTACGTGTTCCGATATCTGCTCTTTTGTCCATTTCATTTCATCGGAAGTAATTGCAAACGGAATAAGATCCTTAACTTGTTTAATGTTCGCAGGAATAGTCGTTTTCATAGGTCTTGTTAAAGATGTACCAATGTAAATAGTAATTACTGCCGAAAAGAAACCAATTATCGGTATGGCAAAAAAACCGGCTATTGGATTAATTGGATTTCGCAACCATAGAGTGAAAAACACTGAGGCAGGAATTATAACAATGAGAACTTTCAACCATATCGGCCTTGATAGTTCCGGCCAAGTCCGTGCTTGGACGGCCTTTTTTAGACTTAACCATTTCTCTTTATCGGGTGGATTTGAGAAAAGCTGATTGATAGGGGCGTCAGGCGTTATTGACTTTCTGTTGTGGCGGAAAGTATTGGAAATTGCTCTTCTTATTAAATAAAAAGCTCGCTGTGTTTGGCATATTTTTTCGTCAGTTGTTACGATCTTAGAATAAATGAAGTCACAAACCATGCGTGGCGTTTCTAGCTTTTCAGCCTCCGCGTCCGACATGCTGACTCCAAACTGCTCCTCAAATGCAATTACAAGTTCTACTCCGTCGAGTCCCATATCATTTCTCTTTCCTGTTCTTTCCAACGGCCATGGCTTTGACCTGCCGGATTTTTTTGGCAGGTCGTAAGCCTGGTTATGTTTTCCTCTTCGAAAATGGACTAATTCTATTCTCACTGTTTTCCCGCCAGTGTCTGCGCATCAATTCATCTTTTGGTGTTGAATTAAGTACTTCTAGCTGTTCGGCAGTGAGTTCCTTCTCTATGGTGTTGCAAAGACCTTCTATTCTTACTCGCAGGTGTTCTTTTACTTTCGCTACGCAGTACTCAATAATCTCAATGTCTATCCAAGTAGGCATTAATATTCTTGTTGTTTGTCCATCCGGATTCAGGCGCACCTTTCCAGGAATTGGCGCATTTGGAAGGTAAAACAATTGATGTCTATTTGCTTCAATTCCTTGATGAGCATAAAATTCATTTCTGAGTTCGATTGTAGAATTGTGTTTATCTATGTCTTCCCCAAAAATATCATTAATTTGTCCATCTAGTCGTGTTCTGCCAGTGCTTTCAGTAAATGCCTTGGCATAAAGAATAACAATGTAAGAGAGGATGCATTCTGATATTTTCCATGGGACGCAGCCAAATAATGAAACTAGTGTTTCTTTATTATCTTCATTCATGCTATTTCTTAATGCCTTTAATGCATCCTCGGCATCGTCCATGTCATGATTTAACTCTATGAGTGATTCAAGTTGCCTGAGTCCACTAAGGGGTCAGCCCTTGAAAGTAGAAAAATCTGGTTTTCATCGTTGAAATTCTTTTTTCAAGGGCTGAACATCCCGCTGGAATTTTCAAGAAAAATTTGTCATTGGGGCAGCAAGTACCCCCTGTTCTCTTTCAACATCTTGAAGATAACTCGGCACAAATGACGACCAAGGGCGCGTACTGCTTGATTGTGCTTCTTTCCTTCTGCTCGTTTTTTTCGATAGTACGTTTGTGACTGCGGGACTTGTTTTCTGTGTCTGTCGACAGCTGTCATCATGGCTGCCTTCGCTCGCTCATTCACTTGCTTTGGTGGTTTAGAGCCTTTCTTCTTACCAGAACTGTTGTCGAGATTGGTCATTCCAAGATACAATGCCAGGCTCTGTTCGTCTTTGAACCGCTCGACTGTACCGATTTCACCTGCAAGTTCTGCAATAGTCGTAGAGCCGAATCCAGGTATAGTTGAAAGATTCTGCGCAATCTCCGAATCGATGGCGACTGCAGCCATTCGTCGATCTAGACTGTCTATGCTTTCGTGCAACTCCAGTATCCGCCACGCGTCTTCAAGGATCATGTCGCTGACCCACTCGACTTCGTGGCTGAAGTGAGCCTGTTTCTGCCACGTTATGATGATGCCCGTGTACTTTGCCCCGATACCAGGGAGCTTACGGATTGTACCTTCACGCATCCTGGCCAGCTTTGGGAGGCTGTCTACACTCGTAATGAAACGCAGAAACCAGAGATTGCCAGCATCGCCGGTGATCTCCAACAGGCCCGGACAGACGGATTGCAAGTCGGCCTGGAAGTTGTTCAGCACCCGCACGCGCTCATTTACCAAACGACGGCGACGGCGTGACAGACGCTTAAGCACTTCATTTTCTTTGGGCGTGGCACGTACCTCCTGCAGCACATCTTTGGCAACTGGAAGGTAATCGCGGAGCTGGAACAACTCCAGCGCTTTTCTGGCATCGATCTCATCGGTTTTCGCTGCACCAGGAAAGATCTCCTTAAACCTGGCGAGCTTCAGGTTGTTGATGTTGAATAGCCGGTAGTCCCGAGCACGCACCAGCGTGTCCAAGGGCCGGGCATAGCCGTTGTAGCCTTCCATCGCTACTGAAACAGGCAAGCTATGCTTCTTCTCGTGCTTCTCGATGCATGCAAAGAACTGCCGGAATCCTTCCGGCTCATGCTTGATCGAGAACTCTTCCAAAATTTCGCCGTTTGAAAGGCCAATGGCGACATTGTGACTGTGACAGCCGACGTCGACACCGACGCGCAGTTCAAGGGGAGAACTCTTTCTCACAAGGGGGCTCCTTTACCAGACGAGTTAGTCATCCCAAGGTCTCGTCTACTTACAGAGCCACTTGCGGCACCATCCCGGTCGACCTTTGAGGATGACGCAGATGACGGGGGCGGCATTTCAGGCCCGAGTGAGTCTGAATGAACAGGCCACTGACCCCATAAGCCACACCCCCGTCAGACGGTATTTTACACGAGAGGAAATGCTCCGTCATCTGCTTAAATCCTATGGTAGACCCCTTTTTTTCTTCCTAGTTAGAATTATCTTGTTTTTGAACTATCGCAGGGTTAGCTACCTGAAGGGAACTTGGGCCATATCGGTAGCAATAGATAGAATATAGAAGTCCATCGAATGCAGCATTTTCGAATGGATTAAACTGAACTTTCGAATGTAAGATCATTGCTTTTCTAATGGTCTGAAGGAAGAGGGAAAGTGACTTGAGCTTAGGGCCTTCCTTGTCTTCACCTTCAATCGGAATATGACCCCATTCTTCGTTAGTTGAAGGACTCTTGAGAATAATAATTCCACGGTTCAGCACGTATATTGCCCACGGATAATTCTGTAATTCATCAGGGATGTCGGTGACAGAGTCGTACCAAGCTGACAATACCTTTTGAGTGAGCGGGACGCTCTCGTAGGCAAACAAGAACGTCGCCGGTGGAACGAATATGGATCCTCGTGTGAACGAGTACAAGTTGCGAAGCGCTTCGATAAATGTCTTCTTATTTAGTTTGGTTTTTACCTCGATTGCGCAGACTATTGCCTCTGGAGCAACAACCGCAAAATTACCCTCTCGAAAGTGGTATGCTGCCGGATTGTTCTCATCAACAATCAGAATGTCGCCTTGCTGTGACGCACCGAATTTCCTAGTGTAAGCGAAACCTGTCCGAAGCCGAAAACGTTCTGAGAGCATGCTTTCTAGTATCGGCTTGAGAACTTCTTCGTGATACGAGCCAATTGACGGCCCGTGATTCACAAACGAAGAAACTCGCCGCAATTTAGCAGCCATTTCGTTTGCAAGTCCTAGGTAGAAATTTTCGTCCATGGGTTATCCTTCTAACGGGCATGGCTTTGACCTGCCGGTTTTCTAGGGCAGGTCGTAAGCCTTGTTGAAACATTTGCAGTTTTAACTTTTGAAATTTAGAGGCGCAGACCTTCTTCCGTGATCTAACAATTCTTGTGTCTAGCGATTCCATTCCTTTTTAAGGACTTTATCAGAAGCTTGAATTGCCCTATCTCGTGGAGTTGATACACCAAAATCGAGCCAGTGAATTACATTATAATATTGTTGTTCATCACTAGACATATAGTCTGCAAGAAGCTTTATTAAGCGCTTCTTTGTTAACGCACGAATGCATTTTAAAGCTATACACTTTCGAACTTTTTCGTCCTCATATTGCAGCAGACGGATAATAGTTTCATCTGTAAGTTCGCGAAAGGCTTTGTCCGGTGTCTCAACTATAAGGTAGGACAATAGCTGGCTTGGCAGCTGCATTGACAGCAGTTCTGTTAATCTATTTCGGCCCAATGCATATATAGCTTTTGCAGAAACTTGATATTTAGAGTCTTCAGGGGTTGATAATAACAGAGTGTTTTGTCCGGCCTCCGGCCGTTTCACAGAGTCGATAATTAATTTGATGTCCTCCCATTCACCAAATTTACGAAGATACTCAACATCAGTGCTGGAGTAGTCAACAAAGCCACTCTTTAGAGCATTCCTTACAAGTCCCAAGTCCCGCAACTCGGCTTTTTGACAAATAATGTTTAAGCCCTTTCGAGTGAGACTTTTACGTTGATAATCTTCGATGCCTCGTGTCCGTTCTATAACCTCATGGTCCATAGTAAAAATTTCGGACAGCTTATTCAGATAATTTGAAAACTCCTCTTTGAATTGTTCCTCTACTGATTTCCTTAAAATATCTCCTCTTTTTTTAAATTGACGTTCAGCCAAGATGAACTTGGGGTCAAAATCAAAAATTGAGGATTTTTCGGTAATTTTTTCAAGTTCCTTTTCACTTGTTAAACGCAATGTATGATGTTGGTAGTGATTCCAATATGTTTCATCAGTTATTCCTGAAGCGATGGAAAGCATTCCTAAACCGGATTTTTGAGATGGTTTGACAAGAATTTTTTTGGCTTCGTCATTTGAAAAAGTACGGCCGTGTTCAATGAGAGTATTAATAGCTTCATATCTTACCTTTGCATCGTTGTCGCACAACAATTGCTCTACGGTATCAAGTGGCAATGCTTTGCGTTTACGAAGAATCTCTATAGCTTTACGACGTACATTATTGCATTGCTGATCAATGCAGCTAATAAGTGATTCCGTGCTCAACGCTGCTTCATTGTCAAATAGTGCTATCATTAAATCTTGGTGGACAAATGATGGCCGAAGTTCATTAAGCGCCAAAATCGCACATTCGCGGCTTTCACGAAGTTTAATTCGGAGGAATGCATCAGTAGCAGCATTATTTGTTTGATTGTCATTCCTGTCTAGCTCGGCACGGATAATCGAAATATCTGAAGTAATGCCAAACTCGCCAAGATAATTCAAAGCTGCAACCCTAAGCGCACTTTTAGAGTTGTCAGAAAACCAAGATTTAAGTAAAAAATCGCGATTAAAACGTTTTCCACCGGAGGGAAGTGGCTCTGAAATCAGCTTCATCGCAGTGATAGCGTTGATTCGTCGTTCCGTAGGCCCTTTAAATGTGTAAAATGGCAGAATACTATTTGAAAACTCTCCCATTGCTGCCAGCCATCGCCAAAGAGGAACATTCTCATTGCTAAAGTTACTCAACCCACTGGCAACCAGCCCGCTTATTTCATGTTGGCCCAATTTAAATTTATCTCCTTTTGCAAACATCAGGTTTGAATCGTGAACACCAAGAGAGTACTCATCATTTCCATGTTTACCTAATATTGTTGTGAGCAATCTAAATCGTGCGATTTCTGCACCTTCAATGGGTTCTTGTTCTAAATCCCGCTCCGTTTTTGATATGAAGTCTCGCAGAAATTGAGCACCTTCTATGGAAAGTGGTGTTTCGAGAGGTTGTGCATTTGCATCTGATGTTTGTTGTTTTTCATCTTCACTAGGTGGGGCTTGGCTCTGGCTATTAACTCTAACTTGTCCTTCGACATTACATAGGCATTTTATGTAGTCTGCTATGCATCGTCGAAATTTCTTTTCAAAATCACTAAAATCAGAAAAATGCTCGAATAGAATTGTTTTCTCAGTGATGAGTTGTTCTTTAAAATCCAAAACTTTTTTCAGTTGTGCTCCTGGGTCACGAAGGCTATCGGTATCAATTTCCTTAAAAAGGAGACTTATTTCAGGGAGTCCATCAGCTTTTCGGCGTTCAACGGATCTGTTAAATTCTTCTTCAAAGCCAGATGAATACGTCCCAGCTACGTCCGGCGGGGTTCCCCATCTCTTCCACATTAAGCCCACAAAGAGTTCACATTGTTCTAGATCACGATTTATAAGAGCTTGGGGACGACCACATCTTGCTACAGTATCCTCCCATCCCACAAGCTCAACTTGATATCCGAGTTGTTCTGCCCATAATGAATTGAACTCATCGACCACAGTTTTTGCAATTTTGCGTTCATCGGATAGGTCACCTGGTGATGCAAGAAACACTTTCACAAATCTTCGACTATTCGCCATATCAACCTCTTAGAATTTAGTATCTTTGTTCAACGCTAGGCTGACCGGCTTGACCGGTCCAGTCGTGAGTTGGTAGCCTCCCTCTAAGGCAAACTAAGCAGCGTCACTCATAGTTTTCCCTCAATTCCTAGAAAGCTTTTGAATTGCGGAGGCAAGGCCATTACGTAGGGATCTAACTGAATAGGCCTTTATCCCGGAAGTGTGTTCAGATAAATAGGATGCTACATACGACATAACTATTTCTAGGAAGCTCTTTTCTGCTTCAAGGAAGTCTATTATGTTGGAGGCTGAATACCTTGAGTCAACCCAATTTTGGAATTTAAGTATTGTGTCAGGACTACTTTTTATAATAATGTTAAATAACCAGTTTGCATCAATGTCTGAAAGTACAGGAGTAGTCGCATGCTGTGTTTCATAAAACCGTTTAAAAAACTCATCAGGCTCGTTATCAAGCAAACTAAAGGTCTGTGTCACCTCTTCTTTTTGACCAATATTCTGCATCTCATCACAAATTAATTTTATGGTTGCTTTAACTGATCTGTATTCATCTAGGTCGACATCATTAAAACTTAAAGGCGTCCATAGTATTTTATTGCACTCTAATTGTCCGGCAGCTCGAAGAACATTTAGCGCTGCAATGAATCCATTCTCGATATCAACTGGGCTTTGAGTTATCAGCCTCTCTTTAGAAAAGAAAAACAACCTTTGAGCAAGGTTTATTAAGGTCACCGCATTTTTTATTTTAGCGCCCGCAATTTCTTCAAGAAAAGCTTTAGCTATAGTAGTCATAGACTCGTCACTGAGGAGCCAAAAATCACTATGAAACAGTTCTTCTTGAGTTCTGACTTTAATGCTTTTGTCTTCAATATATTTGGACACATTGTCATCTAGTAGCTTTGTGTTTAGATATCCATATAGGATATAATTAAATAGACTTCCAAATTTAGGTATACCGTTGTGATTACCATGATAGTATTTTGATACTATTTTTCTAGTTACTGAGTTCTCATCTTGTTTAAATAGATAAAAGCTGGATGAAGCTTCTAAATGAGTTGCAATTTCCAGTATTGATTTATCATTAAGTAAGCCACTTTTATATTCATTCATGATAACAAGGGTAAAGTATAAAATTGAGTCTAATACATCTATATTTTCTATCGAAATGTAATCGCATACTGAATTGAATATGCTAAAGGCTTTGCTAATAGTTCTTATATTGTTGCATTTTGATATGGCGTAGTACTCGTCGAAAACCTTCTTAGTATTGGCGTAGGCGTGCTTTTTAGATGTGCCTGCAATTAACTTATTTACTACAGCATCCATGTCAGGAACATATCTGAATGTATAACCGACTAACTTTTCCTTCTGAACAGTATATACGTCGAGGTTCTCAATCTTACTTTCATCGCAGAGGATTATCATTCTGATATGTTCATGCTCAACAAGCTTATTAAGATAACCAAGTACAGTATCAATCGGCATCTTTACGCGTTCCAGATCGTCAACACATAAAACTATATTACTAGCTCGCATGATTTCGTGAGCATTATCCAAATCAATATGCTTTTGTGACAATGAGGATAATGCGCTAGTGACGTTGTTGGCTGATGTCAACCGAAGAAAATCAGAAATTGCAACAGTGATTAACTGGTCAATTTCTATTTTAGACTGGATTCCATATAGGGAAATATAGGTTGTATTCCTCTCGCCATTAGGATAATCGATATAAACCCCAGCTTGTATGACATTTTCCCAAAAATATGTTTTACCACTTCCCCATTCTCCTGTTATTAACAATGAATACTCAGGGTGCATATCTCTTATGTACAACTTTATTGAGTCTTCCATTTCTTTTAAGTTCATTAAATTCTCATTATATTATTAGTAGTTTTAGCTAAGTTATATGGCTCTTTTACGCCCTGCTTACCGGCTTGCTTTAATAGCGTCAATAACCGTTTTCTTGACTTCATCTACTTTAAAAAAAACCTCAACTTCTTCTAAATGGAGATGTCTAACTTGCTTCATCATGAACACTACATTGCGATATTTACCTATATAGAAGTCCTTTATTTCTTTACTTCCTTGGTTTTTTTCATAGTTTTCTAGGCACCAAATCAGATGGCTTAATTGTTCGCTTACATATGTTAAATCAAAGGATATTAGTTCTATTACACTTGTTCTGATGTCATCATATATACAAGAAATCGGGTGCGAAGGGTTTAGTTCGATTCTAATTGAATCATCTGAAATAGACCTTAATAACGTGAATACGTTAAAATCATTAGATTTGTACTTATGCTTTTGTTCAAAAAGTACTTTGTCAATAGTTTCAGCTATTCCGAATATCAATTGCTGTAACTCTTCTAGCTTCTGCTGTGTTTTCATGTCTGTTAACTGACGTTTTTGTAGCAAAACAGTATATATAACACCAATAAAGGCAAGGAAAGCATAAATCGGATTTAACACGCCTCCAATAAAGTCACCAAAGGTGCCCCAGTCGCTTTGATTCGGCGATATGGGATATTTCATAATCCAGCCAAACCGAATGAAGTACGCCAATGCACATAGAGCCAAAGGGACTAATGCAAGTAATACAAGATTGCGGATAAGCTTGTCGTCGATCATGTCTTTGTATTTATCCATCTATATCTCACTTTCGGAGTATTATGTATGCCGATTTGTAATGTTAACATTTCTGCATTTCTGCCGCTAAAGGACTTGGGGCGCAAGTTTCTATCCTTGTTCCGGTTGTCGACCAACTCATTATTCACCGATCAGGTCGGCATCTAATATTATATTCCAGCATCTAATATTAGATACAGGCATGCAATATTGGATGCCACAAGGCATATAATAATAGATGCTTTTACCTGATGGGGCACTTCTCCTTTGCATCTAATATTATATGCTTTTCTAATTCCGCCCCCTTAACACTTATTTCCTTCGATTACCAGTTCCCTGTTTTCCGCCGTTGCCATGTCGTTGCATCATATCTGGCGCAAGACCACCACTACACCAAAAATGCATGCAACTCAATGGGAAATCTAACATGATGGGGGTTTAAATGGAAATGGGGGAGAGACTCACCTGAGCAAGCGGCGGTGCCGCTACCGGCACCGCCACTTTTTTCGATATCCTGAAGCGACTGGGAAGGCGACGACACCTATTGACAGGTGCCGTCTGCAGATGTGTAGGCTGGGGTTGTCGCTTGCAGGGTGTTGCTGAAGGGTGAGAAGTCCCCTCCCCGGTATGCCCTCACCTGATAGGCGTATGCCTTCTGGGGTTCGATGGCCAGGGTGTCGGTGTAGCTGCCCGTATTGGGCACCGTTGTCACCAGCCCCATTTCTCCGGTGGGAAGCAGGCGCCAGATCTGGAAGCCGTCGGGATTTTCACAGGGGACCGGAGTGCAGGCGGCACCCGTGTAGCTCCATTCCAGTTTGATCTTGCCCGAATTCAGAGGGGTGACGGCATTAAGGCTTGGAGCACCGACGGCAGGGGTTTTCTGGCAGACAATGTTGCTTGGGGCCGAGTCACCGCCGGTGGTGTTCCAGGCGGTCATCTGATAGCAGTATTCCACGTTCTCCGTCAGGGAAGTATCCCCATGGGTAGTGAAGACCGGCACCAACGTGGGGCAGCCAATGGTTGGGCTGGTATAGTATCCGCAATAGAGTGTCGAATAGGGGATTGCCAGGTTGTTGATCTGGCTCCACGGTCCATTGCCGCCGATTGAGCGCAAGATCTTGTAATTAGTGGCGCCGTAGACCACCTGCCAGGTAAGATCTATTCTCGCCTCGCTGATCAGCTTTGTCGTCAATGAAGGTGCAGCCGGGGTTGTGGTGGCCGATTGGATATTGCTGGGCACTGAATAACTGCCGGCGGTATTTTTTGTGGAGACGCGATAATAGTAGAGGGTACCGGCAGAAAGGCCGCTGTTGGTATAGGTGATGGCACCTTGGGCAGGGGTAGCCACCTGCGACCAGTTGGCGCCGTCGGGGCTTCGCTCTACCTTGTACCCGTCATTGCCGGCAACGTCGTTCCATGAAAGGATGATTTGGCCGGTGGTGATGCCGGACAGGGTATTCAGCACCGGCGGCGTGATGGGCAGGGTGGCTGCGCTCTGCTCGTTGGATGCGACAGAGTATGCGCCAACACTGTTTTTGGTATAAACGCGGTAGTAGTAGGTAGTGTTGGCAGCGGCAGTGGTGTCGCTGTAGATGGCAACATCTGTTACAGGTGTTGCCAACTGTGACCAGGCGACAGTGTCGGTTTTGCGCTCGATCTTGTAGCCGGTATTGCCGGTGATGTTGGTCCAGGAAAGATCGATTTTTGACTGGGTGATGCCGGTAAGAGGGTTGAGAACCGGCGCGTCAAGCCACGTGGTCTGTGTGACAGTAGAACTCCACGGCGAATCCCCCGCCAGATTGGCCGCGTTCAGCCTGAAACAGTAGGTGGTACCCGATAGCAGGCTGCTCACTGTCGTAGTAATCGAGTTCTGGGCAACCGACGTGGAAGTAACGCCGGTCCAGTCTTCGGTGGTGCAGTCTGCGCCGTTTCGCACCTTGTGCTGCAGATTATAGGAGGTTTCCCCGGTTTTGTCGGTCCAGGAAAGTTTGATCTGGGAACTGGAAACTACCGAGGTGCTGAAGCTCGGCGTAGGGGGAACGGTAGTTGCCATGAACTCGTTGCTGAAGGCTGAAAAGCTGCCATCGGCCAGCTTGTAGCGAATTTTGTACTTGTAGGTGTAGCCGGCTGTAAGCCCGCTGTTGTTAAAGACAACCGTATCGGCAGCCAGTGGTGTCGGTGTCCCATTGACGTAAACACTCCAGGAGCCGGTGCCTGGACTTGCCGGAGGAGTCGATTGGTATGTGGCTGCACTTCGCCACACTTCATATCCCACATCACCGGTCACATCGATCCAGGCCAGGTCGATCTGGCCTTGGGACACGCCGGTGACGCTGGTGAGCGTTGGCGGACCATAGATGGTCACGCATGCCTCGTTGCTGTCACTCGAGCTTGTGCCATTGTAGGGCTGCACCTTGAAGCAGTATGGGATATTCATGCTCAATCCACTGACCGTATAAATGGTGGTATTTTGTGCCAGCGGCAATCCGCTGCCGGAGAGGACGACACCGTCTTTCAGCACCCGGTAATTCGTTTCACCAAAGACATCCGACCAGGAAAGGCTGACCGAGCTGTCCGTTGCGGCAGTGGCAACCAGATTTGTCGGACCGGAAACATTCGTCCGGGCCGTTACTATGGTGCTGGTATCCGAATTGACGGTTCCCACAGCCGTAACCCTCAACCGGTAAAGGTTGCCGGGGGTAAGACCGCTAATGTTCCTCGTTGTTGCGTCAACGCCCAGGTTGACCGTGGTCCAGGCGGTCCAGTAGTAATCATAGCCTGTATTCGAGGCGCAGTAAGTTTGATTCAGACAATCGGAATACTCCAGTTTGTAACCACTCTCAAAACTGTTGGGGTCGCTCCAGTTGACGGAGATTTCGCTGGTGGAAACGGTGGTTGCCGATGTAATGGCCGGCGTCTGCAGCTTGGTTCGCCCGGACTGCACCAGGCTGGCAGCGGAATCACCATCTGGATTTGTTGCCCGCAGGCGATAGTAATAGAGAACTCCGGCAACGACGGTGGTATCTGAGAAGCTGACCGCGGCAGCACCCGGAATGGCAATAACGGTCCAGGTGCTGTTGTCCGTGCTCCGCTCTACCTTGTAACCGGTAGCCCCGGTAACTGCAGGCCAAGTCAAATCGATCTTGGCGGCGGTAATCCCGGCCAAGACATTGAGAACAGGGGCAACCTGCACATTGCTGGCGAGGGAAAGCCCGGCACTGTTGATGGTATTGATTCGATATTGATAGACTACTCCGGCAGTCAGGGTTGTATCGTGGTAAAGCAAAGTATCGGGAGCGAGATTGTTGCCGATCTGGGTCCAGCTTCCTCCGCCTGCCATTCTCTCCAGCCGGTAGCCGCTGTTGCCGGGTATATTGTTCCAGCTGACATCCACTGACGTTGGCGACAGGAGAGACAGTTGATCAAGAACCGGCGCCTGGAGGGTTGTGGTGGCGCAGGTGGTAATCTTTCGGGAAACCAGGCTGCCGTTGTAGGCTTCGATACGGTAGCAGTACTGGGTATTGCCGTTGAGGCCACTGTCAACAAAAGCAGTCGTACCGGCAGAGGCGGTGTTGATTGGGGTCCAGATACTGGAAGAGGTTATGGGGCCAAGGGTCCGCTCGATGCGGAAGCCGGCGCCGGCAGTATTGCTGCTCCAGGCAAGATCGATCCTGCTGTAATCTGCCTGTGGGGTTGCCGTGAAAGGCGCAGGAACGAGAATGAAATTATTGACCTGCTTGATCACCAGATAATCGGCATTTCCGGTTGCATTGGCCGAGCTTCCGGCAATGAATGCCTCCCCCTGATAGTTGACGGCGATGGAGCTGGCTTCATCATTGCCATTGGCAGCGCCGTTGTAAGTGGTGGCACCCAACAGCGCCCCCTCATGGTCATAGATGAGTGACATAACGTCAATGGTGGCACCGTTGCTGGTGTTGCCGGCAACATAGATATATCCCGAGGCGTCCACAGCCATGGCGATCGCCTGATCGTCGTTCACCGGGCGCTGCAGACTTTTCTGCCAGACCACATCCCCGGCGGCATTGTACCTGACCAGGGTCACGTCATGATCACCGGGGCCGGTCAATGTGGTCCCGGCAACGATGATCGCTCCGTCAATGGGGTCAATTCTTAACGATACTCCATCGTCATCACCGTTTGCCGGCCCGGCAACCGGGCGTTCCCAGATCCTCTGGGCGATATTGCCGCTACCGCTGTACTTGATGGTGTAGATATCCCTGTTGCCGGCGGCGGTCTTTGCCGATCCGGTTACGTACACATCTCCTGCCGTATCTGTGGCAATGGAATTGCCCCGGTTATCCCCACCGGAGATTACGCTGTAAAGGTCGGACCAGATGAGGGCGCCGTTGGTGCCGCTGTATTTTGCGGTAAAGAAGTTGTAGATGTTGGAACCTGGAGCCGTTTCGCTGTAACCGGTAACGTAGACGTTGCCGTCCGGCCCGATGGCTACCGCACTGGGGATGTCGTCCCCGCCACCGTCAAAGGGCACCGCGGCCCAGGAGGAAACTGCATTGCCCAGCTCATCCAGGAGAGGTGCCGCAGCATATTTGACCACATAAATGTCCTCGTTACCTGCTGCATTCTTGCCATAACCGATGACGACGATGTTGTTACCGGCATCGGTGGTGGTGTCAATGGCCGTCGCCCGGTCATCGATGGCACCGGGGCCGTTGTACTGGCTGTGCCACAGTTCCGGAGGCCCTGCTGCAGGGTATTTCAAGGTATAGATGGAGTTGATGTTCCTCTGGGCCGGTGCGTAGAAAAGTTGCGAGTAGCCCGAGACGATGGCATTGTTGCTGCCATCCACCGCCACGCATTTGGCCACATCCATTTCACTATCCGCATCATCGTAAAGGTGACTCCAGATGATACTTTTATCCACATTGCTCAATTTGAGGGTGTAGTAGTCGAATCCCCCCACGGCACGGAGGCTGTAACCGGTGACTACCGGATTGTTGTCCGGACCGACGGCAACGGCATTGGCGAAATCATCCATGTCATCGGGGTTGTTGTACAGATAGCTCCAGCTGGGGGCGATAAAATTGACGAACACAGTCAGGGCGCGGGCCTCGTTGCTGTAGTGGGAATCGCCGTTGGCGGCGTTGTAAGCTCGTACCCGGTAGTAGTAATAATTATTGGCAATCAGCCCCTCATCGGTATAGGTGGTGATCCCTGCTCCGACAGCGCCAATCTGGGCAAAGGTTCCCTGTTCTCCCAGCTTCCTCTCGATCTTGAACCCATCCTCGTTGCCGGAGTTATCGGTCCAGGAGAGCCCGACGCTGGTGCTTGAAATGGTTGCGGTTGCCAGACTGGTGGGGGGGTTGAGGGCACCGGCGTCGTATTTGATCAGGTAGTAGTCCAGATCGCTGCCGTTGTCCGACCAGCCACCCACCAGAACGTCTCCTGCCGGCGAAAATCCAAGGCCGACCGGGCGATCGTTCTTACCTGCAGTTCCATTGAAGCTGCTGTGCCACAACTGGTTACCGTTGTCTCTTTTGTATTTGATAGTCTGGAAGTCGTAATTTCCCGCCGCCACCGTATAGCCGGTAACGAATACATCCCCTGCCTCGTCGACGGCGATGCCGGTGGCTATTGCCACATCGGTGTTGCCGTCTCCCGAGTCGAAATTCTGCTGCCATACGATAGCACCGTTACTGCCTGAATAGCGGGCAGTATAAAAGTCGTTGGTGCCGGAAAGGGTCCAGGTATAGCCCGTAACATAGACATCACCCCCCGCGTCCACATAAAGGCCGTTGGGTTCGTCGTTGAAGGCTCCGTTGTAGGTCCTCTCCCAGACAATGGCACCGGTCGCACCGTTGTGTTTGGCAGTATAGATATCCAGGTCCAGGTTGTTTGCCGCCGTACCGCTGACGATTACGTTGCCGCCGGCATCCATCTTCACCTGTTTCCCGGAACATACATATCCGGCCCCTGATGAGTAGCGCCGCTCCCACAGGTTG
Source organism: Geotalea daltonii FRC-32 (assembly GCF_000022265.1). NCBI lineage: Bacteria > Pseudomonadati > Thermodesulfobacteriota > Desulfuromonadia > Geobacterales > Geobacteraceae > Geotalea > Geotalea daltonii. The sequence goes on from NC_011979.1 coordinate 3,431,158, forward strand.
CTTCCGTCGAAGCCATATTTGATGGTGAGCAGGTCATAGGAAGTGCCGTTCCATGATTGACCCGTTACAGCAAGTCCGTCAATGCCTGCGGCAAGGGAATACAGCTGGTCGGCGCCTTGGGCTGTCCCGTTATAGGTAGCAGCCCAAAGGGGAGTCCCGTCAGGATCAGGGCCCCCGGCGCTGTATTTGAGAATGACGAGATCGTCATTGCCCGAAGCATTCTGGGTGGTCCCGCCAACATAGACATTATTGAGGGAGTCTACCGAAACTGCGGTGCCCAGATCGTTGCCACTGGCCCCCCCGTTCCAGGTATGCTGCCAAAGCACGACTCCGGTTGCTCCGCTGTACTTGATGGTGTGGATATCCTTGTTCGTCCCGTTCCAGACATATCCGGTTACGATCACATCATTGGCTGCATCGACCACAATGGCGGTGGCCTTGTCTGAGGCTCCCGCCCTGTCATAAAAGGCACTCCAGGCTATGTCCGATCCATCCGCCTTGAATTTGACGGTGTAGTAATCGTCGTTGGTATCACCGGCAAGATTCCGGTAGCCGGTTACCAGGAAATTCCCCTGGGGATCCACAATGGAAGCCTGAGCCTCCTGGGTACCGGCTTTGAGGTCGCCCTTTTGCCAGACGATATCGCCGCCGGCGGCGAAAGAGTCGCTGAGGGAAAGGTTGACAAACGCCAGGATCAGGAATAGCCCCCCCGTGAATTGACAAAATATCCGGAAAAAGTAATTTGATTTTATAGTTACCATGGCGTCACCTTATTCCAGCTGTTATCGGGCCAGGCGCCGCCCGGATGGCAGTTGACCCCATACTGATCGGCACCACGGGGGAAACTGCCGCTGCTTGGGTTGGGATAGTTGGAATATTCAAAGGTAGCGGGGCCGTTAGACCCTGCCTGTCCGCCGGAAGCCACCCTTCCCCTGTGTCTTGTATCAAGGCAGTTGGTCTGCATGAGGCGAGGCATGCCGCTTGTGTGTGGCGCATGGCACTTGGAACAGCTATAGGAATGCTGCGTGTTGGCTCCCCATCCCTTGACCGACTCGTGCACCCGATCGGCACTTTTCCAAGGCTGGTTCTTGTTGATGCCGTCGGTGAGCTTCGACTTGTTGTGACAGCGCAGGCAAAGCCCGGCGAAACTGCTGTCGTCCTCTGAAATCCTGGCCCCACCGAAGGTGTTCTGGTCGGTGTAAGCCCCCGGCGGCCCGTATAGCTTCTGCCCCCCCGGCGGATTAGCGGTATCTGCTATGGCCGCATCTTCCCGATATGGTGATGTAAGCCAGGTTCCCTTAAGCATCGGCACGGCAAGGGGCTGCTTCGTTCCCAAAACCGGGCTTACCCCATGGGGATCGTGGCAGGGTGTGCAGAGACCATTGATCTTGTTTTGCGCAGCAGTTGTATTGTTGAGGAAACTGGACGATTTCAAGTGCCCACCCTTGATGGCCATATTCTTGTAAGAGTAACGGCTCATATATCCGGCAGTATCCGCCCCGAAGCGGAACGAATCAAGGTAGCCCCTGATGGGTGCAGTTGCACCGAATGTGGACTCATATCCCCATGGGGTTACGCCCACGTTCTGGTTCAGGTGACAGTCGAAGCATTGACCGGCCCCGGCATTATAAGGATTGATGGAACCGGCAGCGCTATTGGCCGAAGCCTTGTAGCTCATGGCGTAGCCCCCCTTGCCCGCCTGTGTTTCTTTGAGATTGGCTCCGTTGTATGTACCGTTGAAAGTCAGGTAACTTGAGGTCACACCTACTACCTTCGAGCCGTGGGAACTGTGACAGTCGAAACACTGTACGTTCTGGGCGCCGTTTCTGGTATTGGCAATGGAGCTGTCGAGGCCATTGATGGCATCGAAGCCGCCCTGGTTGGCTACTGCGTTGCCGTGGGCGGAAACCGCCTTGGTTACCCGGTCCTTCTGATTGGCACCGGGATAGGTGGTGGAGTTGTACTTGCCCCAAGACACGGTGCCCTGCTGTGAATAACGGGCAGCAACGCTCTGCAGATCCCATGCATACTGGCGCGGCGTCTTGCAGTCGTTGAACGGCACGCTGTCATTGTTCTGGTCACTGTGGCAGCTGATGCAGACATTGGTGAGCTTGGTCACTTCCGTCCGCTCATTGGCAGTGCCGATATTGCTGGCAAGGAAGCTGACGGCAGTCGTATAGAGCTTATAAACGGTGGGCCTGATGCCGGGTTCCCAGACGACCAGATCCACGGGCGCATTCTTCGCCGACGAATAATTCTTGTAGTTGTAGCCCTCATGGTGCTTCACATCGATGAGTCCTTCCGGTGTCGATTCCCAGTGGCACGAGTAACAATGCTTGTTGGTTACCGTCACCCCTTGCACATGATGGGAATTGGCTTTCATCTGCCCCATGATGTCCATACGCATGCCGATGGTGCCGCTGTGACACTTTGTGCAGTCCCTGGGCAGGCCGAACCCTGAATGGCGCGGCACCGGCTTGTTTTGGTGGCAGGTGTTGCATGGCTGGTCATCGGCATGGCTGTCGGTAAAGCGATGTTCGTGACAGGAAGTGCAGACGCGGCTGGCATTGTGTCCGTCGCCGCCATCCACGCGGTAATGCTGGCTTCCGGCAGAATGGCAGACGTTGCAGATGCCGTTGTATGGGGCATTGATCCGGGCATAATCAAGCCCGCTCTGTTTCCTGGTGAATGAAACATCGGCCCTGGTTTTCGGAATGCCGAAGGTCCCCTCGGTGGAGGTGGCAACCTTGTTCTGGATCATAAAGATATTGCCGTCCCCATGGGGATCATGGCAGTCCCAGCAGAATTTGCCCCCTTTCCAAACGCCATCCTGGACATAGGCCCGGTTGTGTTTATAGCCAAAGTGGACAGAAGATGCCCTGGCCTTCTGAGGCTTGATGAACCGGTACTCGGCTGAAGAAAATGGCCTGAAGCCAAGAGAGTACTTCAGTGGTTTGTTCGCGGGAGCGGAATGACAGCTGTTGCACTTGCCTCCCGTATCGTCGTCATGGCATTTGAGGCAGACCCCCATCATCAGGTACTGATTTTTCACATCCCCCTTCTGGTCGGCAGTCCATATACCGGCACCGGCATTGTGCCGTTTCATATCATTGGTCGGGCTGGCCGGATCAACAAAATGGCATAACGTGGTCAGACAGGATGTACCTCCACCGGACATGGGCCGGTGATCCGGACGGGGAGCGACACTGCCGTCTGGCCAGGTTGTCGAAGGGTCTGCCGGCAGCGAAGCCAGCTGCGGGGCCAGTGATTCGTCGTTGTCATGGCATGAGAGACATTCGCTGTCGAGGCCGATCATGTGACAGTAGACGCATTCTTTTTCGAAACGGTTGGTATACTGGTCATGCTGCCGCAGCCGGAAAGGGTTGCCGGTGTCATTGTGCAGGATATTGTTATCATGACAGTACCAGCAGGGGTTGCCGGGGAAATTTGCCGCCGGATTGCCGCTTGCCGGGTATGGTCCTGCGGATATAGGCCTGCCATGTCCTGTGGTTGCCCATTCGGTAAGGTTTATTCTGGCCTGGGTGCTGTAGATCTTGAAGCCGAAGCTGTCCACATCGGGGCTGGTGGTGCCGTGGCACGTAAGACAGATGACACCCGTGTTCACCGAGCTTCCCCACTGGGGGTCTGTGCCGCCGGAATGACAGGCGGTGTTGGAACAGGTCTTGGTGACGGGATTATATGATCCCCCCTGCTTGAATACCACGTCCTTGGCCTTGTTCACGTGGTACGAACCATTGAGATGGGAGACCTCAGACATGCTGCCAAGGGGAATACCGGTGGCATGACAGTCGGTGCAGATGCCGTTGGTAATGGTGGCGGTATGGCACTGATCGCAGGTAAAATTGGTATCTGCGTGTCTCTGGTGTGAATTGGCGCGGTCCGAACCGGAACCCTGGTTGGGGAACATGGGAGTTGCTGCCTTCCATTCCTGGCCGGCAGGCCAGCCGGCTTTGGCAGTCCAGACCTTACCGGTGCTGTCGGTCCTTCCATCATGGCAGAGGGTGTTTGAGCATGTTCCACTGGGATGGCCATGACAGCTGTTGCAGTCCGTTTTTGGCGCAGTCCAGGCAAAGGGACGCACGTCTTCAGGGTTAGTGGTGCCGTCGCTATGGCAGTAGACGTTGTCGCAGATCTTGTTGGCTGCGTCATACACCGGGGCAGACCTGCCGACTATCGCCCACTGGCTGCCCATTGACACATCCTTCACGCCATTGGTATGCCTTGTTTTATCGATGATATTGCCGTTGGCATCGATGGTGGCATTATGGCAGTAGGTACAGGGGTATCTGCGTATCCATTGGGGACCCACCAGTCGCGAATGGCCGTTGGAAGTAATATTGACGTAAGGGGCGCAGAAGCCCTTGTCACTGTTCCAGACGCCGCCCGTATCGGCACAGTTGGCGGGGGTATTGTCCTGGGTGCGCCCCTTGTGGCACGAGTAGCACTGCATGGGGGCGGTATCCGTCCATTTGACTGAAAAGGTCGGTGCACCACCGTCTGCATTACTGTGGCAATAGGCATTGCAGCTTTTATCTTCCGAACCGTAATTGCCCCCCTCCCTGAAGGAGACATCCTTGTTTTTGTTCACATGGCTGGCTTTGTCGGCAATGGTATCGCTGCCGTTTGCCGTCGTCTTATGACAACGCTCACAGCTATAGGCATAGCCGGAACTCCCGGTATGCTTTCCATGCCTGCCGCTGAGGTTCGTGGTATCGCCAGCGCTATCGTGGCATGAATTGCAGGATGAGGCGAATGTGGCCCCCCATGTCGGTGTAGTTTTGGGAGCTCCCTCCTGCCCGTCGCTGTGGCAGTAGAGGTTGGAACAGCTGCCGTTTCTGTCTTCGGCCCGGGTCCGGCTCGGCAGATAGTTGGGATAGCTCAGATTCTGTGGTTTGCCATAGCCGCCGCCGCTGTTTGGCGCCACATTAAAGGACAGGATCAGGTTTCTGCCGACACTGGTGGCATGGGAAAACGGGTTGGCACCGGCGAAATGACTGACATGGCAGATGCCGCAACTGCCACTACCGGTGCCATAGTAGTCACCATGCTTCTTGCCAGGTCCAGAGGCAGCTGGATGATTGCCATCAGCCGGTGGAGTATCGTGGCAGGCCCCGCATCCGGTTTCTAAAGTAAGGACGGCACCGCCCCAGACAGGGGTTTCTTTCTCGAAATGGCAATTGACGTTCGTGCAGGTGCCAAGTGAAGGGGTTGAGGTCTGGGGGAAGGGAGTGGTACTGTTTTTATATGTAGCAGCCTGGGGAGAATTCTTGATGTTGGAGGACAATCCGATTACCCCATCGCGATGGCTCGTGGTGTAGCTGTCGCTGCCGGGATGGCACTTGGTGCAGCTAGTGGCATTGGCGCCGATAGCAAGATGGTTGCGATGTGTTCCCTGAAATCCGCCGGTGGTGATGTTGCGGTAGGGGGCGTCGGTGGGACGGAAATCCATGGCGGACCTGGTACCGTGGCAGTCATAGCAGCTTATTGAGGCGCCTGCACTGGTAACGGTCAGAAAAAAAGTTGTTGCTACTCCCAGCCAGATAAGAAAACGCTGCCGGTATTGAACATTGCTCAAGGTTCCCCCCCGGGATCATGCCATTTTAAATTGAAATCCTCCGGAAGCTGCGATACTTTTCCCACCGCGTTTGGACCGAAACGATGGGAAATTTAACAGTGGTCATTGTTAAGGCAGCAAGATATTCCAGAGATAATGAGCAACTTTTATACCCTTAACCCCTTCATTTAATGAGATTAATTCGTGAGAAGTAATTGTTAGTTTTTTCAGGTAGATAGAGAGACCAGGAAGGGAAAAACTGCTAGGGGGTATCGTCTGACAATCGATCAAATAGCGGAGAAATTAAACTTGTTTCTGTGATTAGACTATAAGAACAGTCGCCCGCATTACAACTGAGCTAAAATTTTCTTATTTTTCAAATAATTATCTCATCAGACAGCTCATTTATTTCAGCCCCGGGAGCACGGGGGAAATGTTTGGCCAATTCTTCGCCGCAGGACTGAATTATCGCACAAAGGGATTCACATGCCTTTCCCTGCCTGATGCCAATGGCCAACTCTGCCGCCAGGCTCTGCCAGGATTCGGGTCTGATTTTCTCGTTAATACCACGGTCACCCAAGATCCAAACCTTGTGCTCCAGCAGGGAAATGAAAATGAGGACTCCCGTTTCCTGCTTGGTGCGATAAAGCCCCTTCTCATAAAAGGCTTTCACTGCCCTGTCGCGGACCGCTTCATTCAGCCTTTTCCTTTCGACAAAGAAAATTTTCAAACGGGGAAATATCTTGAGGATCTGGTAACAGGGCAGCATCAGCACAAGCACCAGCGGGATATACGACCATATGGTCACATGCTGAATTGTTATGGAGACAAGGAGGGCGACAAACCCTGAAATGAACAGAACCCCCAGCAAAAGTGCCTCCCGATAACTGTCGCTTTCCTCAACGACCATGGTGGCAATCTCCCCGAAAGTCCCTTCTTCGGCTTGGGCGACCGCATGCCTGATTTTCTCCATTTCTTCGTCACTGAGAAAGCTTTTCTTTGGACTCATTGGCACCCGCTCCATGTAATTTCCGTACTACCAGTCTCCCGATGCCCCGCCGCCGCCAAAACCACCCCCCCCGCCGGAAAATCCACCGCCGCCACCAAAGGAACCGCCGCCAAATCCGCCACCGAATCCCCCCCCGAACGGACCGCCGAAAAAGCCGCCACCGCTGCCGAAAAGCAGGGGAATGAGCAAGCCCAGGACAAAGCCGGCCATGGCCAATCCCAGAAGCAACAGCAATGAAATGCCCGAAAAGGAGAGAAAGGCGATGAGGGGCACACCGACCGCACCGGCCAGGCCGCCAAGAACCCTGGAAATCGAGCCTAAAAACAGGGCAGCAAGGCCGACAAAAATAACCAGGGTAAAGATGGGATTGGCACTTTTCCGGCCATGGCGCATACCGGTGGCGGGAGCCTTGTACTCTCCCCTTACCACGGCCATGATCGCCGCGACCCCGCTGGCAACACCGCCGTCAAAATCCCCCTGCTTGAACTTGGGGGAGATCTCGTTGCGGATGATCCGCCCGGATACCAGGTCCGTCAGTTTGCCCTCCAGCCCCCTGCCCACCTCGATCCTGATTTTGCGCTCGTTCTTGGCGATGAGGAGAATAGCGCCGTTGTCGATCTTTTTCTGACCAATCTTCCATGCCTCGGCAACCTTGATGGAAAACTCTTCCAGGTTTTCATCGGCAAGGGAATCTATGGCCACAACCACGATCTGGGTGGAGTCGGTCCGTTCGAACTCGGCCAACTGCTGTTCAAGGTACTCAGCTGCTGAAGGGGAAAGGAGCGCTGCGTAGTCATTCACATGACCACGCAGGGGAGGCACTTCCAGAGCATGGGCAAAGAGGCTCGAGAACTGGAGCAACAAAAGAATGAGGATGATTTTTTTCGTCATCTGCCGGATCTCCAGCCCTGCTTTAACCACTTATGGGACTATGCTTCTTTATGGGTTGAGCCCTTCTTCCTAAGGGAGAAGGTAGCCCGCCCTCACCCAATCCCTCTCCCTGGGGGAAAGGGCGTTAGAATTTGATTTTCGGCGCCTGCTTGGCCCCCTCCTCCGCCTTGAACGGTTCCTTGCGCGACAGATGCAGCAACAGGGAATTGGTCAGAGAATTGGGGAAGGTCCTGATGCTGGTATTGAAGTCCTGTACCGCCTGGTTGTAACGGGTTCTGGCCACATTGATGCGATTTTCGGTGCCTTCGAGCTGGTTTTGCAGATCCATGAAATTCTGGTTCGCCTTCAGGTCCGGATATTTCTCCACCACCACCATCAGCCGCGACAGGGCACCGGAAAGCTGCCCCTGGGCCTGCTGAAAATCGCTCAGGGCTTTGGGATTGTTGACCACATCCTTGCCCACCTGCATTGAACCCACCTTCGCCCTGGCTTCGGTAACCGCTTTGAGAGTGTCAGCTTCATGCTTTGCATACCCCTTGACTACCTCGACAAGGTTCGGGATCAGGTCGGCACGTCTTTGATAGGTAGCCTCCACATCCCCCCAGGCGGCAAGGACAGCCTCTTCTTTGGCCTGCATGGTGTTGTAGCCGCATCCACCCAGAATAGACAGGGCAAAAACAGCAACTAAAGCGAAGAGCATTTTCTTCATAGTCCCTCCAACATAGGATTGAGTCCATCCGCAACTACCGGATGAAATACTATTGGTGATTAGAAATTTAAGCACAGGATTTGGATTTGTCATCCTCTTTGTAAAGAATTTTCATGACGATGAGCAGCGAATAGCAGACTATGGAAAATGCGTTGGCGGCAATAAGAGGCGTGTCACCGATGATCAGGCCGTAGATGAGCCACATGGACATGCCGACGTTCAGCAGCACCGGCTGCCAGATGGAAATGTCGCGGGCCTGGCGGGTGCGATAGGTTCTGACGACCTGGGGAATCGCTGCGGCTGTGGTGATTGCTCCGGCAAGCAAACCGAGGTAAGTGACGTTCATATTCCTTTTCTCCCCTTGAACCCACCAGTTCCCCAGTCGATCTGGGACATCATTCCCCGCAGCACAGCCACTTCCCGTTCATCCAGCTCAGCCCTTGAATAAATCCGCCGCAGGGTGCGCATGATGTGGGCCGGATTCTCCGGGTTGAGGAAGCCGATCTTGAGCAATGTCTTTTCCATCTGCCGGTACATGGCCTCCATGGCGGCGGAATCTGCCAGCAATCTCGTATCCTGGGCAGGACTGACCTCTTGCCGCTTATGCAACTCGTAGCAGAAGATCAAGACGGCCTGGGCCAGATTAAGGGAGCCGTACTCATCGGCGGTGGGAATGGTGGATTGCCAGCGGCACAGGGCCACCTCCTCGGTTGTCAGCCCGCTGTCTTCACGGCCGAAAACCAGCGCAACCCGATGCATGGCCGCCTGGCTCCTCACTCTTTCAGCGATTTCTTGAGGGGTCGAAATCTCCTGCCGGTATTTTCCGTGGCGCCTGGTGGTGGCAACGGAAATTTCGCAGTCGCGCAAGGCATCTTCAAGGCTGGTGAACAGCCGTGCACCATCAAGGACATCTCTGGCTGAAACGGCAAATTTGTGGGCTTCAGGATGATCAACCTGACAGGGGTTAACCAGCCGCAGGTCGTAAAGCCCCATGTTCTTCATGGCACGGCAGACCATGCCGATGTTGCCCGGACTTTGGGTACCCACCAGAACAATACTTATTGCTGTACTTGTTTGCATATGTTCACTGTTTTCCATTGTTCAGTTTCTGTTTCATCCTCTGCAGGCGCGCTCGAGCAGGTTTTTTCCGCCACCAGGCATGGACGAAGTGGAACAGCCACATGCAGGCAATGAGCCCGAGCAGGGTCAGCATCAGGTAAGGTTCGTAGCGCTGTACATCCTCTACCAAGAGGGAGGCGCTCTTGCCGAACAGATAGCCGGCGCAGGAAAATATCGCCGCCCAGGTCAAGGCGCTGATCAGGTTCAGCCAGAGAAATCTTGAAGACGGAAGATTGGTCATTCCCAGGATAATAGGAAGCACGATCCTGAATCCGTAGGTATAACGGGAGATAAAAGCAACGAAGTTCCCGTATTTCTCGATAAGTCTCAGAGCCTTACGGAATTTCCTGGCGATGGAGGTGAACAGCTTGAGGAGAAAGGGGCCTTTCCACCTCCCCAGATAGAAATAGAACTGGTCACCGAAAAATGAACCGGCAAAGGCGGTGAGGATGACACCGGGCAGATTGAGATACCCCTGGAAAGCGAGAAAACCCGCCATGATCAGGATCGCTTCCCCCTCAAGGAAAGTGCCGAGGAACAATACCCAGTAGCCATGCAACTCAAGATAGTCTCTGAGAAACTGCTGCACGTTTCCTCCAGGCAAAAAGCAGGTTCGAGGTTCGAGGTTCGAAGTTCGAAGTTCGAAGTTCGAGGTCCTCGTCACCAATCACCAATCACCAATCACCAATCACCGTTCGTTCACCGATACTCCGGGTTGGCGCCGATCACTTCGACCACGGGGCCGTCCTCCAGTTCCTCGGCTTCTCCCGTATCGTCTTCATAATCGTTTTCGCCGACGGCCCATTCGTAAAGCTTTTCAGAATCAAGCACAAGAGGTTCTTCCGGAATGCCGTAAACCCGATTCTGCATGCCCTCGTCCGCAAGGCCTACACAACCGTGAGAGGCAGGCTTCCCCGGCAAATCACGGGCATGGATCCAGTAGGATACGTTGTCCGGGCCAATATGGAATCGAATGGCATTATCCATGGGATACTGTGCAGTATCATCCTCGGTTTTGTAAAGGGACGAGGTATGATTACGGTGCCGGGCATCCACCCGAAACAGTCCGGTCGGTGTTTCGTGGCCTTTCGTACCACTGGCAGCCGGCATGGAAAACTTAAGTTTACCAAATTCGTAGGCACCCAACCACTGTTCGCCAAGGTCGATAACTATGTATTTTCTATGGCCCTTGGCAGGGGGGTACTTTGCAGGCATTGGCGTATAGCCCTTCACCGAGGCGACATCAAGGGGTTCCTTGATGGTCATGCCCGGATAAACATGGCGGCGGTCAATCCTGTTGAAGCGTGCCACTGTCGGCCAGTCGTTGCCGTACAGGGACTCCAGAGTATCCTGCGGCCGAATGAACCGTCCACGCCAGGGAATTTTGTCCAGGCTAGGGTAGTGGATTTTCGTCAGGTCTTCCCTGGCCGGATCGTCGGGATTGGCTCCAGGATCGGAAGTGGCGGAAGGTTTGTAACAGACAACACCAGCAACTAAAACTACGAGAGAAAAAAACAGCAATTTTCGAAACATCTAAATCCTCTGCAAACAGCCTGCTGACAGGCTGCTACGACTGATAGGGGAGGGTAACTCCCCATTCATACAAAAAGTGTCACGGGAAAGCCATGATTCAAGCAGAGCCGGTCCATTTGACCCTGCCGGTCTCCTCGGTCAGGACCTCCTCCACGGCGGTGTACGGGTCCTTCTCCCTGGACATCATGCCGTCGATGATCTGGCGAAAGCGGCCATTGACCTTGATGTGGGCAAAAAATTCGGAGAACAGCCGGTCTTTGAGAAGGTCCATGAACATGGAGGCGTTCCTCTCCTCCAGCAGGTGGTTAATGGCACCGGAGGAAAAGAGGAAACCCCGGTGGGCTTCCATTTCGGCGACCAGTTCATCGATACCCCGATTGCACTGGGCTTCGGTCTTGAGGACCTTTGCCTGCCACTCGCCAGGCTTCGACGGCTTCATATCCAGCATTGCGGAAAGTTCCCGGACGGTGCGATCGGCACCCTCCCGATCCCCCTTGTTAACGACGAAAACGTCTCCGATTTCCAGAATACCTGCCTTGATGGCCTGAATATCGTCGCCAAGCCCCGGCACCATGACAACGACGGTGGTATGGGCCATGCGGACGATGTCTATTTCATCCTGGCCGACCCCCACCGTCTCGATGATGACGATGTCCATTCCCATGGCGTCCATGACGTTGACCACATTGCCGGTGGAGCGGGAAAGGCCTCCCAGGTGGCCGCGGGTGGCAAGACTGCGGATAAAGACTCCATCGTCGTCAGCATGGCGGTTCATGCGGATCCTGTCCCCCAGGATAGCTCCGCCGGTAAAGGGGCTGGTGGGGTCGATGGCGACGACTCCGACCCTCTTGCCGGCCTTGCGGTAGGCGGCGGTCAACTGGTCCACCAGGGTGGATTTGCCGGCACCGGGAGGGCCGGTAAGGCCGATGATATAGGCTCTACCCGTGTGCGGATAGAGCTTTTTCAGCTCTTCCACCGAGCTTCTGAGACCGTCGTCGATATCCCGCATCAGCCGTGCCGCTGAACGGATATCCCCCTGAAGAATTTTTTCCGCCAATGACATTATTATACTTCCTTTTCTTTGCAGCTGCCTGAGGTGTCGCGGAGAGGAAACAGGGCACTGAACAGGCCCGATTCGAGGATGCAGCCGTTTTTCAGATCGCAGTCTTCTGCGGCATTGATGGCCTTTTTTGCATAGCCAAGAGATGGTGCGGGATTTGCGGCGATTCTTTCGGCAAAGGCAACAACCTCGGGCCAGAAGATATCAGCCGGGTGGACGCAGTTCACGTAACCCATGCGCAGGGCATCTTCCGGGCCGTAGACATCGGAGGTCATGAAGATCTCATTGGCAAAGTTCCGCCCCAAAAGCCGCGGCAGCTTTTGAGTGCCGCAAAAGCCGGTGAGAATGCCAAGCTTGGCACCAGGATGGGCGAATCGGAGGGCATCGCTGGCGATGCGCAGATCGCAGGCCAGGGAGAGGTCGCAGCCGCCTCCCATGGTGATGCCGTTGAGGGCGCCGATAATGGGTTTCGTGCAGGATTCCATGGCGGCAAAGAGAGATTGCCCAAGCTCGGCAAAAGCAAAGGCATGCTGGGAGTCGAACTTGACCATCTGGCCGATGTCGGCGCCGACGGCAAAGGATTCGCCCGGATAACCGGAAAGTACGATGCATGCCGCTTCATCGGAGGCCTGAAGCTCGGCCAGGCCGTGCTTGAGCTCCTTGAGCATGTTGATGGTGAGCTTGTTGAACCTGGCACCTGAATCCATCATCATGAAACCGACCCGGTTTTTTACTTCCAGTCGCAGTTTGTTATACAAAGCCATATCCTCAAAAACCATAGGAGCGCCAGTACTGCAGCATGTATGACAATCCAGCTGCAGCTGCGCCCCTAAGAAAAAGCTTCTGAACCCGAAAAGACTTTATTGCCGCTTGGAACCTCTTTGCCACGAATGACACGATCAACACGAATGGAAATCCTAACCAGAAACCCATGTACATTTTGATTTGAACCCAAAGATTCAGCTGTTGCCTTTATTCGTGCACAGTCGTGCTATTCGTGGCTAGACAAAAGCCTTTAAACCTATGCGCGGGGATGAACGTTGTTGCGCACCCAGGCAACGATGTCCTCAGTGGAGGTGCCGGGGGTGAATACCTCTCTGATGCCGGCAGATTTCAAACCTGGGATATCGTCATCGGGAATGACGCCGCCGCCGAAAACGATGATATCGTCGGCATTCTTTTCTTTGAGAAGCTGACAAACCTGGGGCAGCAGCGTGTTATGGGCGCCTGAAAGAATGGAAAGGCCCACGCAGTCGACATCTTCCTGGATCGCAGCCGACACGATCTGCTCCGGGGTCTGGTGAAGTCCGGTGTAGATGATCTCGAAGCCGGCATCCCGGAAAGCACGGGAAATGATCTTCGCTCCTCTATCGTGTCCGTCCAGGCCAGGCTTACCAACAAGCACCCTCAGTTTCCGTTCAGTCATTGCATTCTCCTTTTATTCAAAAGTGGTTTATCTCATCAGGGAACTGGATAAAGCGATCTATTTCTCAATGCCGATCCGGGCTGGCACCCCCGCCTTGTAATAATGCTTGATCTCCGTCATCTCGGTGACCAGATCGGCCGCCGCAATAATTTTCCCATGGGCATTCCGTCCGGTCAAGACCAGCTCGACCCGTTCCGGTCTGAGAGCGATCAGCTCCAGCACATCGTCCACATCAATGAGGCCGAAGGATACGGCTCCATTTATCTCATCGAGAATGACCATGTCATAAATGCCCCCGGTCAAGGCATCCTTAGCCTTGATAAGGGCCTTCCGGGCAAGGCGGACATCCTCCGGGTCTGGATTATCCCTGTTGACCCACCCTTCCCTGCCGGTTTGAATTATGGTCAGATATGGGGCGAGCTTCGGTGCTGCAAGGTGCTCGCCATAGGGCCCGCCACCTTTCATGAACTGGATCATGCAGACCATCAGTTCACGGCCTACGGCACGAAGAGCCAGTCCAAGGGCTGCCGTTGTCTTGCCCTTGCAGTTGCCAGTATAGACCTGAACGCACCCCTGTTCCAGTTTCATTGGTTACCTGCCCTTGAATTGTGCCGGACGCTTTTCAATAAACGCCGTCATCCCTTCCTTCTGATCCTCAGTGGCAAAGCAGATGGCGAAGGCATCCCGCTCCATCATGCAGGCATTCCTGAGATCAACATCGGCGCCGGCGCCTATGATCTCCTTGGCCATCTTCAGGGAAAGCATTCCACGGCTGCAGATTGTCTTCAACAGAGCCGCCCCTTCGCCAACAAGTTCTTCATCGTCATAAACCCGATTAACCAGCCCCATACTCAAGGCTGCTTCCGCATCGATCCGGTTGCCGGTGAAGATCAGCTCCTTGGCCCTGGCCTTGCCCACCAGCCGCGTCAGGCGCTGGGTTCCGCCAAAACCTGGTATGATGCCCAAGCGGATCTCCGGTGCGGCAAAGACGGCCGAGCGGGAAGCAACGATGAAGTCGCAGGCCAGTGCCAGCTCGAACCCGCCACCCAGGGCATGCCCTTTGACTGCAGCGATGACCGGTTTGCCGACCGATTCCAGGGCAAACATCACATCCTGCCCCAGCTGGGAAAAGCGACCCGCCTCAAAGGGTGTCATGTTGCGCATGGCTTCGATATCCGCACCGGCACAGAAGGTAGCACCGGCACCGGTAACGAGAATCCCTGCCACAGCTGCATTCTCTTTCAGCGAGGCGAACGTGGACAGCATCAGCTGCAGCATCTCGGCATTCAGGCTATTCCTGACGTCTGGCCTGTTCAGGCTTACAATTGCTATATTCTCGTCGTGTTTGACTTGTATGGGACGGTTAGGCAAGGCAGTCTCTCCACGGTTTACGGAAATTTTCTAATGAAGCAAGGTGAAACGCCGCAAAATATACCAATTCCGGGTGTGGGGTGTCAAGTTGATTCAGCCGGAATAACGATATATTAGCCCGATATGATCGCAACATCTTCTGCCTTGTCATTCCTTAAACATGCTGCTGAAAACGTCATGAGGAGTTCGGGATGCAAGGTTCAAGCGAACGAGGAATCGAGACGTACACTGATGTATGTTGAGTTTCCGAGTGAGCGGCTACACGGCAGACTGGCCCCGCAGTAGTTTTTAGCTGTCTGTTAAATCTTGACATGCAATTAACCTTCTGCTATTAAAGTCACACACAAAGGGCGATTAACTCAGCGGGAGAGTGCTACCTTCACACGGTAGAAGTCGTTGGTTCGATCCCAACATCGCCCACCAAGCACATCACAATGGCCAGGTCCACAGACCCGGCCATTTCTGTTTCTCATCGCTGCAACACCTTACACTACACGCCATCAACAAACATAATCCCCTTAAACATCCTGCCACAGGCTCATGAGCTCCTAAGCCACCAGACTACGGACATTGAATTAAAATCTACATGTTTTTTTATTATCGTTAAAGTTACGCCAATGACAGCCCGATAATAAAAATAATTTAGTGCGACCAGCATCGCCTTATTAAACTCCCCCTGCAGATGGAATGGCTGTCATTGTGAACGATAGCCGGGATCTAGAAAACAAGCTTGCCCAATCTCACCTATCATTCAGTATTGCAAAAGGAGAACGTCATGCGTTTATTCAGCAGCATCAAGTCCAAATTAATTGTCTTTTCGGTTTTCGCTTTCCTGGCTGTGGCTTTCAGCGTAATTTTTTCCTACTCCATCGCAGTCAAGGAAGTCAGGACCATCATGGAGGCCGATGTCAATTCAATTGCCGATGCGCTGGGCAAAAGCATCAACTACATTGCAGCCACCAAGCCCGATGCCTATAAGGAAGAAGGATTTAAAAAATTTATTTACAGCATAAAAATCGGCAAGACAGGCTATCCTTTCATGCTGGACGAGCAGGGAACGCTGGTGGTGCATCACAAGGAGGAGGGAAAAAACCTGGCGGGGCAAAAGCATATCGACCATATCCGGAGCCATAAGGAAGGCGGCATCCATGAATATATGGCCAAGACCACCGGACAGCAGAAGATAGTGGCCTTTCGCTATATTGAGCCCTGGAAGCTTTGGGTAGTGCCCGGAGTGAACGAAGCGGATTACTTCGCCCGCATGAAGATTTCCTTCTTTAAATGGAACCTGCTCTTTTCCATCTTGATCATTCTTGTGCTGAGCATCATAAGCATCCGCATTTCACGCCAAATTACCAAGCCATTGAATGAGGCCATCGGCGTGGCCGACAGTCTGGCAAACGGCGACCTTACGGTGGCCATCGAGGTGAAGGACGGCGGGGAAACCGGGCGTCTTTTGACCGCTCTGAAAAACATGGTCCACGAGTTGACGATGATGGTAACGGAAATGAAAACGGCGGCGCTGCAGGTGGCCTCGGCTTCCTCTCAGTTATCGACCACTTCGGAACGCATAGCGAACGGAGCCGAAGAGGTAGCATCCAGGACCGGGACGGTGGCCACCGCCGGCGAGGAGATGGCTGCAACTTCAGGCGAAATTGCCCAAAACTGTGCCATTGCGGCAGACGGCTCCAGGCAGGCAAACGTTTCAGCAGCGGCCGGAGCGGCGATTGTTCAAGAAACTGTAGCCATGATGGACCGTATTGCCGGCAGGGTCAAAGAATCGGCCAAAACCGTGGAGAGCCTTGGGGCAAGGAGCGATCAGATTGGCGAAATAATCGGCACCATAGAAGATATCGCCGACCAGACTAATCTCCTGGCTCTTAACGCAGCCATTGAAGCGGCAAGAGCCGGCGAGCAGGGACGCGGATTCGCAGTTGTTGCCGACGAGGTACGAGCACTTGCAGAACGGACCACCAAGGCAACCACAGAGATTGCCCACATGATCAAGACCATTCAGCAAGAAACCAAGTCGGCTGTCTCCTCAATGGAAGAAGGAGTGGGAGATGTGGAACGGGGAACGGCCGAGGCGGCAAAGTCGGGAGAAGCACTTCAGGGCATCCTCGATCACATCGGCTCCGTTACGATGCAAGTGGGTCAGATTGCAACTGCCGCTGAACAACAGACCTCAACAACAGTGGAGATCAACAGAAACATTCACCAGATCACCGAGGTTGTGCAGGAAACGGCACGGGGAGCGCAGGATTCGGCTGCCGCAGCGAACAACCTGGCTAAGCTGGCGGTTGAATTGAAGGGTGTGGTTGAGCAGTTCAAGGTGACCTAGGAATCTGTCGGATCCTCTAGGAGTCTGTCGGACTTAGGGATCGAAGCGAGAGAATGGAAAATCGAGGACGGATATTTGGAAATTTGAGAGCGAATAGTGGACCTGTTTGTCGAAAATTTACGGAGATCCGGACTGATTTGCCATTTTCGCAGCCGATTCATTCTAAGTCCGACAGACTCCTAGGTCAGATCCATGTTGACCTTGCTTTTTTGATGCTTTTCAGGTAAAAGTCAAAAGTTAAAATTCAGCAGGCATCTTTAATCAAATCAAAGTGAATTCGCTTTAATTTCAGCGAGTTTGCCTGCCAGCCAGCTTCCTTTCCGTTCCTTGTGCGCAGACCAGCATCAGCAAAAATGTAACATGATAGGAGATTGTGTTGAACCAGTTTCAGACCAGGAGTGACGCAACGGGTCATCCCTCGGAACTTGCCTGCCCAGGCTGGTGGTTACCGTCATCACAGTTATCATCACATGGAAACAGCCTGTCGGAGGCGCTTCGACAGGTCACTCGCCCCCTTTACCTGGTGAAGGCCGGGGAAGCCATCTGGGCAAAGACGGATGGCAGCGCCCTCTTCGGCCAGGAAAGACCGGATGGCGGCCTGCCGATCATGGGTCAGGCTTTACCCTGCCTGCCTGAAAAGCTGGGAGATGCACAATTTTGCCGGGACCTTGGCATCCACTACCCCTATATCGGCGGTTCCATGGCCAAGGGTATAAGTTCCGCCGCCATGGCTGAGGAGTTGGGGCGAGCGGGAATGTTCGGCTTTTTCGGCGCCGCCGGCCTCCCCTTTGCCGAGGTAGAGGCCACCGCTGACAGGCTGGGCAAGGTCGATATTCCCTATGGTTTCAACCTGATCCATTCTCCACACGAACCCGACCTGGAGGACGCCCTTTCCCGTCTTTACATCGACAAAGGAATCCGGGTCATCGAGGCTTCCGCCTTCCTCGCCCTGACTCTCCCACTGGTCCGTTATCGGGTCCATGGCATCCATCGTGCCGCCGACGGCACCATCGTCACCCCCAACCGCATTATCGCCAAGGTCTCGCGGGAAGAACTGGCGGCACGATTCTTCTCACCCCCGCCGGAAAAGCACCTGCGGTCATTGATCGCTGCCGGTGAGATCACCGGGGCCCAGGCAGAGCTTGCGGCACAGATTCCCATGGCCCAGGATATCACTGCCGAAGCGGATTCCGGTGGCCATACGGACAATCGTCCCGCCATCGCCCTTTTTCCCACCATCCTTTCCCTGGCTGCCAAACACCAGGCAAACTACAGCGGCATCAGGCTAAGAGTCGGTCTGGGAGGAGGCATTTCTACCCCTGCCGCCGCAGCTGCCGCCTTTGCCATGGGCGCCGCCTATATCGTCACCGGCTCTGTCAATCAGGCCTGCGTGGAATCCGGCACCTGTGAAGAAGTGCGGAAGATGCTGGCCGAGACACGCCAGGCCGATGTGACCATGGCCCCGGCCGCCGATATGTTCGAGATGGGAGTGACGGTACAGGTCCTGAAGCGGGGCACCATGTTTCCCATGCGCGCCGCCAGGCTTTACGAGATTTACCGTGCATACGGCAGCATGGATGAGATACCTGCTGCGGAAAAAGAGAAGCTGGAACAAACCCTGTTCCGCAACAAGCTGGAGAACATCTGGCAGGATACTCGCGCCTATTTCCAGCAGCGCGACCCGAGCCAGGTGGAGCGGGCAGACCGGGACCCCAAGCATCGCATGGCCCTGGTTTTCCGCTGGTATCTGGGACAGGGCGCGCACTGGGCCAGGGACGGAGAACCGACGCGCAAGATGGACTATCAGGTCTGGTGCGGGCCGGCAATGGGCGCCTTCAACGAATGGACTGCCGGTTCGTTCCTGGAGCAGCATTCCCGGCGCACGGTAGTTTCGGCAGCTTTGAATATTCTCTTCGGCGCCGCTGTCCAGACCCGCGCCGCCATGCTCAGCTGCCAGGGAATTCGCCTGACCCCGGAAGAACTGCAGATACAGCCGTTGGAAACAGCAAAGATCAAGGAGTACCTTAGGTGAAAAAGAACGACGTGAAACCGGACGCGACTGCAAGCAGCACACCGCTGGCCATTATCGGCATCGGCTGCCTCTTCCCCCAGGCCAATGATCCTGATGCCTACTGGTCCAATGTTGCCGAAGGTATCGACGCCATCACGGAAATACCCGCCACCCATTGGCAGATCGCCGACTATTTCGACGGTGATCCCAAGTCCCCGGACCGCACCTACGGCCGCAGGGGTGGTTTCATTTCACCGATCCCCTTCAATCCCATGGAATTCAACATTCCCCCCAACATCCTGGAAGCCATCGACACGTCCCAACTGCTCGGCCTGGTGGTGGCCGGCCAGGCGCTTAAAGACGCGGGCTATGGGCCGGGAAGCGATTATGACCGCAACCGCGCCAGCGTCATCCTCGGCGTTACCGGCACGCTTGAGCTGGTCGTGCCCCTGGGAGCGCGGCTGGGCCATCCCGTGTGGCGCAAGGCGCTCAAGGAAGCCGGAGTGGATGAAAATATCGCCGAGGACGTGGTGCAGCGTATCGCCGACTCCTATGTCTCCTGGCAGGAAAATTCGTTCCCCGGTCTGCTCGGCAACGTGGTGGCAGGGCGGATCAGCAAGCACTATGATTTGGGGGGAACCAACTGCGTCGTTGATGCCGCCTGCGCCAGCTCCTTCAGCGCACTGCACCTGGCCGCCATGGAACTGGATTCGGGCAAGGCCGACATGGTGGTAACCGGCGGCATCGATACTTTCAACGACATCTTCATGTACATGTGTTTCAGCAAGACTCCTGCCCTCTCCCCCACCGGCAATGCCAAACCCTTTGACGCCTCGGGAGACGGTACCATTCTCGGCGAAGGCCTGGGCATTGTCGTTATCAAGCGGCTGGCTGATGCAGAGCGGGACGGAGACAGGATTTATGCAGTTGTTCGCGGCATCGGTTCCTCCAGCGACGGCAAGGGGGATGCCATCTATGCACCCAGTGCCGGGGGCCAGAAAAAAGCCCTGGTTGATGCCTATAATCGGGCAGGAGTCACTCCCGACAGCATCGGGCTCATAGAAGCCCACGGAACCGGCACCAAGGTGGGGGATGCCGTTGAGGTAAGCGCTTTGCGCGACGTCTATGGTGAAGCAGATACCCCGTGGTGCGCCCTCGGCTCGGTCAAGTCGCAGATCGGCCATACAAAAGCCTCGGCAGGCGCCGCAGGCCTCATCAAATCGGCCCTGGCCCTGCACCACAAGGTGCTTCCCCCGACCATCAAGGTGGAAAAGCCGCTGAAAGAGGTGACAGCCGAGCGTACTCCGTTCTATCTTACCACCCGGAAGCGACCCTGGCTTCCCCGTGACAACGGGCCCCGCCGGGCCGCCGTCAGTGCTTTCGGCTTTGGCGGTTCCAATTTTCATGTGGTCCTTGAGGAATACAAACCGGCAAAAGAAGCAGCAGACTGGGACGGCAATGTCCAGCTCGTTGCCCTGTCGGCACAGGGCGCCGATAAGCTGCAGGCTGCCCTGGACAACCTGTCTGCTTCTGCTTCGTGGGAAGAAGTGCGGGCTTTTGCCGCAAAAAGCCGTGCCGCCTTTGACAGCAGAGCTCCCTTCCGCATGGCTCTTGTCGTTGAACGGGAAAAAACCAATCTGGGTACTGTTGTCAATAACGCCAAGATGATGCTCGGCAAAAATGCCGCCAGTTCCTGGAGCACCCCCGATGGCGCTTTTTTCGCCCATGGTTCGCCCCCGGGAAAGCTGGGCATGCTCTTTCCGGGCCAGGGAGCCCAATATACCGGTATGCTCAGAGACCTGGCATGCAACTTCCCGCAGATGCTCGACTCTTTAGCTGCTGCCGATGACGGTTTTGCAACCGCCACCGGCGAACGCCTCTCCGACCTCATCTACCCCCCCACTGCCTTTGATGGGGAAGCAAGGGAAAGACAGGAAGTGGCATTGCGGGCCACCGAATCTGCCCAACCGGCCATAGGCGCGGTCAGCACCGGGGCGCTGAATATTCTTAAAACCTTCGGGCTCAACCCTGACGCCGTCGCCGGACATAGCTATGGCGAGTTGACTGCCCTTCACGCTGCAGGACGACTGGATGAAATGACGCTCAACCAGCTGTCTCGCCTGCGCGGCCGCCTCATGGGGGAGACAAAGGGGGAAAAGGGAAGCATGCTGGCCGTATCGGCCCCTCTGGCAACAATCGAACAGCTGCTGGCCGAGGAAAAGATCGACCTGGTCCTGGCCAACCGCAATGCCCCCAGCCAAGGGGTATTGTCGGGCAAGAGCGCCGAGATCGACCGGGCAGCCGATATCATTACCGGCCGCGGCATCCCCTGCAAGAAGATTCCCGTTGCCGCAGCCTTTCATAGCACCCTGGTCGCCGATGCAGCGGCACCCTTTCAGAAAGCGCTGGACAGCGTTATCTTCAATCCCGCCCAACTACCCGTTTATGCCAACACCACAGCCACTGAATATCCCGCTGAAAATACTGCTGCCAAGGCCCTTCTGGCAGGACAGTTGGCCAACTCGGTCGAATTCGTCGCCGAGATTGACGCCATGTATGCCGCCGGGATACGCACCTTTGTCGAAGTAGGTCCGGGAGCCAGACTCACCGGGCTCGTCAAAGCCATTCTCGGCGACAAGGAGCATCTGGCTGTTGCCCTGGATTCTTCAGCCGGCAAGCGCTCGGGCATTGCCGACCTGGGCAGGCTCCTTGCCCAGATGGTCGTGCTGGGGTACCCGGTGCGCCTGTCAATATGGGATGAAGGATATGAGATTCCTGCCGGGAATGGAAAAAAACCGGCCATGACGGTGCCCATCTGCGGTGCCAATTACGTGAAGCCTAAAGCAAAACGGCCGCCGCTGCCAAAGCAGATTCAACCGAACGTTGCCCGGCCTGTCCAGCCAGCGACCCAACCGGCAGCGGCTTTCCATTCCCAAGGACCGGCAGTTTCCCATACGACAACGTCCGTTTCCCCGGATGCCCTGGCCGAATCCATGCGTGTCACCCGCGACAGCCTGTCGCTGCTGCAAAAGATGCAGGAGGATACTGCCCAACTGCACCGGCGTTTTCTTGAGGGACAGGAAGCAGCCAACCGTACTTTTCAGACCCTGCTGGAGCAACAACAGCGCCTTTTCCAGGGAACGATCACCCCCGGATCAATGCCGCTGCCAGCTTCCGTTGCCCCATCAGCCACCGTGCAACAGGTTGCGGTCCAACCGGTTCAGGCTCCTTCGGCGCCTGCCACTGCAGCACCTGCAGTTTCTGCCCCGAATCCGGCGCCCCCTGCGGCCGCCAATCGGACGGCGGAGACCCTTCTTGCCGTGGTCAGCGAGAAAACCGGTTACCCGGTGGAGATGCTGGAAATGGAGATGGGGATGGATGCCGATCTGGGCATTGACTCCATCAAGAGAGTGGAAATTCTCTCCGCTATCCAGGAACGCCTCCCCGGCGCACCGGTTATCGGCCCGGAACATCTGGGTACCCTGCGCACCCTGGGCGATATTGCCGGCTATCTGGGCGCCGGAGCTCCTCTTTCTGCTCCTGCACCGCAGGCAGTCACGGCATCCCTGTCTTCCGCCGGCAACATCCAGGTTGCTGAAACGCTGCTGGCCGTGGTGAGCGAGAAGACCGGCTACCCGGTCGAAATGCTGGAAATGGAAATGGGCATGGATGCCGATCTGGGCATCGATTCCATTAAACGTGTGGAAATTCTCTCGGCTATTCAGGAACGCCTCCCCGGCGCACCGGTCATCGGCCCGGAACATCTTGGTACGCTGCGCACCCTGGGTGATATTGCCGGTTATTTAGGTGCCGGAGCCTCTGTTGCCGCACCAGGTTCCATGGCAACAGCACCTGCAGCTGCCGGCAACGTAGCCGAAACTTTGCTGGCCGTGGTGAGCGAGAAGACCGGCTATCCGGTGGAGATGCTGGAAATGGAAATGGGAATGGATGCCGACCTGGGCATCGATTCCATTAAAAGGGTGGAAATTCTCTCGGCCATTCAGGAACGCCTCCCCGGCACGCCGGTCATCGGGCCTGAACACCTGGGTACCCTGCGCACCCTGGGCGACATAGCCGGTTATCTCGGCGCCGGGTCAACTCCCGTTCAGGCCGCCCTCCCACAGGCGGCCGCTATGCCCATCTCGGCAGGCGCTGGCGATGTTTCGCGGGTTCTGCTGGAGGTGGTCAGCGAGAAGACCGGTTATCCGGTGGAGATGCTGGAAATGGAGATGGGTCTGGATTCGGACCTGGGTATCGACTCCATCAAAAGGGTGGAAATCCTCTCCACCATCCAGGAGCGCCTTCCCGGCGCACCGGTGATAGGTCCCGAGCATCTGGGCACCCTGAAAACCCTGGGTGAGATAGCCCGGCATCTGGGAAGTACTGCTGCAACTGCCGAGCCTGCCCCTGTGCAATCATCACTGCAGGCTGCTGCAGAGCCGGAATCAGGGAAAGAATCCCGAATCTCCCGCAGCACCATCCTCCCGGGCGAGCTTGGCGTCACCAAAGATGCTGAAGAATTACAGATAGGCACGGACAGTGAGTTCTGGGTAACCGACGATGGTTCCCCTTTTACCGCCGAGCTCTGCACCATGCTCTTCCGCCGCGGTTTTACCGTGCGCAGGATCAGCAACCATGAGGAACATGAAATTATCCCGCCGGCAAAACTTGCAGGTCTGGTAATCTCTGCACCCCAAAGCGGAACGGATGGGCAGTTCCTGGAGAAGGCCTTCATTCTCCTGAAAAGCGCCGCACCTGCCCTGCGCAAGGCGGGTGTAGAAGGGGGCGCGCGCTTTGCTACCATTTCCCGGCTTGATGGCGCCTTCGGTTGCGGTACGACCAATGAGCTTGCTGATCCCTTATCCGGCGGACTTGCCGGTTTTACCAAGACCGCAGCGCGGGAGTGGCCTGAGGTAACCTGCAAGGCCATGGATCTCGGCATTTTCCAGAATCCGACGACAATGGCAGAGGCCATTACCTCGGAGTTGTTCCGCGTCGGTCCTCTGGAAGTGGGTCTTGGCCCGGAACAGCGCGTAGGCCTTCAACTTGCCGAACTTCCCGCTGCCGAGACTGCTTCCACGCCATTGCGCGAAGGAGATGTCGTCGTCATCACCGGCGGCGGCAGGGGCGTGACCGCTGAAACTGCCGTAGCTCTCAGTCGGGCCTACCGTCCTTTCCTGGTCCTCCTGGGCAGAAGTCCCGAACCTGTCCAGGAACCGGCATGGTTGAGCCCGTTGACGGAGGAAGCCCAGATCAAGAAGGGGATCATCGAGCAGGCCGGGGGCAAACTCCATCCCAGGGATATCGAGGAGCGCTACCGGGGCGTCCTTGCCGGACGTGAGCTTCGCGCCACCCTTGCCCGCATCGGAGCGGCCGGGGGCAAAGCCGCCTATCACTCGGTTGATATCCGCGATGTCGGCCAGGTGAGAAATCTACTGGCAGGCATCAGGCAGAAACATGGCCAAATCCGCGGTCTCGTTCATGGGGCAGGGGTCCTGGCAGACCGTTTGATCGTCGACAAATCGGTCGACCAGTTTGCCATGGTCTACGGCACAAAGGTCGACGGTCTGCATTCCCTGCTGAATGCCACGGCAGAAGACGAGCTCCGCTTCATCGCCCTCTTCTCCTCCACCACCGGTCGTTTCGGCCGTGTCGGCCAGGTTGATTATGCGGTGGCCAATGAAGTCCTCAACAAGCTGGCCCAGGCTGAAATGCGCAAACGTCCTGGATGCAGGGTAGTCAGCATCAACTGGGGACCGTGGGACGGAGGCATGGTAACTCCTTCCCTGAAAAAGGTTTTCGCCGGCGAAGGGATCGGACTGATCGGTCTTGCTGCCGGTGGCGATTTCCTCGTTCGCGAGATTGCTGCCACAGGCTCGCCAGTCGAGGTCGTCGCCATTGCCGGCGCTGCCGGTGAACTTTCCGCCATCTCACCCAATTCCCGCTCCCAGGTCCTGCCGGAAGCATTTGCCCTGAACCTGACCGTCAATGAATACCCGTTCCTCCGCTCCCACGTCCTGGACGGCAAGGCAGTGCTCCCCATGGCCGTCATCGTTGAATGGCTGGCCCATGGCGCCCTCCATGGCAATCCCGGACTGCATTTCCATGGTTTCAACGACCTGCGCATCTGCAAGGGTGTTGTCTTCGAACAAGGCTCCCCATGCACCCTCAGCTTCCTGGCCGGCAAGGCCCAAAAACGGGATTCCTTCTATCTGGTGCCCGTTGAACTGACCAGTGCCACGGTAGAAGGCAAAAAGATCCTCCACGCCAAAGCAGAAATCATTCTGGCAGGGCGGCTACCCGAAGGGATTCGCTCCATCATCGAAATACCCTCCACTCCTTACGAGCCCAAAAACGGCAAGATTTACGACAAGGAACGCCTTTTCCACGGCCCTGAACTGCATGGCATCGAGCAGGTGATCGGCTGTTCCACCAAAGGGATTGCCGCCATGGCCAAGGGTGCGCCGTCACCGGCAAGCTGGATCAAGCAGCCCCTGCGTAGCGTATGGCTCACCGATCCCCTGGTCATGGACAGCGCCTTCCAGCTCATGATCCTCTGGTCCTTCGAGCGCTTCGGCGCCGGATCTCTTCCATGCTTTGCCGGCCGGTATCGTCAGTACGTGGACAGTTTCCCCATTGAAGGAGTTCAGGTGGTGGTGCGCATCACTGAAGAACGCCAGAAAAGCGCCACTGCCGACATGGAATTCCTCGATCGGCATTCGGGCAAGCTTGTTGCCCGCCTGGAAGGATACGAGTGCGTCATTGACCCCTCACTGAAACAGGCCTTTCAGCGTAACCAGCTCGCCAAAACAGGCGGAGTCCAGTTGGGAGCAGCCTGAGAATGCAGGAAAAACCTTCGGTTGCAATTGTCGGCATCGGCGCCATTTTCCCAGATGCCCCCGACCTTGAGCAGTATTGGGAAAATATCCGCGCCGGGCGCACTTCAGCCAGGGAAGTTCCGGCTGAAAGATGGCACGTTGCCGCCGATGGGGTCTTCGACCCGACCCCGGGAAAAGCTGACCATGTTTACTCACGGCGCGGCTGCTTTATCGAGCAGCTGCCACCCATCTCCAGGCTTGACGGCATTGCCCTCGATCCAGGCCTCGTCGCCGGTCTCGATCCTCTTTTCCAACTCCTGCTCCACGCAGGGAAAAGGGCTTTCGACAACGGCATCACCGCCCCCCTTGACCGCTCCAGGGTGGGAGTCATCATCGGCAACCTGGCCCTTCCCACTGAAACATCCGCAAAACTGACCCGCGCCTGGTTGGGCAAAACTTTCGAGGAAAAGCTTCTCGGTCGATCCAGGAAGCGGGAAGACATCGATCCCATCAACCGCTATGTCGCCGGCCTCCCTGCCGGACTTCTGTCAAACGCACTGGGCCTTGGGGGGGGCAGCTGCACTCTCGACGCTGCCTGCGCAAGTTCCATCTATGCCATAAAGCTGGCCATGGACGAGCTTCTCTCCGGTCGCGCCGATGCCATGCTCACCGGCGGCGTCTCCAGGCCCGACCCCCTTTATACCCAGATGGGCTTTTCCCAGCTCCGCGCCCTGTCAAAACGTGGTATCTGTTCCCCTTTTGACGCTGCCGCCGATGGACTGGTCGTCGGCGAAGGGGCCGGCATCTTCCTTCTGAAAAGAACCGAGGATGCCGTAGCTCATGGTGACCGGATTTACGGAATCATCAAGGGAGTCGGCCTCTCCAACGACGTGGGCGGCAGTCTGCTCGCCCCTCTATCCGAGGGGCAGCTTCGGGCCATGGGCGCTGCCTATGCCCAGAGTGGCTGGAAGCCGCAAGATGTGGATCTGATCGAGTGCCATGCCACCGGTACTGCCGTCGGCGATGCAACGGAATTTGCCAGCCTTAAGCAGCTGTGGAGCGAGACCCCTACTGCCGCATCCTGCGTTATCGGTTCGGTGAAATCCAATATCGGCCATCTGCTGACTGCAGCAGGCGCAGCGGCCCTGACCAAGGTGCTCCTGGCCATGAACGAGGGGATTCTTCCCCCCACTGCAAGTTTTTCCACACCACCGGACGCCATTGATCTTGAGGGAAGCCCATTCCAGGTGCTGGCCAGTGCACGCCCATGGCAACGGCGCGGTGAGGGGATTCCCCGCCGGGCAGCAGTGAGCGCCTTCGGTTTCGGCGGCATCAATGGCCATCTGCTGGTTGAAGAGTGGCTGCCAGACAACCATTCGGGCTCACGGGCGATTGCCGTAAAGGCCCCGACTATGGAAGGGTCGGCTGATATCGCCATCGTCGGCATTGATGCCCGCTTCGGTCCTTGGCAGTCATTGAAAAAGTTCACCGAACGGGTTCTGGGTGGCGATGGCAGCGCTGAACCGACCACACCCCAGCGCTGGTGGGGAGCAGAGAAAAGCCGGTGGTTCAGGGAAGAAGAGCTGGATCTGGCCTCGTTCAAGGGCTTTTATATCGACGAGTTTGCCGTTGCCACCGATCAATTTCGCATTCCGCCGCTGGAAATGGAAGAAATGCTGCCCCAACAGCTCCTTATGCTGCAAACTGCCGCAGCAGCCATGGCCGACGCCGGTCTTGGCCGTGAAGGCAATGACCGGGCGGCGGTCCTCATCGGCATTGCACTGGACCTGAACAGCACCAATTTCAGCTTCCGCTGGTCAATGGCAGAAGAAGCACGAAAGTGGCAGCAGGAGCTGGGAAATGAACTTACTCCCGGCGACCTTGCAGGATGGACAGCCGAGCTGCGGGAGGCTGCCGGACCGTCTCTCACCGCCAACAGGACCATGGGCGCCCTGGGAAATATCGTTGCCAGCCGTATCGCCCGTGAGTTTCGGGTCGGCGGACCGAGCTTCACCGTCTCCAACGAAGAAGGCTCCGGCATCCGTGCCCTGGAAGCAGCGGTCAGGCTGCTGCATGCCCACGAGATCGACCGGGCGCTTGTCGGGGCAGTGGATTTTGCCGGCGACCTGCGCGCCGTCCTCGGCCATCATTCCCGGCGTCCTTTCGCCTCTGACGGCAATGGCAGTTCCTTCGATGAAGGTTCATGCGGCAGCACGGTCGGTGAGGGAGCCACGGCAGTGGTATTGAAGCGGCTGCAAGATGCGGAGCGCGATGGTGACCGCATCTATGCGGTCATCAAGGGCATCGGCACCGCCGGGGGGGGCATCGTCAACCCAGGGAAAAAAGCCTATACCAAAGCCATGGAACGGGCCTATGCCGGTTCCGGTGTGGAGCCTCACAGCATCAGCTACCTGGAAGCCTGCGGCAGCGGCAATCCTCCCGAAGACCGGATGGAAGCAAAGGCCCTGGCTGGTTTCCTTGCCGGCAACCAGCCCCGCCACTGCGCCGTTACATCGGTCAAGGGTGATATCGGCCACTGCGGCGCCGCCTCCGGCCTTGCCTCCTTCGTCCGGGGCTGTCTCGCCCTTTATCATGAAATCATCCCGCCGTGCCGCGGTGTAGAGTCACCTTTGCCGGAGTTGTCGGGCAAGGGATCACTCCACATTCCCCGCAGCCCACGCTACTGGCTGCGCAACCGGGCAGAGGGACCGCGCCGGGCAGGGATCAGTACCTTTGGTATTGATGGCACCTGCAGCCATGTTGTTCTGGAAGGATGGGCATCGGTCCCCCAGCGTTTCCAAAGGGAGCGTCAAGCGCCTTTAGGCTCCCTGGGTGAATTCATCTTTGTGGTGGCCGGGAACAATCAGGCCGAGCTGACCCAGGGACTGGACCAGCTGCGTCAATTAAATGGCGAAAAGAAATTCGATCTGGCCCGGCTGGCACTGGAATGGCAGGCACGAAATGGTTCTGGCAAAACACTTGCCCTAACCATGGTGGCCAGAAATGTGGACGAGCTTGCGGCTCTCATGGAGCAGGCCAAGGCAGTAGTTGCTGGAGGAAATGCCCTGATCCTGGCGCAGCCCATGCTTCGCGACCGGCTTTTTTATTCAGCTTCTCCCATCGGCACTGAGGGTAAGATCGCCTTTGTCTTTCCAGGGTCCGGCAACCACTATGCCGGCATGGGCATGGAACTGTCCGTTGCCTGGCCGGAGGTGTTCCGCCGCCAGGACGGCAGAAACCTTTACCTGTGCAGCCAGTTCCAGCCCGAATACTTCTGGAACGGCGCTCCTGCAGCAGAGGTCAACAACAACCACGAGGCGGTCATCTTCGGCCAGGTGGCAACCGGCGTCGCAGTCAGCGATATCGTCCGCAGCTTCGGCATCGAACCGACCTCGGTCATCAGCTACAGCCTGGGGGAATCGGCAGGACTTTTCGCCTTGGGGGCATGGCACGCACGGGATGAGATGCTGATGCGCATGCGCAAATCAACGCTCTTCACCCGTGACCTGGCTGGCGAATGCCGCGCCGCTGCCCGTACCTGGGGCTTGGGGGAAGGTAAGGAAGTGGAGTGGAGCATCGGCGTTGTCGAGGCAACGGCCAAGGATGTGCGCCGCGCCCTCCGCTCCACCCAGCGGGTCTACCTCCTCATCGTCAACACCCCTGACGAATGCGTCATCGGCGGCGATGCAAAGGCGGTGAAACGTCTGGTAGCCATGCTGGAATGCCGGTTCTACCCCCTGCACGGAGTTACTACCGTTCACTGCGAGGTGGCGAAACAGGTAGCCGAGGCGTATCGGGACTTGCACCTCTTTGAGACCACTCCGCCACCGGGGGTTACATTTTACAGCGGCGCCAAAGGGAAAGCATACTCCGTCACCCGCGCCAGTGCAGCCGATTCCATCCTTGCCCAGGCGGTGGAGGGCATCGATTTCCCTGCAGTCGTCAATGCAGCATATGATGCAGGAGTCAGGTATTTCCTGGAAATGGGACCCGGCAGCTCCTGCAGCAGAATGATTGGCCGCATCCTTGGAGAGCGCCCCCACCTGGCCAGGTCAGCCTGCTTCTCCGGCATCGATGGCACCTCGGCGATTCTTCGCCTCCTGGCCCAGCTCATCGCCGAGCGGATACCGGTCGATCTCTCGCCCCTTTATGCAGAACAAGCAATACCGGTTTCCACAGCAAAAGGTGAGCGTCAATTCCAGATCGTCATGGTCAATAGACCCTTTGAGCCACCCAAGCCCACATTGCGACCGGTTCCAACACCCCCTTCCCCACGCCCCCTTCCACGAGGTGAAGGGGTAGTTGCAGCACCTCCCAAGACAGCAGTAGCACCTGAGACTCCCATTACGGAAAGGGAATCGGCAACTACATCTGCTGTATTTTGTCATCAATCTCCAGCGGCGACAGGGGACCCGCTCATGCAAGCCTTTGCCGCTGCCCGGCAGGCACAATTGCAAGCCCATGATGCGTTTCTCAAGGTGTCGAACAGCTTCAGCCGGACCATGGCCGATACCCTGGCTTATCAGTTCTCCATCCGGAACGAACTGACCGCCGCCGGGATCATCATTGACCACCTCCCCCTTGATTCGCCAAGACCGCTAACTGCTCCTGAACCTGGGCCGAAAGCAGCCTTCGACCGGGAAATGTGCCTGGAGTTCGCCCGTGGCCTGGTCGGTCGCATGCTCGGCCCGGCCTTTGCCGAAGCCGATTCCTTCCCCACCCGGGTCCGTCTCCCCGATGAACCGTTGATGCTGGTGGACCGGATCATGAGCATCGAGGGGGAGGCGAAGTCCATGACCAGCGGCCGTGTGGTAACCGAGCACGATATCCATCCCGGCGCCTGGTACCTGGATGGTGGCCGCATTCCCACCTGTATTGCCGTCGAAGCCGGGCAGGCCGACCTTTTCCTCTCGGGCTACCTGGGAATCGATTTCATCACCAGGGGCTTGGCCGTCTATCGCCTCCTCGATGCGGTGGTCACATTCCATCGAGCACTGCCCGTTCCTGGCGAAACCATCCATTACGATATCAGCATCGAGCGCTTCTTCCGCCAGGGTGATACCTACCTGTTCCGCTTCCGCTTCGATGCCACGGTCAACGGGCAACCGCTTCTCACCATGCGTGACGGCTGCGCCGGCTTCTTTACCGCTGGCGAGCTGGCAGCAGGCAAGGGAATTGTCAAGGGAGCCCTCGATTTGCGCCAGATCGCCGGTAAACGACCAGCCGATTGGATGGAACTGGTGCCGATGGTCAAAGAATCTTACACCGCCTCCCAGCTGGAGAGCTTGAGGAGAGGCGATCTGGCCGGCAGTTTCGGCCCCCTCTTCGCCCACATCGAATTGGCCGCCCCCCTGACCATTCCCGGTGGAAGGATGCAGCTGGTGCACCGGGTACTGGAGCTCGATCCCACCGGCGGCCGTTACGGCCTGGGGATGATCCGCGCCGAAGCCGACATCCATCCCGATGACTGGTTCATCACCTGCCACTTCGTCGACGACCGGGTCATGCCCGGCACCCTCATGTATGAGTGCTGCCTCCATACCCTGCGTATTTACCTGCTGCGTATGGGTTGGATTGCGGAAGCTGCCGAAGCGGCCTGGGAGCCGGTGCCAGGAGTAGCGAGCCGGCTCTGCTGCCGCGGCCAGGTCCTGGAAAGCACCAGGGTCGCCGCCTATGAAATCACCATCCGGGAACTGGGCTATCGCCCTGAACCCTATGCCATTGTGGATGCGCTGATGTATGCGGATGGCAAAGCTATTGTCGAGATTACCAGCATGTCGGTAAGGTTGAGCGGGACCAATAAAGAGAAGCTGGTAGAGTTGTGGCAGGGTCGGAAGTCTGCGGCTACCTCCCTCTCCCCAACCCTCTCCCACCAGGGGAGAGGGAGCTCTCTTGTTCCCCCTCCCTTTAGGTACCCACGAGGCATAAAGGAGAGGGGTCAGGAGGAGGGCGAGGCTCCTGCAGGCGCACACAAACCCGCCATCTACACCAAGGAACAGATCCTCGCCTACAGTAACGGCAAACCGTCGGAAGGCTTCGGCGACCGCTACCGCATCTTCGACAACGACCGCAAGATCGCCCGACTCCCCGGCCCTCCTTTCCAGTTCATGGACCGGGTCACCGGATTGCGCGGCGAACCGTGGCAGATGGTCGCCGGCGCCATGGCCGAAGCCCAATACGAGATTCCCGTCGATGAATGGTACTTCAAAGCGGAGCGTCAACCGCTCATGCCCTTCTGCGTGCTATTGGAGGCGGCTCTGCAGCCTTGCGGCTGGCTGGCAGCCTATGTGGGCTCGGCACTCAACAGCCCTACGGATATTTCTTTCCGCAATCTGGGGGGCAATGCGGTTCAGCATCGCCCGGTGACACCTGACAGCGGCACCCTTACCGCGACCGCCACCATGACCAAAGTCGCCACCAGCGGCGGCATGATCATCCAGGAGTTCGACTTCAGTGTCGCCGACGGAAAAGGGATTATCTACGAAGGTGATACCATGTTTGGCTTCTTCTCCCGTGAAGCGCTGGCCAACCAGGTGGGGGTCCGCGATGCTGTCATCTACCAGCCGACCGCCGAAGAGGAACAACGGGGGCGCAGCCTGTCCTACCCCCAAAACGCCCCTTTCCCGGAAACAATGCTGCGCATGATCGACCGCATCGATCTCTTCGTCCCGGACGGAGGTCCGAAAGGGCTCGGCTATGTGAGAGGCATAAAAGAGGTGGACCCTGACGAGTGGTTCTTCAAGGCCCATTTTTACCAGGATCCTGTCACACCGGGCTCTCTGGGCCTGGAGTCGTTCCTCCAGCTCTTGAAGTTTGCTGCAGTTGAGCGCTGGGGCTGCAATGCAGGGGAAACCGTTGCCGTCATTGCACTTGGGCAAAGACATAGGTGGCTCTACCGGGGGCAGGTGGTTCCCGCAAACAGCAGGGTTACGGTCCACGCATGGATCACTGCAGCGAACGACGAAGAACGGAACCTGACTGCCGATGGTTTTCTCTCCGTAGATGGAAAAACCATTTATCAAATGAACAATTTCACTGTAAAGCATGGGTAAAAACATGAAGTACTCAAAAGTACATATCGAGGCTTTGGGCTATGAACTTGCACCGATGGTCATAACATCGTCCGAGCTTGAATCGCGTCTGGAGCCACTTTATAAGTCCCTTTTCCTGGCCCCCGGCCAGCTGCAGGCCCTGACCGGCATCCGCGAACGTCGTTGGTGGGAGCCCGGCTATCCATTGTCACAGGGAGCCATTGCTGCCGGGAGAAAGGCTCTGGACGCCAGCGGCATCGCACCGGCGGAAATTGGCGCCCTCATCTACACCGGCGTCTGCCGCGAACAGTTCGAGCCTGCTACCGCCTGCCGCGTTGCAGCTGGTCTAGGCATCCAGGGCAATGCCGCTGTCTTCGACCTTTCCAACGCCTGTCTCGGAGTGTTGAACGGCATTCTGGATGTGGCGAACCGCATCGAGCTGGGACAGATCAGGGCCGGGTTGGTTGTTTCCTGCGAAAGCGCCAGGGAAATAACCGAAATCATGATCGGACGGATGCTGGAAGAGAGGAACATGGAGCATTTCGCCGTTTCCCTCGCCACCCTGACCGGAGGATCGGGAGCGGTTGCCGTGTTGCTTACCGACGGCTCCTTTTCCGGCACCGGTCGGCGCCGCCTGGTGGGTGGAGCAACCCAGGCCGCTCCCGAACATCACCGCCTCTGCCTGTGGGGCATGGTGCCCGATGGCAAGGATGGCTACAAACAGACTATGAGCACCGACGGCGTTAACGTCATGAATTACGGCGTTGAGCTGGGCCTGCGCACCTGGCAGGCATTCCTGAAGGAAGTTGCCTGGAAAAGCGAGGACGTCGACCGGGTGGTCTGCCACCAGGTAGGTTCCGCCCACCAGAGCGCCATTTTGAAGACCCTCGGCATCGCCAGCGACAAGGATTTCACCACCTTCGAATACCTGGGCAACATGGGCACCGTCTCTCTGCCCCTGACCGCGGCCATTGCCGACGAGCGGGAGATGCTGGAGCCGGGAGAAAAGGTGGCCCTGCTTGGCATCGGCAGCGGGCTCAATTGTCTGATGCTTGGGGTTGAGTGGTAGACCAAACCCACCCCATAGTCCTTCTCCCCCCGGGAGAAGGTGGCCGGAGGCCGGATGAGGGGTAGCCGTTACCACCGACCTTTACCATCGCCCCCTCACCCCAACCCTCTCCCTAAGGAGAGGGGGCAACTACAAGACTTATAAGGTAAACACAGCATGGCCATGGACATAACAAAACACTACCCCTTTACCAGCAACTACCTGGACCTGAATGGCCTGGCCTACCACTACCTTGACGAAGGGAGCGGCGACCCGGTGGTCATGGTCCACGGCAATCCCTCCTGGTCCTTTTACTACCGCAACCTGGTCCTTGCCCTCAGGGACCGCTACCGGTGCATTGTCCCCGACCATATGGGCTGTGGCTTTTCGGACAAGCCGGGCGATGACCGCTACGAATATACCCTTCCACGGAGGGTTGACGACCTGGAGCGACTCATAGACCATCTTAAAGTGAATAAGAATATCACTCTGGTGGTCCACGACTGGGGCGGGATGATCGGCATGGCCTATGCCGTGCGCCATCCGGAGCGGATCAAAAGGCTGGTAATCCTAAACACAGCAGCTTTCCATCTGCCCAAGGAAAAGCCATTTCCCCTGGCCCTGAAAATCTGTCGAGACACAATGCTTGGGACCCTGCTGGTCCGCGGTTTCAACGCCTTCAGCCTGGCCGCATCATTTGTCGGCTGCAAACGGAACCCCATGAATGCCGAGCTGCGGAAAGCCTATCAGGCCCCCTACGACAGCTGGCAGAACCGCATCGCCACCCTGCGCTTCGTTCAGGACATCCCCCTCGCCCCCGGTGACCGCAATTATGACATGGTCAGCAGCGTGGAATCCGGTCTGGAGCAGTTCCGCAACCTGCCCATGTCCATCTTCTGGGGAGAGCTTGACTTCGTCTTCGACCGCGCCTTTCTTGCCCAATGGAAGCGACGTTTTCCAGCTGCGGAAGTGCACAGTTACGGTGACGCGGGCCACTATATCCTCGAGGATATGGGAAACGAGATCATTCCTCTCATTTCAGACTTCCTCAGCCGAACCGAGATAAAACCATGAGCAGAGCCGACTTCGTCAATATCGCCGCACACCTCCCCGAAATGGCCAACAGCCAGCCCGACACCCCAGCCATCATTTTCCCCAACAAGAATTGCAGCCTGACCTTCAGCGAGTTGGATCGTCTGAGCGATCGCATCGCCTATGGCCTGGAAACCTACGGCATCGGCCGCGGCGTTCGAACCATCCTGATGGTTACTCCCGGTCCCGACCTGTTTACCCTGACCTTTGCCCTGTTCAAGGTGGGGGCGGTACCGGTGCTGGTCGACCCGGGGCTGGGAGTGAAGAACCTGAAAAAGTGCCTGGCCGATGCCGAACCCCAGGCCTTCATCGGCATTCCCAAGGCCCATATGGCACGGAAAATCTTCGGCTGGGGAGAAGACACCCTGCGCACCTTCGTAACCGTCGGCCGGCGCCTGTTCTGGGAAGGAATTACCCTGGCGGAACTTGTCGCCGGCCAGGGGGAACGAGCTTTTCCCATGGCCCCGACCGACCGGGACGATATCGCCGCCATTCTCTTCACCAGCGGCAGTACTGGTTCCCCCAAGGGAGCAGTCTACACCCACGGCAACTTCGCCGCCCAAGTGGAGGCCCTGCGCCAGGTCTACGGCATCGAGCCGGGAGAAATCGATCTGCCCACCTTCCCCCTGTTCGCCCTTTTTGCTCCTGCCCTGGGGATGACCGCCGTTATCCCGGAAATGAACTTTACCCGACCCGGTTCGGTAAATCCGCGGAAGATCATCTCTGCCATAGAGAAATATCATGTTACGACCATGTTCGGGTCCCCCGCCCTCATTAACCGGGTCGGCCGCCATGGGGTGAAGAAGGGGAAGAGACTCCCCTCTCTGAAACGGGTCATCTCAGCCGGTGCCCCTGTGCCAGCGGCAGTAATGGAACGCTTTGCCGCCATGCTCAGGCCGGACGCCCAGATTTTCACCCCTTACGGAGCAACGGAAGCCCTGCCGGTCTGCTCCATCGGCAGCGATGAAATCCTCGGCGAAACCCGGGCCATCACCGAGGCCGGTGGCGGAGTCTGCATCGGCAGTCCGGTGAAAGGCATAAGGCTGGAAGTGATCGAGATCAGCGACACTCCCATTGATCAATGGGATGATGCCTTGCGCGCCCCCATCGGCAAGATCGGCGAGATTGTCGTTCAGGGAGAACAGGTAACGCGCCGCTACCATAACCGTCCGGAAGCAGACCTGCTTTCCAAGATAAAGGACCCGGCCACCGGCGGCTTTTTCCATCGCATGGGCGACCTGGGGGGGAGAGACGAACAGGGGCGGATCTGGTTCTGTGGCCGCAAATCCCATCGGGTAGTAACCCCTGAGGAAACCCTCTTCACCATTCCCTGCGAGGCGGTCTTCAACACCCATCCCTCCGTCTTCCGCACAGCCCTGGTGGGAGTCGGAGAAAAGGGCAAACAGCTGCCGGTTCTCTGCGTGGAGCTGGAAAAGGGTATCAGGGCCAACAAGAAGAAGGTGCGACAGGAGCTGATGAACCTGGCCAAGGCCCACATCCATACCCAGGGAATCAGCACCATCCTCTTTCACCCGGCTTTTCCGGTGGATATCCGCCATAATGCAAAGATATTCAGGGAAAAGCTTGCCGTCTGGGCAGCACGGAGCCTTAAATGAAAGCTCTTGTTACCGGCGGTGGCGGGTTTCTCGGCAGCGCCATTGTCCGGCTGCTTATGACCAGGGGCGATGAGGTACGCAGCTTCTCCCGCAGTGAATACCCGGAGCTTGCACAACTGGGGGTGGAACAGGTGCAGGGGGATCTGGCCGATCAGGACTGCTTGATGGAAGCGGCCTCAGGATGCGACATCATCTTCCATGTGGCGGCCCAGGCCGGCATCTGGGGAGATTACGCCGGCTATCACCGAGCCAACGTTACCGGCACGGAAAACATTATCGCCGCCTGCCGTGAGAACGGCATCAAGCACCTCGTCTACACCGGCTCTCCCAGCGTGATCTTTGACGGACGGGATGTGGAGGGGGGCGACGAGTCCCTCCCCTACCCGGTACATTTCGAAGCGAATTATCCGAAGACCAAGGCCCTTGCAGAGCAAATGGTCCTGGCGGCCAACGGCCCGGAGCTGGCTACCGTTTCTCTCCGGCCGCACCTGATCTGGGGGCCCGGGGACAATCACCTGGTGCCGCGGATCATCGCCCGCGCCAAAGCAGGCAAGCTGCGCCGCATCGGCAACCGCCACTGTCTGGTGGACACGGTCTACGTGGACAACGCCGCCCAGGCCCATCTGCTCGCCGCCGACCGCCTCACCCATGACAGCCCCATAGGGGGCAAGTCCTACTTCATTTCCAACGGCCAGCCGATCCCCCTCTGGGAGATGGTCAATGCCATCCTTGACGCCGCAGGACTGCCGCCGGTGACGCGAACCATCCCGCCACAGGCCGCCTATGCCATAGGAGCGCTCTGCGAGCAACTATGGAAATTCCTCCCCATGAAAGGCGAGCCCCCCATGACCCGCTTTGTCGCCAAAGAGCTTTCCACCGCCCACTGGTTCGACATTTCCGCCGCCCGTCGTGATCTGGGTTATCAGCCGGAAATAAGTATTGCCGAAGGGCTGAAACGCCTGAAAACCTGGCTCTCCGAAAGGGAGGCGTAAGATCCATGCCCCTTGCCCATGGAGAAGTGCATGTCTGTTTTTATTCCCTGGATGTTGAAAGTGCGGAACTGCAGCGACTTGAGCAGCTGTTGTCTGCCGATGAGCTGGCACGGGCAAAACGGACCCTCAACCGGACGGTACGAAACAGGTTCATAGCCGGACGGGGGACTCTCCGCCGCATTCTCGCCCGATATCTGGAGAAAGAACCGGAGAGTGTGGTCTTTGCCGAAGGGGAACAGGGCAAACCGTATCTGGCCGACCGGGCTGAGCATCAAAGGCTCCGTTTCAACCTGACCCATAAGCATGAGCGGGCTGCTCTTGCCGTCAGCGGAGGCTCTGAGCTGGGAATAGACCTTGAAGAGCTGCAGGAGACCATTCCCTTTTGCAGGATGGCGGAACGTTTTTTTCTCTCAAAGGAAAGCGAGGAACTGTCGAGCCTGCCTCATGAACAGCAGCTGGCCGCTTTTTACCGCTGCTGGACCAGGAAAGAAGCCTATCTGAAAGGACTCGGCACCGGCCTGACCCGCCCGGCGAACAGTTTCGGCGTTTCTCTCCTCCCAGGCCAGCCACCAATCCTCGACGATCTACAGTATCCGGAGCTTGGCCGAAAATGGACTCTCCATGACATCGGCGTTCCGGTGGGCTACTGCGCAGCCCTGGCCATGGAAGGGAAGCCTGCTGCTTTAACCTGCTTTCCCTGGACCTGACATTCTATTTCCCCCGCATCACATCCTCTATCTCAGCCGGCGCCGGGCGTTTGCTGAAGGCGTTTGTCCGCCTTGCCTCCGCCTCCATCTGCCCCAGGACCGATAGGAGATGATCCGCTGTGGTGATCCGGTAAAACCTGCCTATTTTCGATTCAAGACCCGAGATATCGCTTTTCCCGGGAAAGACGACCAGCCCGTACACCGGCAATTGGGGCAACCGTCCCTTCACCATGTTCATCAGGTTCATCACATAGTCACGCACCTGGTGATAGGGGTTTTCTCCCCAGTCCCCTTTAACTTCGACTGTTTGGTTACCGCTCCCCCGGCAGAGCCATTTGGAATTCTCCACCGAGCCTTCCGCTTCAATGGCGCCGAAGTAGCCCTTTGCCTCAATGACAATCAGGCAGTCCTTGCTGATGACGATACAGTCGATAAAGCGGCTCCCCCTGTTGCCCGTTGCCACGTCGAACTGACTCACCACCCGCCAATGGCCGCTTTTGGCCTGGGGACTGTCGGCGACGATCCTGATCACCTGCTGTTCGAAAGCTGTGCCAGTCTTTGTACCGATGGCGCTGGAAAGGGTCTTGGAAGCCTCCACCTTGTCCCGCCCCACCGCCTTTTTATATTTCTCCACCTCTATCTGCAGCTGTTCCTTTTCAACCCTGGTCAGGTCAAGCTGTTCTTCAAATAGTTTGGACTGCCGGTTGTTTTCCTCTTCCAGATCCCTGATGATGCTCTCGGCAGCCTCGCGGTATTCCACCACATCCTTCAGCCTTTGCTCAAGCCCCCTGATACGTCCGATGTAGGTTTCAAACTGCCTGCTGAACCGTAGTTGTTGATCCTCAATCTGACGCCCCTTCTCCTCCAGCTGGGCTACGTAAGTGTCGGCATCCTTGACCAACTCAGCCTCACGCTGCCGGGCATTGCGCAGCTCTATTCGTCTGATCTTTAGGAAAAGCTCCAGGAGCAGCCAGATGAATATCCCCCCCATGAGACAGGAGGTCATGGTTGCCAGATATCGCCGCCACAGCTCGTTATCCCGGAAGGGATCATGCAACCATTGCCGGTAGTCTTCACTGAAAGAAGGAATGGTGCTGATGGAATAGACGCGCCCAATGATCTGGCCACTATGTCCGGCTTTGCCGTCCATCTGCTGCAGCAGCTGGAGAACGGATGAGGACGGTCTGCGGAGCACTATATACGGATAGTTGAGCAGGTCTGTTGCATCAATGGGCTTATTTGGAATCAAGCCGGGACTTGTCCGAAAGAGAATGTTCTGCCCGCTGCAGTTTTCCTCGCCGGTCCTGCAGTCGGTTATCACCAGGGCGTAGATGCTGTAATTGCGATCCAGGAGCTCCTGCAGCTTGCCATGGTTTCCCTCCAGCAGAAGACTTGAGAGGAGGTTTGCATTCAGACCCATTCGGGCTTCCGCATGGACCTTGATCATGGTTTTGCCAAGGTAATCGGAAAAATTGCGGCCATTGAGGTAATTGGCCATGAGAACGGCAAGATAGAGGATGATGCAAAGCCTGATGCCGCTGTATGCCAGCTGTTTCAGCAACGCCTTCGACATGTGATAGCCCTGACTCTATTTGGATTTCAGCGGCTCATAGTTTACCAGTTTTTCGCTCGAATACTCCTTCAGCCACAAATTAAAATCGCCGTGACGAAGGGTCCGCCACGGCGAAGAGAGATAAAACATCATCCTTCAGGTCAATCCCGTGCATGGCACTTGTTGCACAACTGCCGCTGAAAGGTGGCAAATTGTGCCGGGTCCCGATTGTACATGGCTGCCTTGTACTCAGTTCTCAGCTTGCCGGTGGAATTTTCCCCTTCCTTCCCCTTGCCGCCTGCGTCAATGCCCGGGTATTCTCCCCCAACGGTGATAAAGGTCCCTTTCATATTCCACCTGCCAATGCCGTCCCAACCGGAGGCGTGGGCGCGATGGCAGCTAAGGCATGTCACCCGGTCGTCGGGATTGGGGCCGTTGCTGGAGGTAAGCTCCGCAGCCAGCTGTTGAGGATCGGTTGTTTCGGTTGTCTGGAACGGTACCAGTGAAGTGTAGGCATTGGCCTGGATGCCGCTCAGATCGCCAGACTTGATGTAATTGTTGTAGACTCCGGCAATGGGGCCGAGCTCTGCGTCGGATGGGTGGACATGGCTCATGCTGCTCCCCTGCAGGAATGCCTCATGGCAGTTGGCGCACCACTTGGACACCCCTTTGCCATAGGCGACCCGGGTATCCCTGCCACTTTCGGGGCGGTTGTACTCCTTGGGAGCGACGGCAATGGGGGGATCATGGGCAAAAACATGGCTGGTTCCCCCGGCTTGGTAACCCTTGCCTGCCAGGAGGCGATAGCTGCCGACAGCTCCATTGGCGGTGGGGACGGCACCATATGAACCGGATTCGCCGATGGGATTTATGTCGGTGGCGATGGTGCCGTAAACATCCACCAGCCGGTAATTTCCATGGGGATCATGGCAGCTGATGCAAGAGAGTGACTGGGCGGGATAACTGCCACCTGGCGAGACATGAAGGGTGCTGTCCCCCACATAGCCATAGGCCGCGGCAACGATGTTGTGCCCATGCCTTTCACCGGGACTGCTCCCCCCGGTGCCGTTGGTATTGACCCAGCTGTAGTTTTTTTTCACGTAGGCGAAGTCTCCACCCGGAGTCATGGCTTTGGGTGCAAGCCCCCTGGCCGGGGCCGGCTCTGTGGCTATCTGGTGTGCCTGGGGGTTCGGAGCACCATGGCAGCGCAGACAGGTGGAGCTGGGATCAGGACCGAGAAGAGAGGTATAGTTGGTGTCTGCCCCCCTTGAGCCGTGGCAGCCTTCGCAGGCACCAGTGTGCCCTCCATGGAATTTTTCTGCCCAGCCGGAGCCTGCAGTGGTCAGGATCAAGGCAATTGTTGTCAGGATGCCCGTGATACCCATTTTTTCCCCCTTGATGTTACCCTGTTACTTCAGACATAGCTTGAGTAACAGTATCGGTAACCGGGGGAAAACCTTTACCACAATCGATTTAAGCGAATCTAATAACGTACTGCAGTCCTGCAGGGCGAACGATTCGAGGTCAGTCTATCCTGTTGTAAATGGCCTGTTCCCCTTGGCCGGCAAGAACAAAGGTATTGCTCTTTTCCAGCCTGCCGTAAAGGGTTCGGCTATTGCCCATGAAGTTGATGAGCAACTCGATCCTCCCGTCCTTGAGCTTTTTCCAGGTGAAGGGAAGACTTGGGTTGTTCTGCACGTTAAAGGTACCGGTGCTGTCTTTCCTGAATTCTACCGTTTCAGGCATATTTATGTTTTTCCATTTCCCCGTCACATCATTGCCTTGCTTGCAGGCCAGAAAAGACAGGCACACTGCAACTATGATCAACAGTAGGACCGGTTTCAATGCTTTCATGTAATTTCCTTTTTCAGCCTTGATAAGTACAGTCCCTGCTACTTCTCGCTCATCACCTTGAGCAGTTTCCGTGCCTTGCCATGTCCCTGCCTGGCCGCCTTGCGCAGCCATTTCATCGCTTCCTGCTTGTCCTTTTCCACACCTTCGCCGTTGGTGTACATGAGCCCCAAGTTGAACTGTGACTGGGCATGCCCCTTTTCCGCCGCCCTGCGGTACCATTTGGCAGCGGCAGCCATATCCCTGGCAACGCCGTCACCCTTGTCGTACATCATGCCCAGGTTGTACTGGGCCCGTACCAGACCTTTTTCCGCCGATCGCTGCAGCCATTTCAATGCCTCGGTCTTGTTCGGCTCAACCCCTTCACCCCGAAAGTACATGACGCTCAGCACATAGCTGGCATCGGCGCCGCCATCCGCCTTCAGCTCCTTCAGGGCGGTCTGGTATTCCTTTCTCTGGTAGGCATCCAGGCCGGTCTTGAAATCGGCACCTGCCGTCCCGACAACGGTACAGCAAAGGATAAGACAAACAGCGGCAAACAGTTTGTTGTGCTTCATCTGAAATCGCTCCTGTGCTTTTCCTGTTTATTTGACTGCTTCGAACAACTGTATCCTGCTGTTATCCCGGTCGGCGATGAAGACACTCCCCGAAGGTCCGAGACATATCTGCCCCGGATAATAAAGCAGGCCGTTTTTTCTCCCCATGCCCAACTGCCTGGCAAGGAAAGAGCCATCCTGGCCGAAGCTCACCAGGGCTCCGCCGTTCTGGTCGACCACCAGGATATTCCCCCGTGCATCAACGGTAAGGTAACCCGGAAATGATAGGTACTCCCGCAGGTTGTTCACCAATGGGGCAAATTCCTTGGCGGCACCGGAAGCGGCATAGATAATGCCGTTGGTGCTGTCGGCAAGATAAATGGTTCCTTTGCCGTCAACCGCCAAATCGACCATGAACCCGTAGCCTTTGGGGAAAGGCGCCTGGCTTAAGAATTTCCCCCCCTGGTCCAGCACCAGCACGCGCTCGGCAAAGATGTCCAGGAGATAGAAGCGCCCTTCGCTGTCGATTTTAAAGGCAGAGGCGATAAAGGCAGGGGCTGGAACACCCTGAGGGTCAAGATAGCCCTGGAAGGCGCCAGCCTGGCTGATGCGCACGATGCGTCGGGATTTGGCATCAAGGGCATAGATGTCTCCCTTGGCGGACAACTGGACCCGCACCGGATTGGCCAACTGGGCAGGCCTGAGTTCCGCCCCCCCTTTGACGCTGTCCCCGTCCAGCGTATAGCGCACCAGGCGGCCATTGCCCGAATCAGCAACCACCAGTGACGAAGCATCGCACGCAACCCCTTCCGGGTTCTTCAGCTCCACCCCTTTCTCGTCGCCGTAGATGGTGGTCAGATGTTTGATCTTTACCATATCAGCAGCAAAGGACAGGGCTGGAAGGAGCGATATCATGGCCAGAGCCATGGAGAAATATCTGCAGGATATCATGGTCTTCACCTCTTGAATTGTTCGTGGCACTGGGTGCACAGCTCCGTTGGTGTGGCGAACGGAATGA
Organism: Geotalea daltonii FRC-32; assembly: GCF_000022265.1. NCBI lineage: Bacteria > Pseudomonadati > Thermodesulfobacteriota > Desulfuromonadia > Geobacterales > Geobacteraceae > Geotalea > Geotalea daltonii. Next base: position 3,474,464 of record NC_011979.1, read on the forward strand.
AGTGCTTGTATTCCGTGCCGTGGGACCGGTGGCAACTCAGGCATTGCAAGGTGATGTTCTTGTCCCGCGGGTCCTTGAACTTTTCCCCGATGGGATGGGTGGAATGCTTCTGCCAGTCATGGCAGGTGCCGCATAACTCGATGATCGAAGGCTGAGAGGTAAGGAACGTGTTGTCCGACGAATGTGGATCATGACAGGACATGCAGTCCCCGTCCTGGATCGGCGGATGCTTGGTCAGGGACTGCTCCTGGCGCTTGATGGTATCCTTGTGGCACCGGCCGCAGACAGCGATCATATTGTCTTTCAACAGCCCCTTTTTCGGTGCAGCATGGGGATTGTGGCAGGTAAGACATCCATCCCTGCTCAAAAGCGGCCAGTGCATCTGTTTCTTACCGAAGGTCTTGTTGACCATCTCGTTATGGCATCCCTTGCACAGCTCATAACCTGGCCGTTTGGTTTTAAGGGGAGTGGCCGAGCCGGATTCCCCATGGCACTGATTGCATTGCTTGTTGGCCACCGGCTTGTGCACGGCATTGAACAAGATGCCAGGATTGTTCGAACCGTGGGGGTCATGACAGGAGGTGCAGCGGGCGGTCGCCACCGGGTAGTTCATATGCTGTTTGGCAAAGAGGGGGCGGTCGGTCTTGTGACAGCCGATGCACAGAGCCGGCACATCGTTTTTCAGCAGATAGCCGTATTTGGCTGAAACGTGGGGATCGTGGCAGTTGAGACAGCCCTTTGCCACGGGTGCGTGCTTGAATTTTATCTTGACCAGCATGCCGGCCAGATCCTTGTGGCAATCCAGGCACAGTTCATTGCCAGCCTTGAGAAGATTGTTCTTGTTGGCTGCAGAATGGGGATCATGGCACTTGACGCATTGCCCCTCTGCAACCACCCTGTGGACACTTTTGTCGGTGTCCTGGCCAAGCCTTGCGTGGCAGGAATAGCAGATATCCTTTGGATCCGAAGCCAGAAGCTTGCCATGGGATGAGGTATGGGGACTGTGGCAGCCGGTACATTCACCCGCTTTGACCGGCGTATGGATCACCGGCTTTTTCAGCTTTTCCTGGAAATCATTGTGGCAATTGAGGCAGAGCTTGCCGTTGGCGCCCGGTTTCAGCTTGTACTTCAGGGCATTGTCCTGGGCTCCCTGCGATAGGGTGGCCGATCCCAGGAAAAAGAGCGTCAACAGGCAGAAAGCCGATGCTGATAGATATTTCATGATAACTCCTTTACTGCTTGCCGACGATGTGGCATTCGTCGCACGACCTGGCCGCGAAGGGAGCGTGTATCGTCTCTTTGAAAAATTTCGGGTCCTGTGAAGCATGAGGGGTGTGGCAGGTCATGCAGTTCATATCTGCAGCGGCAATACCCAGGTGCCCCTTGTTGAAGGCCGCGTCGCCGGTATCATGACACTGGGCGCACAGCTCCTGTACCGGCTGGCCGGTCAGTGCCCGATAGGGGGCGAAATGCGGTTTATGGCACTGCTGGCAGTCCTTTGCCGCCGGTGAATGTACCTTCTCCTTGCCGATCTTTTCCTTCAGCGACTTATGGCAGGTAAGACAAAGGTCGGGCGCCTGGGCGAGAAGAAGCTTGTTCAGGGATGACTTGTGCGGACTGTGACACTTGGTGCAATCCCCTGCCAGCAGAGGCTGATGCTTGCTTTTCGCCTCCACCAGTCCTTTCTTCAGATCGATATGACATTCCATGCAGAGCAGATCCTGCTTCTTCACCAGCATCCCGGCTGTATTGCTACCGTGGGTATCATGGCAGGTGAGACATTCGCCGCTGTTAAACGGCATGTGGTTTGAGCCTCCCACCGATTCCTTCATCAGGTCGCCATGGCACTGGCTGCACAATTTGGCTCCCGAAGCCTTGAGCAGTTTACCTTCATCGGAGCTGTGCGCCTTATGGCAGGAGGTGCAGGTACCATCGGCGACCGGTCGGTGAGTATAACTTTTCTTGAACCTTGTTTCGGCCTCCGGATGGCAGCCATAGCAGATGTTGTCCATTCGGTCCTTGAACATGCCGGGCATATTGGAGCCATGGGGATTATGACAGGAACTGCATTCACCACCGGCAAAGGGAGGATGGACAGTCTTGTTTTTCATGGCATCTTTCGTCCTGGCATGGCAGGGATAGCACAGCTCCGCATCCTTGGCCGACAGCAGCCCCCTGTTTTTGGCAGCGTGGTGCGTGTGGCAGGATAGACAGCCTTTCCCTTTGCCGACTGCTGCATGGGGATAGGCCATGGCAGCAGCTTTATTCTTATGGCAACCGAAGCAGAGTTTGTTGCCGTCAGCGGCAAGAAGCCGTGGATAGTCCGAGGTGTGGGGGTTATGACAGGAGATGCAATCTCCCCCTTTGAAAGGCGCGTGAATGATGTTCCCATCCCCCTTCAGACCCTTCTCGTCATGGCACTGATAGCAGAGCGCACTCCCCTTCCGGGTAACGGCAAAGGGTTTGGCTGAGGTGACGGCATCGTGACAGCCGTCACAGCCTCCGGAGGCAACCGGATTATGGGTGCTCCCCCGCAAAAGTTTTGCCTGGTCTGAAGAATGGGGAGTGTGGCAGATGGTGCAGCGTTTGGTTTCAACAGGATAGTTGCCGTGGGCCTTTTTAAAGCCTGTCTTGCCGCTATCATGGCAACCCAGGCAAAGCTTTGGTTCGGCACTGGCGAGGAGAAACTTTTCGTCGGAGCTGTGGGAGTAATGGCAGGCCTTGCAGCCTTGCTTGGCCAGCACCCCATGGACGAATTTCTTCTGGTAATCGTCCTTCTTATGACATTGGAAACAGATCTCATTGCCTTCTGCCTTCAGCAGATGACTGCCGTTGGAGGCATGGGGGTTATGGCAGAGGGTGCACTTGCCGGTTTTCAGGGCCGTATGTACATTGGGCTTGGTCAAGGCCGTCTTTACGTTGTTGTGGCATTTGAAGCAGAGGGCGTTCCCCGTCTCCTTCAAAAGCAGCTTCGGTACCACCCCGTGGCGCAGGTGGCAATCCTCGCATCTCTTCTCCTTGACCACCGCATGAACATCCTTCATGCCCAGGTATTTGTCGGCAAACTTCTTATGGCAGTCCAGGCATTCCTTACGGGCGAATGTCCGCGCCGCCTCTGATGGCCTGGGTGAAAGGAGTATCACGGAGCTGCACAGGATCAGCAGCAGAATGATCAGTAATTTATTTTCAGTGAATGAATGAAACATATTTTTCTCCAACAGGAAACCCTGGATAATAAGGCTCCTGATTAGCATCATTCTCTGCCATGGATCCCTCTAGATATTTCGGTATGCACTCCGCTGACAGCCTGCTAATTGCCCAGGTCGGTGATATAGACCTGCACCTTATAGGCTTCCCGAAGCTTTTGACCCCAATCTTCCACGGACTTGTTGAGCTTCTGGTTAAAGACCTCCTTGGTGATCGACTGCTTCACCTGTTCCAGAGGCTGCGGTTTTGCAGGGATCACTTCCTGCACCTGTATCACATAGACAAAACCCTCCGGCGTCTCGAACAACCTGTACTCGCCGGGCTTAGCCGCAGCAATTGCTTCCTGCATTTTTTCGGGCAGGCTCTTGCGGGTTACCGGAGTTTGCGAGAAGGACATCAGCCCTTCCGTATCACCGGGCACCAAACCTTCAGCGTTTGCCTGCAGCCATTGGTATTCGGTTCCTTTTTGCAATTTCTCCATGGCAGCTTCGGCAAAATCCTTCCTGGTGAAGGCGAGTCCCCGGAGCTTCAGCATCTCCGGCAGTGAAAACTCGTCGATTTCCGCATTGTAATGGGCTTTGATCTCCTCATCGGTTACCTTGATTTCAGAGGCTACCACTTTCTGGATGAACATGCCGAACAGCAGCGAGTCCCTGAAATCCTTGATCCTGTTTTTGTAACTTTCAGTTTTATCCAGGCCGAGCTTTTTTGCCTCCATAGGATAAAGTCTGGCGTAGAAAATATCGTATAGCGCCGGCATTTTCTGCTCATTGATACGCTTGCCCTTGGCCGCTTCCTTGACCCCATGGAAAAACTTCTGCTTGAGCATTTCGCCCAGGTCGGCAACGGTGATCGGCTTATCCCCTTTGATGGTGGCGATGACCCGCTTATCCTTGAGCAACTTGTCAAAACCGGGCTTGGCTGACTCGAAATCCAGCTTGTCGAGTAACTTCCTGTCTATCTTGGCGTATTTCTTCACCAACATACCGTTATATTCGGTAAGCACCTGGAGCTGTTTCAGGGCCAGGGCCTGTTCCCGTGCGGCTTCCCTGGCCTCCATATCGTCAGCGGGATAGCGGATATCTTCCAGCTTGAGGATGGTGTAAGCGGGGCCCACCTGAACAACCGGGCTAATGCCGCCAACCCTGAGACTGGAGACAATGTGGGCAACCTGGGGAAGCAGTTCCTTTGCCTTGACGAATTCCCCTTCCTTGACGCCGGTGGCCTTGCCCGATTCGATCAGGCTGTTTGCCAGCTCGTCGAAATTGCCCCCGGCCTGGACTGCCCTGGCCAGTTCCTTGGCATCATCCTCCTTGTCAAAACGAACAGATTTAACCTTAAGCTCCTTGACCGCTTCCTTGTAAAACCTCTCCGTATCTGCTTCTGCCGGCTTCAGGTCCTTGATTTGCTGCTCCTTCAATTCCTCCTTGATGGCCATCCTGGGGAAATCTTCCAGTTTCTCCTTCACCTCGGGAAGGTCTGCAAGGCCCATGTTTTCTGCTTCCTGAACGATCAACTTGCTGTTGATCAAGCGATTGAGCACGATGTTATAGTCTTTCTTTCCCGCCGATTCATCTTCCCCGGCACGCTGATGTAAAGCTGCCAGTGACTGATTGAATTCCTCCATGGTCACCACGTCGTCCCCCACCGTCGCCACCGGCACGGAAGCGAACTTTGGCGAAAGCAGCGGTATTTTCAGGGTAATCCGGGACTCAGCCACCGGTGAGGCGTTTTCTTTTAATTCGTCGCCGGTTTTTGGCGCAACCGGACTCGGTTCAGCAGCGATCGACAGTGTCCCGAACAAAAGGCTGACCAGAAATGCTTTCATCATCATGGTTCGTTTCATAACTCTCCCTTTATCCCCTGCTGTCATTTAGTTTCCATCCGGAAAGGGTTCTTTTCTGCCCTGGCGGCGTCAATCTGCGGGCTTACTTGTGCGACGTACCGATGTACGTCTCCGCGCAAGCCCTTGATTTCCTTGCCAGAACAAAAAATCCCCTCTTTCCGAATCGGAAACCATTAGTTTCTCATCCGGAGTTTCCGGATGGAAACCATTTAGTTTTTCCCGATCATGCTCACTATTGCCGCAGCCATCTGGGAGGTCATTTCTCCTGCGGTATTGACTCTGCCCAGATCGAAAAAAAATACCCCGTCGTCACCTTCGTTATAACTGTGGGAGGTCCATACTACTTCCCGGCTTTTCCTGTCCAGCAAGGTCAACGAGAAATCAACCTTCGGCGTCCCCATGCCCCCCTGGTAGTCCTGAAACTCCTGAACTTCACCTGTCAGGACAAGGTCGGCGTTGAGATCATTGAAAAGGACATCGGCATTGGCCAGGGATATCCCCCCTTCGAGAATGATCCTGAATTTGAGGAATGCCTGCCTCACCACTCCTGGTTCAATGATAATATGTTTATTATCTTTTGCCAATTCTTCAACAAAGTGCAAGGCAACTATTTCTCCGGCGCTTTTCCTGCCACTTTTGTTAATGAAGGGAATAATGGCAATGGTACGCTGCTGTTGCATATCCAAGCTCGGCGAATGATAGACCGTTTTGGGCCGGAACTTCCTCATCCACTTCCGGCCCTTTTCTTCCCGGCCACTGAAGGCACCGGCAAGACGAACCGCAATTGGATCCAGCGCCTTTTCAAGGAGGTGGTCAGGTTTATGGATCTCTCCCATCCCCAAAAGACCCGGAGCATCGTCACCGGCGAGGGCAGCCGAAGTCATGCCGATAATTTTCGCCTCCGGGGCGGTGGAAACCAGACGACAGGAGATTGCCACCTTTGGCGGCGCCGCTTCGCTGCTCATTTCCATGGATGAAATGAGAACGGCTGCGGCACCGGTCTCTGTTTTCAGTGCCACCAATGTGTCCCTGTCGATGCTGCCGGTGTGACGCAGGCGATGCCTGGCCAGGAATTGGTCGGTTCCCTTTTCATCCAGTACTCCAACACCCTGCTCCCGCATTTTTTCCGCCAGCGATTGCCGGATACTTTTCAAAGGTACGGCCACGCCGCTCAGGTTTTCCACCGGGAGGACAACTATGAATGGTTTTTTTCCTTCCGGAATGGCCGCTGATTTGACCGTGCCGGTTCCGGCGGCACAACCGCCTGCGCCTGAAAGCAGTGCCAGCAACAGAGCCAGTTTAGTTGAAAAGTTTATCAAGGAGCTCATTCACTGCCTTTTCCGTTATCCTGTTCATTGGTTCTCCCCCTCCCCCCAAAAGACGTTCGGACATGCCGATCCCCCCCTGGGTCGACGAGGCGTTCCACACCACTTTGCCACTCTGGGCCTCGATTGCCTGGACACCGAGAGAAATGACGTTGGCTCCGGAACTTCCGGATCGTACCTCGCCGTACTCCCTGACCACACCAGTGATAACCGCATCAACCTTGATAATACCGGCGAGCTTGATTATGTCCTCGGGGGACGGAGCAGCGGCGTTAGTTATGCCGGCACGGGACAAGCCCCGCAGTACCTCCCCCGCCGGCATCACATATATGGCGCCGGTTGCCATAAGCATGTTGGAAAAGACATCCCTCACCCTTTCCGCCGCCTGATTGTCGCGGGTGAGATTGGCAAAAGGCAGAACGGCAACGGTTCTTACCGAGCCAAAATCCATGTTGGCGTCCCGATAGACGTCGGCTGTTGTCCCACAACCGGCTGCAAAAATCAGGCAGATCAGAGTCATACTGATACGTATTCGTTTCATCACACATCCTGGTTGCATCATTTTTGTTTTACTTCTCCCTTCATAAAATCAGAAAAAGATCCGGTAGGTAGCGTTGAAGATCTTTGAATCGAGCGACTGCCTGTGAGACGTGGAGCTGGTAAAAGAGTAACTCAGGTCAAGGAGGCTTTTACTGGTTATTTTCCAGGAAAGATTCGGAGAGATCAGCCTTTCCTTTGACCGCTCGAGACTGCGCAGGCTCTCATTGTAGGCAAAGCCGAACTGGATGGCTCCATCGGGAAACGGGGACCAGTTGACCCCGTAGTTCATCAAGGTATCGAAGGTACTGTTCTGCTCAACCACCCCGATAGAGCCGAACAGGTACATGGCCGGAAACGGGCGGAAAGAAGCGTTGAATTCTCCCCGTTGCTGAAACGGATTCTGGTTCTGCGCCATGGCCAGAGAGGAAATGGTCTTGTTCAGGGTATAGTTGATGTTCATGCTCAGGGTAGGGTGCGGCACGATGTTGGCGCCGAAGACCATGCTGTAATCGTCCTCTTTTACCCCGGTTTCGGTAGTGACGTAGGTAGCCCCTCCGGACAGGTTGACGCTCACCCCCTTGTACAGGTCCGCATGATTATGGAGATAGATGGAGTTGGTATCCTTGGCCCTGCCGCTGATCGTCTCATGGCGGCCGCTGTAAACCAGGTTGTGGCTCAGGGTCCTGAGAGGAGTCGCCTTCAGCGATGCGGTGTAAAGATAACCGACCCGGTGACCGTCAGCCGCATCGTCATCTTCACGGGCTACCCTGGCACTGGAAGAGAATATCCCGTTGAACCTGTGGTCCAGACTGAGGCCATTGGATAAAGTAGACCTGACACCGGACTCTGACGATTTCAGAAACAATGAGCTGTCGTAGTACAGGGGCAGAGAAGCCAGCAGCCTTGCCTTCACATCCAGGTTAAGGACCTGCGAAACAGTTGCGCTGTCTCTGTTGAGCTGCTCCAACGGTCTCCTGATAAAGCCCTGGATCTCCGTCACCAGTATCCTTTCGGGGTCCTGAAAACCGGGCGCCATGGCAGCAGCCACCTGGGTGAGGGGACTGACGACCACTTTTATGGCACGGGCCGTTACATTGGGGAATTCGATCTGGAAACGAAATCCTCCCAGCAATGGCCCAAAGCCGGCACTGGCAGCGGTCTGCACCAATTCCCACCGAGGATTGCCGTTGGCAGGATCGTCATCGGTCTTATAGACATCCCAGATGAAAAAGGAGCTGACCATCGCCGGCAGGTCTCGATCGATGAAAACGTACAGTGTGTTAATTTCCGTGGGATTGACAAAATCCAGACCGATATTTCTCGGTAGCGCCTCACCGCCGGGTGCGGTGACACCAAGGGAATCCAGACCTGCCGAAGCACCGGTTTCACCATTTATCAGCGCCGGAATCGACGCAAGAGCCACAGCTGTCCAGGTGTCGCTTGCAGCATAAAGCCCGCTGAAGGGAAAGAGCTGATAGGGCACCTCTCCGTCATTGCCGGAAACTATGGTGGTATCCAGCCGGTTGACGGTGTAGTTGCTCGTCACATTGACCCGCTTGTTGAAGAACTGGTCCGAATAGCTGATCCGGCCGCTGTTATTCAAATTCTTGGTTTCAAACCTGAGCAGCCGGTCCGTCGCATCGGTATAGACACTCTGGAATTTGAGATCCATGGTCTTCCAGGGGGCATACTTCACCCCCAGCAGTGCCCTGTCTGTGGTGGAATCGGTGAGAAGCCGGGTGCCGTCAAAGGTATTGGTCCTGGTCAGCTGCAGATCCACCTTGGGCAAACCGGCAGGACGCCACCCCAGCATGGCATGCCAGTCCTCATTTATTGCGTTGGCACGGTTGACCCCTGTCGCCTTGGTGGTTTCATCCCTGCGGCTGTAACCGAGGCCGGCCGTGTAGAGCAGCGTATTCAGGGTAAGATCCACCGACGGGCGCAGGGTGGTCACCGAGGAATTGCTGCTGGCGTCATTGTCGGTCATCCGGCCCAGGTTCTTTTCGAAGATACCGCTGGTCATCAGGCGCAGATTGGGAAACAGGCTCTTGTCCAATGAAAGGCTGTATCTCTGGCTGAGATTTGTCCATTTTGCCTTGGCCGCCTCTCCGGAGGCACCTTTTGACCTGGTATCGATACCGGTGTAGCCCCACTCGAGAAAGCCGTTCAAACCTTCCGCTACCGCAACAGCCGGATAAGTAGCGCTGAAGAGACAGGCTGCCAGGGTGAAGATGACAACAAAACCGAAACTACGATAATTTGCGCCCACGAACCGGTTACCTCTCTCCAATCAAGGAAACCTGACAAGGGGCTTCACCCACATCGATCCGACCTACAATCTTCCTGCTCACCAGATTGATAAAGAGCAGGGAACCGTTTTCCCCGTCCAGAGTGCAAAGGTTATTCTCCTCGCCATCGATAGCCATGTGGCTTGTGCTTTCTGGCTCATCGATAGAGACACCGGGCAGGAAAGAAAATGGGTCATAAACGGCAATCCGGCCATCCTGCTCCTTTGCCAGATAGATCTGGTCGGTATTGGTGTCCACCTTGATGGCAGTTGCCCCGGTCCCCACGTTGGTGCGCCTGGTGACGGCAAGGGAAGTGGGGTTAACCACCGACAGGTAGGGACTGAACTTCTGGATAACGTAAAGGGCATCCCCTCTGCGGTTGAACTGCCCCCTTAGTGGCGAAGGTTCGGTGGCGATGGTGGTCAGGACCGACCGCCTGGCCAGATCCACAACGGAAATGGTATTGGCAGTGGTGTTGAAGACGAAAGCTCTTTTGCCGGAAGGATCTATCAGGGCTGAAGTTGGGCCGTCCCCGACGCTGACACGGCCTGTTTCGAAAAGGGAATTGGCGTCGATGATGCTTATGCTGTTAGTTCCGGTATTGGTGGTGACAATTGTCCTGCCGTCAGGGGATAGTGCAATCTCCTGGGGATTATCTCCCACGTTGAGACTGATCTGGTTGACCAGATTTCCTGTGGAGATATCGAAGACCTGGACCATATCATCGTCGAACAGGGCCACATAAGCCCTGCGCCGTCGCTGATCGAAAGCGATGCCCTTAGGCCCTCTCCCCGTGGCGATAATCCCGTTTACCTGCATGGATTGTTTATCGAAAACGGTCAAGGTGTTATCGGCATAATTGGACACATAGCCCACCAGCCCCGGAACCGGTTTACCGGGAATTACCGCGTCAAATACCGGCGAGAACTGCACCTCGTTTGTCAGGGATTTCCTCAGGTTGAAGTTCAGATTGATCAGCAGTGCTTTGCGGTTGTTGATGGTAAAAGAAACATCAGATCTTGAGCCTGCATCGGTGACGACCAGGGCCGCTTCACCTTCTTCGGTCCTGAGCCGGGCATTTCTGACGCTGAAGGTCAATGCCGCATAGTTGCCTGGAGGGAGTTGACCGTAAGCGAAGAAACGCTGACGTTGGGGATCACTGCCCTTGAGGTTCTGCAGTTTGAGCTTCAGGGGAAACTGTTCGCCGCGGTCATTGACGGCGGAGATGCGGGTAACCATGAAGCCGAGCCGATCAGTCTCCTGGGGGAGGGGTTGAAGATAGACGTACAATTCGCCGTTATCGGCAAGGGGCTGTTTGAGGGCGGAGGGCAGGCTCTGGCAACCAGCCAGCAGAGCAATGGCGGCAACAATGATCAGCAAGCTGCTTAAAAGCGGATTTTTCCTAATATTCACGGTCACTTCTCCGATTGCAAATCGAAACTATAAACAATTTGCCCTCTTCTGACGGTGAGCCACATCACATTGCAGCTGGCTCCATCCTGAGCCAACATGCGAAAAAGGTGGAGCCGGCTTAAAACCGGCCCCACCAGGTCATGGAGTTTTACCTCCAGGTCAGGCAGTTGGACTATTAGTCTTTAGCGTGACACTTGTTGCAGAGCGAACGCTGGAAGGTTGCATATGCGGTAGCCGGCTTGTTGTAGAAGGTTGCCTTGACTTCAGCCTGGGTCCTGCCGCCATGGGTACCAGGATCGGCTGCCTCAAGATCGGTGGCATCACTACCTGGGTACATACCGGCCACGGTGAGGAAGTCAGCCTTGTTGTTCCAACGGGTCATGCTGTCCCAGCCGGTAGCGTGAGCTCTGTGGCAGGAGAGACACATGACGTTGTTGGAGGTGCTCATGCCCTGGGTTTTGGTGCCATCGTTTACAGCGTTGGCAGCCAGGGTAGCCAGGTCGGTTGTTCCCTCTTCGTAAGGAACCATGGAGCTGTAAGAGGTTGCGACAGTGCCGGTGAGGTCACCGGAAGCCTTATAGGAGTTGTAGTTGTTGACGATGGTTGCGGAGAACTTGGCACCATTTCCGGCCGGATGGATCAGGCTGGTAGGATAGTTCACGTTGTGCAGACCGGCATGGCAGTTTCCGCACCATTCGGACATGCCCTGACCATATGCAACCCTGGTCTCGGTGGCATCTTCAGTCCTGTTGTAGGTAGAAGGAGCAACGGCAATGGGAGACTGGTTGGCAAAGCCGAAGTTACCAAGAACCGATACCGGCTGATAGCCTGCGCCGGCAAGAAGACGGTAGACACCAACTGCTTCGGTAGCTGTCGGCAGCTGGCCATATGAACCGGAAGCGTTGATAGGCTTGCCGGTAACAGCAACGGTGGTGCCTGCTGCGTCCATGATCCTGTATTTGCCATGGGGGTCATGACAGCTGCTGCAGGTCAGGTTGGTAGCAGGATAGGCGCCGCCAGGTGCGGTTGTCAGTTTGGCATCGGCAACATAGCCAAAGTCGTTGGCGATGACGTTATGACCATGGCGCTCGCCTGCGCTTGTTACGAGCTTGCCACGAACGGTAGCATTGAAGGTTTTCTGCAACCAGGAAAAGTCGCCGCCCGGGGTGAACTGAACAGGAGCAGCACCGGCTGCAGGAACTGGATTGGTAGCAACTTTGTAGCTGCTGGTAGTGGAACCGGAGTGGCACTTGAGGCAGGTAGAGCTCTGGTCGCTGCCCTGGAGAAGGAAGGCATTGCCGGTACCGGGGGCCAGGTTGTTAACGGTCATTTTGGCGTTGCCGGAAGAGTTATGCATGGTATGGCAACCATCACAGTAAGCTACACCACCCTCATGGAAAGCAAGGGCGTTACCTGCTGCAGCAAAGGTAAGCAGTACTGTTGCCAGTACAATCTTGGATGATCTCATCTGTTAATATCTCCTGAATTTTCTTAAAGGTTGTTTTTTTGATGTTGCTTTCAATTTGGTAACGCTTTCAATTTTGGATACTTACATTAACCACATTACCTCTTACATCTACACCTACTTACCCGTGACATGAAACCCGTGCGAGCGCTTATGCGGTAATCACCCCCTTTGTTGTTTGCCAGAGTGTATCGATCCAGAATCACCCAACGGTTATTCTGAAGACACTTACCCCCCTATTTCGACTCTGGGTTATGTAAAGCTTTTCTTCATCTATCGCCAGTTCCTGCGGAGCAACCAGATTTTCCGGGCCGTTACCGCGATAACCAAACTCGGTCCGGAAGTTGAAATCCTTGTCAAAAGCCATGACGACACATCTCAAAGTATCTGCTACGTATATGTTGCCGGAATTATCAGCGACAATGCCGCCGATGATATTGAATTTGCCCGGGCTGCTTCCCTTGACGCCGAAGCTGCGCAATTTGCCGGCCGGAGAGAGGACATAGGCCTGGAAATTAACCGGAACGGTAAAAAGCAGATTGCCATCTTTGTCAACTGAAAGTCCTACCAGCCCTGAATCTCTTTTTTCCTTTTCGCCAAGCCCGAGAATGGAAGCTATGTCGATGCCATCAAGATATTGCCCTGCTGCATCCATGATAAGGACCTTCATCGCCTCCTTGTCAGCAATATAAATCCGGCCGTTGCGGCTGCAGATAAAGCTGGGATGGAAGTTGGTTATCAAGGCAGCTGGGATACCTTGCGGTACCAGAGTCCCCACCCTTTCGCCGCGGAAATTGCACCTGGTTATGGTAAAGCTGGAAATTGCCGGGTCCCTGGAAGAAAGGAGGAGAATCCCGCCGTCTTCCTCCACCGCAAGATCGTAGAGATTGCCTATGCTGATGTCGTCACCGAATTCGAATATGGCCATTCCTTTATCGTTGAAAACGCGTATGGAGCGTTCACTGAAGTTGGCCACATAGACCTCATGGGTCTTAGGATCGACCACCGGCCGAACCCAGTTGTAGGGAACCGTCCCGGTGAAATCCGATAACTGGTAAAGGTAATCTGCCTTTAATTCTCCGGCAGACACAGGGATGGCGAAAATGGCAAGGAGAAAGACAGCCGCCGCGGACACATCACGTATTTTTTTCATTCTCCGCGCCATTAACCCTCGGTAATCGTTTCTTATTCTTTTTCTCAACATTCTTTCTCATATATGGCATCAGTCATGCCATCAGGTGCCCATCAAGGGAACCAATTTCACAACATCTTGTTTTTTCGATTATTTCTGCTGTAACTCGTTACCCGGATAATAGAGGGATCTAATTCAGCTCCGGCAGATTATTGCTTACCCTGTTAATCAACAACCCATTCCGGGAAAAAAACGATTTTACTGAGTCAACTCTGTTACACCAAGATGACGATTTCGTAATCAAAGCCACAGCCCCGGTAAGCTTGAATAAAAAAAGCCCGGCAATGGCCAGGGCTTATTGATTTGAATCAGTCATCAGTGAGGCGCCAGGATCGAAAGAGAATTCTGCGGAATTTTTCTTCTAAAACAATGATGTCAAGATGATAAATTCGTAATATCGGCGCGGGGGAATAAAAGGGTAATGGAGGTTCCTCTGCCAGGCTCGCTTTCAACTTTGATCGATCCCCCATGTAGATCCATGATGGATTTGACGATGGCAAGGCCGAGGCCGGTACCCTCCTTGTTCATATGGCGGGTGGAATCCACACGGTAGAATCGGTCCGTGATGTTCGGCAGATCGGCCTTTGAGATACCACAACCGGTATCTCTTACAGTAACCTCGATGGAACGGTTTGGCGCCTGTCTGGTCGAGATGCTGACGCTGCCTCCTGCCTCGGTATAATGGAGGGAATTGGAAATGAGATTGCTGACCGCACGGCGGAACAAGGTCCGGTCGGCATAGAGAGTGGCATTATTGAGGCAGGAGATATTTATTCCTTTATCTTCGGCGACCGGCTGGTAGTATTCGATGATCTCCCCTACCTCACGGCAGATGTCGATCTCCTCTCGGGACAGGTCTGGTTTTTGGACATCGGTGCGGGCAATGAACAGAAGACTGTCGATTATGCGTGAAAGCCGGTCGTATTCCTCCAGATTTGATTCTATTACCCGCCGGTAATCGTTGGTTGTTCTTGATTTTGTCAGGGCAACCTCAGCCTCTCCCATGAGAACGTTGATCGGAGTCCGAAGCTCATGGGCCAGGTTGGACACATAACTGGAAAGGCGGACAAAGGAATCCTGCAGGCGGTCGAGCATCTCATCGAGGGCAATGGCAAGAGCCTTTACCTCCTCGGGCCAGTGTCCCAGCGTCACCCGTTCGTCCAGATTGTGGGCTGTAATGGATGATGTTCTCTGGGCAATCTCCGTTAGCGGACAAAGCCCCCGTTTCACAGTCAGCACAGCCAGTGCCAGGGAAACGAACGTGCCAATAAAGACGACCAACAGCAGGACATTACGAAAATCGGAAAATATCTGCTCAATGTAGGTCACATCAAGGGCGATTTGCAATACTCGCCCATCTTGAGCTTTGCCTTGCTCAAGAAGTACCGAGCGCAAAAGGTAGACCTCTTCTCTGCTGTTTTTCCACTGTATCGATCGGACATTCCCTGGACGAGAGGGGGGTGGGAATACTTTTGCAGGTATCTTTGCGTCCATACCATATGTCTGCAACAGCACCATGCCTTGCTGATCAAGGATCCGCCCGTAAGATTTCATGGATTCACGGGCTGCGTATCCCACCTCCAGTTTCCGGGCAAGCGCCTTCAGGTCGGTGTCAGCTCTGCTGAGCAGTTGGATGGTGTTGATCTCATCCTGTAGATATTTATTGCTCTGGCGTTCGGTGATGTTAACCAGGCCCCAGTGGACAAAGGCCGCAGACATGTTGAGAATGACAAAGGCCGACAATGCATAGTGCAGCGTCAATCTTCGCGAGAGGGACCAGGATCTTGAATGGTTCCTGCCGGCTCCACTGGAATCCTTACCGCTCTTCGAGGACATAACCCACTCCCCGCACCGTATGGATCAGCTTTTTCTCGAAGGGATCATCCACCTTCGCCCGAAGACGGCGCATATGCACGTCAACCACGTTGGTATCGCTTTCAAAGTCAATATCCCAGATACGCTCGGCAATGCGCACCCTGGTCAGGACCTCACCTGAACGCCGGGCAAGGAGGGATATCAGGGCAAATTCTTTAGGGGTGAGGTCCAGCCTTTTCCCGCCCCGGGTCACACGGTGTCCCATGAGGTCGATCTCCAGATCGCCAATGGTTATCAATTCCTGGGTCCTCACCGGCCCGCGCCGGAGGATTGTCCGGATGCGAACAAGCAGTTCGGAGAAAGCGAACGGCTTCACCAGGTAATCGTCCGCTCCCAGTTCAAGCCCCTTTATGCGGTCCTGGATCGCATCACGTGCCGTAAGAAAGATAATGGGGGTATCCTTTTTCAGCTTCCGGATCCTGCTGATGATTTGCCAGCCATCCAGCCCCGGGAGCATCACATCCAGAATGATAATGTCGTATTCCCTGGTCAGGGCAAGATCCAGTCCTTCAAACCCTTCGTTGGCAACATCGGCAGTGTAGCCGCTTTCACGCAAGCCTTTCCTGATAAAGGCAGCCGTTTTCACTTCATCTTCTATGACAAGTATTCGCATCAGGCTCCTCATTTAATTTCTCTTAAAGTCTATCCACATGGCTTTACAAAGCAAGATCTCTCGGAAGACCGCCCGATGCAGCTGTTCAATTAAGATTAAAGTTGGAAATAAAACAACCGATAAAGGTTCTAGCGAGTTGTCTCTAAAAATTGAATTTTTTTGCGGAGGTCACATGTCGGAAATAGTCCCCATTTCCCAAGCAGAGCAGAAAAAAAATGAAATCATCCAAATGGTAACATTTGCTTTGGAGCGGGAAGAGTATGGAGTGGAAGTTCTGAGCGTCCGTGAGATCATTCGCATGCCCGAGCTGACCAAGATGCCCAATGCTCCCCATTATGTGGAAGGGGTCATCAACCTGAGGGGCACGGTCATTCCGGTCATATCGCTGCGGAAGCGGTTCAATCTGGATGACCATGACCATGACCGCAACTCACGTATTCTGGTCATGGAACTCAGGGGAGGCAATCTCACCGGTTTCATAGTCGATTCAGTGGCCGAAGTGATCCGCATTCAGAAGAGCTCGATTCAGCCTGCGCCGGACGTGGCTCACCAGGATGGCATGCAGGATTGCATCACCGGCATCCTCGATCACAACAACCGGCTGCTGATACTCCTGGACCTGAACTTGCTCTTTGCCGACGAAGAACATGAAGAGCTGTTGGCCGTGATGTAATCCAGGTAAAAAGATCAGGTTGGCCGTGTTGACTCTCCATGGGAACCATGATAGAGGTGGGACCATGGACGAGCAGCAAAAAGAAATTCCCTTTGGCGACCGCATCATCATGCATGTGGATATGAACGCCTTTTTCGCCTCGGTGGAACAGCAGAACGACCCTCGCCTCCGGGGTAAACCGGTGGCGGTGGTCGGCTCATCAAAAAGAACCATCGTCACCACCTGCTCCTATGAAGCCCGTGCTTTTGGCGTAAAAACCGGCATGGCGCTCTGGGAGGCAAAAAGCTGCTGTCCGAATCTGATTCTGGTGGTGGGGAAAAACAGGGAGTATACCCGTATTTCCTCCCTGATCATGAAGCTCATGTATGACTTTACGCCACTGGTGGAAACCTTTTCCATCGACGAAGCCTTCCTGGACATCTCCGGTTCACTCTCCCTGTTCGGCACTCCGGAAAATATCGCTTCCCTGCTTAAAGCCCGCATTGGGGACCAATTCGGCCTGACCTGTTCCATCGGCATTGCTCCGAACAAGCTTCTGGCAAAGCTTGCCTCCGACATGCAAAAACCGGACGGGCTGACCGTGATCAAGCCTGCCGAAGTGGCCCTGACCATGGATCGAACCCCGATCAGGGATATGTGCGGCATCGGCAAAAAGACCGAAAAAAGCCTGACCATGCTCGGCATTCGCACCTGCGGAGACCTGGGACGATTTCCGGTCAAGCTCCTCAGGCAGAAATTCGGCATTGTGGGGGAAGCTCTGCACCTCATGGGGTTGGGTGTGGATGACTCACCGGTGGTTCCCCAGGAAGAGTCCGACCTGGTCAAATCGGTGGGGCACAGCATGACCCTGGAGAAGGACCTGGAGAAAAGGGAGGATATCCTCAGGTATCTCCTGCAGCTTGCCGAAATGGTCGGCAGAAGGATGCGGCGCTATGGGGTGGCCGGCAAAACCGTCTGCCTCTCCGTACGCTATGCGGATTTCTTCACCAATTTTTCCCGGCAATTGACACTGCCGGAATATACCAACCTGAGCGCAGAAATATACCGGGGGGCGGTGACCCTTTTGGACAGTGTCGAACTGACCCAGCCGGTACGCCTCCTGGGGGTGAAACTTTCCAACCTGCGCCATCAGGACGAGCAGCTTCCCCTATTTGAAGGTGAACGGAAAAAAGCCCATCTGGCCAAGGCCATGGACGAAGTAAACAGCCGCTTCGGGGAGTTTTCCGTCACCTACGGCACCCTTCTAACCGTTGAAGGAAAGAAAGGGTCATTCGTTATCTCGCCGGCCTGGCGACCACAGGGGATCAGGAAGGTGGACGTGGAATAGCTGCTGGTAGGGCTCCTGCAACATGAGAACTTTTTTCATAACAGAGCGACAAAAAGTGTCAAGTTTGGGCTGAAATCGCCGATAAGCAGATCATCTTCCTTTTTCGAGAAAAACTCCCTGTGTCGCACTTCCCATACATTTAACCAAGGCCCATCAGGGTTCTGACCACCCTCCTCCACCAGATCCGATTGTTTTGTATCTATCCGGAAACATCATGGGAAACCATTGAGTTTGAAGGCGGAATACTGTTCTGCCATCATCAGCCACAGCATTGGGTATGGTGCTTGCAAAACTGGGAGTCTCCATGAAGATATATAAACTTGTTCAAATCATAAAAAAAATCCACGTCCCGCTCACCATCATGGTCGTGCCGCATTCCAGGGGCTGCTCCCGCAGCATCAGGATACCGTTCATTGTGGCCGTCCTTTGCTGCTGCATGTCCGTAGTCGGCGGTGTATACACCGTATCCCTGACCATCGAGGCATTCAACTACCAGCAACTGAAAAAGCGATATGCCGGTATTTCCAGTGAAGTCTCGGAAATGCGCTCGACGATGATCTCCCTCAAGGAATCGGAAGCTCAGCTCAAGCAGCTTGTTTCCCTTGGCTCACGCAGTAAAATCCTGAAGAATCTCGACACCTCCGAAAGCGGTTCCATAGATATCGAGGAACTGAAGAGCCAGGTTGCAAAATCCATGGATACGGTCAAGGAAATCAAATCATACCTGCGCAAGGAACGTGTCACGGACCTGGCAACACCCCAGGGATGGCCTGCTTCCGGGCGCGTCAGCTCGCTTTTCGGCAACCGTGAGCATCCCCTTTATGGAATAAGGAAATTCCACTCCGGAGTGGATATTTCCCTTCCCACCGGCACCCCGTTGCATGCCACCGCCGATGGTGTCGTCAGTTTTTCGGGCAGGGCTGCCAACAACGGCAACATCACCGTCGTCGAACATGGTTTGGGATACAGCACCATCTACGCCCATAACTCTAGAAACCTGGCCCGTGCCGGGCAGACGGTAAAGCGGGGAGAGGTCATCGCCTATGCCGGGTCAACCGGGGCTTCCACCGGCCCCCATGTCCACTACGAGATCTGGAAAAACGGCCAGAGCATAGATCCCATGCCATTTCTGAAGCGCAACTGAATTTCATGAAGCCCCTGCATCAACGAAAGGAGCAAATACATGTTCAGCAAGAAACATTCTAAACTTGAAGTGGTCATCGGTGCCGAAACCGTCATCAAGGGAGAAATCTCCTCCAAAGGAACGGTGAGGATCGATGGCAGACTTGAGGGAGACATCACTGCAGATTGCGTTATAATCGGCGATTCCGGCTCGATTGTCGGAGATGTGGCAGCCAAGACCTTTATCGCAGGAGGCAAGCTTCACGGCAACGTCCGCTCCAGTGAAAGCGTTGAAATACTCCCCCGCGGAGAAATAAACGGCGACATCATGACAGCGAGACTTTCGGTTGCCGAAGGGGCAATGTTCGAGGGCCATTCCATGATGCAGAAGAATCACAATCTTGAGTACAAGCCGGTGGAAGTACTCCAGTAAAGGGATAGCGATAATTCGACGGAGTTGAGATGACAGAAGATCCTTCGCCAGGACAGGGACTCCCCCCCAAGCTACCCAGTATCTGGGCTGTTGGTGGCGGTAAGGGGGGGGTCGGAAAGTCCGTGATCGCCACCAATCTCGGTGTGGCCGTGGCACGAATGGGTCTGAACTGTGTGCTGGTAGATGCGGACCTTGGCGGCGCGAATCTGCACACCATGCTGGGAGTATCGGCTCCAAAGGCAAGTCTTGCCAGCATCTTCAACCACGAATCCGCATCGCTCAGTGATATTCTCACCCCCACCGGCGTTCCCAACCTTAACCTTATCAGCGGGGCACAGGCGCTGCTGGATATGGCCAACCCCAAGCACACACAGAAGCTCAAACTGATCCGCCAGCTAATATCCATGGATGCCGACGTGATCGTGTTGGATTTAAGCGCCGGGTCATCTTTCAATGTGCTTGATTTCTTCAATACCGCCCATGATCCCATCATGGTCGTTGTCCCCACCCCCACATCCATTGAGAATGCCTACCATTTCCTCAATGCCGCTCTCCACCGCCGTTTCATGCAGGCTGTGGCAAAAGCCGAAGTGACCGAACTGGCAAGAAAGGCCCTTGCCGACAAAAATGCCCACGGCCTCCGTTCGCCCCGTGAATTGCTGCGTTATCTTTGCCAGGAGCATCCCGATGCCGGATCGACCATAGGCAGCATAATGGCCAGCCTGCGTCCCAAACTCATTGTCAATCAGGTACGCCGTGAGGAAGACATGCAGCTGGGCGACCAGATTGCCGATGCCTGCCGTGATTTCTATGGCGTGAGACTGGAAAATCTGGGGGGGCTCCGCAATGATGATCGGGTAATATCCTCGATACTAGCCAGAAAGCCTCTGCAGTCGTCCCAGCCTGGCTGCCAGTTCTCCACGGCCATAGAGGGAATGGCCATGCGACTTGTTAACCATGACAGGGAGGCGCAGCATGAATGAATCCTACGAAATCCTGGGCCTGAATTCAGGTGCGGACCGCTCTGAAGTCAAACGTGCTTACCAACGGCTCAGGGATCTTTATTCACAGGACTCTCTGGCAATTTACTCACTGGTAAATGAATCAGAAAGGAAAGGCCGACTGGAACAGATAGAATCAGCCTATCAGGGCATCCTGACTTTTCTGCGGCAGCGAAAGGATAAAGAGGAGAATGATTTCGCCGAGGATTCTCCATCAGCCTCCATGCCAGACCCTGAGGTGGCGACCGGGGCCTACCTTCGCTGGGCGCGTGAGCAGGCAGGACTTTCCATAAGACAACTGGCGGATCGAACCAAAATAAGCTCAGGCAAGCTGGAAGATATTGAATCAGAGCGGATCGACCATCTCCCCCCTCCGGTCTACCTGCGGGGCTTTGTCTTTGAATTTGCCCGCAGTCTGGGCCTTGCCAATGCCTTTCAGCTTTCGGAATTATACCTGCGGCGAGTATCTGCAGACCCGCGCGATTGAGGCTGCGGCCTTGCCTTTCCTTGTTCTTTGCCCTTACTTCTCCATCCTGAACAAAAAATAGCCCCCGGCTTCCCGGGAGCTATTTCGTTTTCAAGGTATGACGCGCTGCTTATCAGAACCTATCCGACAACGACCACTCTATTTTCATGGAGATATTCAACTTACCAGGACTCCCGTCCATGGCATGAGTTAGCACAGGTACGCGCCGATGGATTCCACCCGATGGTGCTGACCACATTTTTGACGCCATTGCTGTGGATTGCCGAATTTACTGTTGTGGCACTGTAACCGGTGCCATGGCAGGTGGAGCACGAACGGCTGCGATGTTTTGAATGTTTCCCGTTCGCCGGAGGAAGGGCATGGCAGCTGCCACAAACAGGCGCAGGAGCAGGCGTCGGTGCCGGAGTTATGGTTGCCAGTGCATCGGCGATACCCTGAACCTGGCTGGAACTCAGTGAAGAGAGGGTTCCCATGCCGCCTGCATTGTTATTGATCCCGGCCTGGATTCGGACAGCTGTTGCTCCTGCCTTGCCTGAGCTTGCCAATGCACCATGACAGGCAGCGCAATTGCCGGCATAAAGGGTTGCACCATCTACCGGTGCTGGTGCTGGTGCCGGTGCAGGAGTCGGTCCAGGTGCCGGTGTTGGGGTAGGTGTTGGTGTTGGGGCGACGGCAGCAAGTACATCGACGATGGCCTGTAGTTGCGCGGTGCTCAATGGGGAAAGCGTGCCCATTCCGGCAATGTTGTTGCTGATGGCAGACTGGAGACGGGTCAGGGTCGTCCCTTTTTTGCCTGAGCTTGCCAGCACGCCATGGCAGCCGGCGCAGTTGCCGGCATAGAGCGCGGCGCCATCAATCGGTGTTGCCGGTGTCGGCACCGGCGTTGGCTCAGGTGTCGTTGGAGCCGGAGCCGGTGTGGGTGTGGATGCAGCTGTAGCAAGGGCATCGACAATAGCCTGTTTCTCCGTGACGGTCAGCGATGACAGGCTGCCCATCCCGCCTATGCCGGAATTGATGGAGGAATCAAGCCTGGTAAGCGTCATGCCCTTTTTGGTCGAGGTGGCCAGGGCGCCATGGCAGCCGGCGCAGTTACCGGCGTAAAGTGCCGGGCCATCAACAGTGGCGGGTGGCGCAGTGCCTGGCGCCGGATTTGGTGCCGGTGTTGGATTGGGAGTGCCGGACGGCGGCGATGACGGTGCAGTTGCAAGGGCCATGGCAATAGCCTGTACCTGTTCCGGTGTCAATGTTGACAGGGAACCCATACCCCCTACTTGCGCGTTAATCGCCGATTGAATGCGGGCCACCGATGCCCCTGGCTTGGACGAAGAAGTCAATGCGCCGTGGCAGGAAGCACAGTTGGCCGCATAGAGGGATGCCCCATCAATGGATGGCTGTGCCTGGCCCGGAGAAACCGCAGGGAGATTGGCGGCGGTGAATGTGCCGCTCATCATGCCGCCGATCGGAGCTGTGAATATTGTGCCCCCGGTTGCGCGGTTGCTGACGGTTACCGTTCCACCGGAAGCCTCCATTTTTACACCGTCAAGCATGGCATCCAGCCCCGTATGATTGGCGACAAAGGGACCCGAGATGGGATCGACCGTCACCCCGTAGGCATCCATAAGCGGTTTCAGTTGGGAGATCACCTGGGAGATAGACGACTGCAAGCCGCTGGAAATGCGTATCTTCGACTCTTGGCTGGAATTGTAGAGGGTCTCCGGATCGGTCACGCCGGCTGCACTGGCAACAATAAGATGGGAAAGCGGATTGATGTTGGCGGTACCGGGGGCACTTGCGAAAGAGACAAGGGATTGGGAACCATTCCATTGCGCTTTTACGATGAATGGAGCTGTAAGTCCGGAAACATTGATGACATACGAACCATCTTTGCCCGTTGGGGCCGATAATTCCCTTGGAGTTGCTGCTGAGTCTTTAAGATAGACTTGGCCGACGATTGGCAAACCTGTCGCTGCAATACCGGATACGGTTGGGGGAGCTGAACTTTGGTTCGAACCGCCACAGCCTGACAACATCATCGTTGCGGCTGCGGTGCCGATCAGAATCAATCGCATTAATAAATGGTGCATTCACTTCTCCTTTGCTGTTGTTGCTTCCTTGAAGCCGCCCTTTGGTAGTGCTTTTCCATTGCCCATTAAAGCGGCTGATATTTCTTTCTACCAGGGGATATATGTAGTCCTCCATGCCTGGTTGAATGGCCATCATTCTAATGGGGTCAAAAACCCAATGGCCCCTCGTGTCATTGGCTAATCGAATATATCGCGGTACACTTTTATCGTATGTGACGTCTATCACCGGATAAGGAGCCAGTATGAAACAGTCATTAGGCAGAATCCTTTTGATTGTCGCCTTTTCATTATGGCTGTCCCCAGGGATCATCCATGCGCAAACAGCAACGGAACAGTCAGCCACCCCACCGGTAGGGCAGCAGCTGGTGCGGGAAGGTGACTTTGCCCTCAGGCTTGCCGCGAGTCTGGACATAGTCGAGACCGACGATGAGGTGGAAGCGGAGACCAGCCTGGGAGATATGGGCATCACCCCCCGAAACGGCTGGATAGCGGACTATCCGGTGACCCCGGACATACTTGGTGAACTGCAGCAATCGGTAAAAAAGGCGGCAGAGGCGGGAAATCTGGAGATGGAAACGGAAGAAGCGCTGAATATTTTCGAAGAGACGAAAAAAGAGGTGGGGCTGAACGTAAAACCCCAGACGGCGAAGAAAAAAGGAGAGAAAATACCGGAAAAGGCACCGGAATATCCGGATGCAGCGGAGATCGACAACTACTATGAAAGCGAGGGGCCGCCCATCGTCACCTACTACGCGCCTCCCCCCGATTATTATTATCTCTACAGCTGGGTCCCCTACCCCTTCTTTACCTTCGGCTTCGGTTTTCCGGGGTTCTTCGTCCTCCACGACTTCCACCGGCCGTTCAGGGTGCACAACCGGGTCCGCTTCATCTCCAATCACTTCAACGACCCAAGGCGCCATCGGGTCTACCGGGTCGATCCGGGAGCCCGGTTCAACGGGCGAACCTACGCCGGCATCGGCGTGCGGAGCAGGACGCGAAGCTTCATTCCCACCGGTGTTCCCAGTGGGGAGCGGAGGATCTTCAATCGTCCCGGTTCAGTGCCCATTCCGGGCAGGTCCTACACGCCGGCAGTTCCTCGCGGTGGGGGCATGAGAGCTCCAGCGGGCATCGGGGGCACCCCGAGGATGCCGTCAGGGGGAGGCATGGCGCCGGCACCATCCGGAGGGAGCAGAGTGCCGGGCGGCCGGACAAGATAGAAGGGGACGAACCTTTACCTGCATCGCGCCTGGGTATACAGGTCTTCGGGGCTCGCCTTGTCAATGACCACCTGATACCCGTTTGCAGCTTTGGTTACCAGCACCCCGTAATCCTTCCATTCCAGTGCCGCGGCTTTCCGCGCCGCTTCATACCAGACCCGGTCCAGGGACTGAACAACGCCGACCCTTGAGGGGTCCGAAGGCAGAGTCTCCCGCCTCACCCTGACCATATGCACATGGAGCTGGTCCTGGCTTCTGTCCAGTTTGGGATTGACCACCAGGGCGATCTCCCCTTCATTTAACCGCTTCAGAGCAGTATCCCAGGCAAATTGCCAAATGCCGTCGGGTCGCAGGGGGTCCTCCCCCCCTGTCACCCGGCTGCGGGGGATGACCAGCCCATGAACGAAGTCTTCCGGGCAATCGCACATCTTCCGGTCGCGGATCGCCGCGAATTCCTTCGATTCGGCCCAGACCTGAAGTGTGTTGCGGCAAGTACGGCAGTCGATCTCCACCCGTGGTGAGTTGCATTTGGAGCAATAATCCTTGTCGCTGGTGTCGATGCAGGTGGAGATGGTATCCCAAAGGATATTCCTGTCGGCGCCGAGGCACTGCGCAACGGATAGCAGGAGAAAGGCCGGCAGCAGGGCCGCGATTATAGATTTACGTCCGGTGGAGATGTGACGAATCCGCATGGTCTTTCCTGGGTCCTTCCGCGAAAGCCGCTACCACGGCTCAGACTATGATGGTGGGGGTGCCGGGTTTTACCCGGTCGTACTGCTGAACGAAGATGAGCTGCCCAAGGGGGGCCGTAAAGATGATACCGATGAACAAAGCCAAAGCGCCGGCGAAGAATATCACGTTCCCCACCAGATATGCCTGCAGCCAGTTGGCAAAATCAGCCTGGATTGTTTCGCAACACCATTTGTAAGCATCGGTGATATTTGCCCCCTTATCGATGATCAGGAAAGCACCCGGGAAAACGACGAACCCCAAGGCAATGGAAGCAATGTTGCCGAAGAAGGGCACGACGTTCAGGACCAGGCCAACGATGACATTGATGAGGATGAAGAGAAAAAGGTTGGGAAAGCAGTCCCAGGCATTGAAAAGGTCCCCCACCTGGGCCGTCCCCTCTCCCCGCGACACCTTGATGACCGACCGCACATACCCGGCGATGAAGCCGATGTTGGCGATGGGTATCCAGACCACCAGCAGGAAAACCAGCGTCAACAGAACCAGGTCCGCCAGGTTCCCCTTCCAGATCCGCACCGCATTTTCAAACATGACGCCGAAGTCCCCCTGTCCGGCCGAACGCGGCGGGAATCCCACCATTGAGCCGCAATGCTTGCACTTGACGGCGCCGTCGAGGATTTCTTCTTTGCAGTAGGGGCATTGCATGTATTGACTCCTTTCAATAAGAATCATTTTGGCTTCTATTGCAGCAACCTTGGTGTGTGATGGTCAGGGGTTCCCGTTTATGGCAGCCATAACCGCCTGAGGATTATAACCATTGATTACCCTGGTACCAATCCTTGTGACCGGTACGCCCCGCCCTCCCAGTTGACGAAAGGTGCGTGCCGCCTCATTGTCTTGCTCTATATCCCGCACTTTATACGGTATGCCTTTCTCATTGAGGAAACGCAGCATTTTGCGGCAATAACCACAGCTGGAAGTGACAAACACTTCAACTCCGCTGCTGACTGCCTGCTTTGCCTGAGGTTGCACAGAATCAGATTCCTGGCTTTTTCCCTTTAAAGCCGGCGGTGTCTCCATGATCGATATTTCCGCTGCCGGTTTCTGATTCACCAGCTGTTTGCGGTACTTTTTCGGCACCTTTGCAATGTCGTCAACGAAATGAAGTTGCCCCTGATTGTCCGTATAACGGTAGACCTCGGCTGACGCCGGGCCGGCAACAAAACTCAGAAGAATAAAAACAACAAGTAATTTCACCATTCCCTCCGATAATCAATTGCCTTTATCTTCTGACAAGTCTATCACCTGATCCGTTATTTCAGTGAATGAAACATCATGGCTGATGAGGAAGAGTTGATCATACCAATGCTCCGTCACCTCTTCCTTGCCGTGATCTATAGCCCGAAAAGCCTGAGCGAGATTTGAGCGTCGGGAGGCATCCAGATTGGAAGTGGGCTCATCGAAGAAGGCAACGCGGGCGCCGATGGTCTGCAACAGGGCCAGGCGCAGGGCGACAACAGCACTCATCACCTGCCCACCTGAGAGCTGGTCGTCCGAGCGTTCGCGAATCGCTCCATCAGACATGTCTCTTAGCACAATCTGGTAATTATCTCCCCAATAAAGTTCTTCATCAGCCTCGGCAATAGTCCGATAAATGCTGTCGGCGCGCAGGCTGATCTCCTCGCGGAAGCGCTCGGAAAGCTGCGCCGAGACATTTTTAAAGACCTTGTTGCGGAGGAATTTTACCAGTTCCTCTTTCTTTTTTAGTGCCTGCACTTCGCTCTGCTTCGATTTGATTTCCCCCTGGATCCTTTCCAGTTCAGCAATTTCGGCAGTGATACGCTTCAGATTCTGGGACAGGTTGTTCAAGCTCTCGCGAAGGGCTGCTTCCCCTGTCTGCAGTGCCTCTTTATTCTTCATCGTTTCAGCATGTGCTTCAGCGGAATATGCGCCTTCAAGCTCTCCGAGCTTTGCCTGCTTGGCTGTCTTATCCTTCTCCAGGTCCTCCAGGCGCTTTACATATTTCGCAAGAGTCTCCTGCCGCTTCGGCAAATCAAGCGCCAGCGGTTCAGCCTGGAGGAAACGCTCATGATCGGGCTGAGTCAGCTTTTTCACATTTTCATTTTCGGTGATAGACGCTTCCACATGGGCATATTGGGCAAAGGCGGCTAGTTGACCCTGTTTCTCTTTATCCGCCGCTGTAGCTGTCTCACGATGGGTTGCTGCAGCTTGTCTTCTACCGGTGATTCGTTTCTCGGTCTCAGAGAACTCCAGCCGACGCCTTTCCATCTCTTCCGATGCTGCATCCATCCGTGCCTTTTCAGCCTTGATAGCCGTCATTGGCTCATCCAGAGCCGTCTGCATCTTGCCCAGAATCAGGCCGACCATTTCGACAAGATCATGGCAGCCCTGCTCCCAATGCTTAAGAGCCGCAAGCTGCTCGTTGGGAGGTCCTGTAAACTCTGCGGCAATAAGACGCTCTCCCTCTTTGCGGCACTGCTCCACACCATGGCTGTCCATCCAGTGTTCAAAGGTCGCGATCACTGATGTAACATCCAGCAGCTTTACATGCTCAATTCGCTCCTTATCACGTTCGAGCCGCTCCTTTTCAAGGTTCGCGATCTCGTTCCGCAGCAGGCGAAACTTTTCCATCTCCTTACCGGCGGCCTCTGCCTCCGCTATTTTCTTGTCCATTGTGGCAATTGTCCGGGCATGTCCTTCAATCAGCGCATCAAGTTGCCGCTTCTTGGTGCCGAAGACCTCAAGAGAAGCCTTCCCCCCAAGGTTGCCGCACTGCTCCTGAAAGAAAGGGCACAAGCCCTCTGCCAGCTTTTGCTCCCCTTCGATAATACCGACTCTGGTGCCTTCCAACTTCGCCTTCTCAGCCTGCGCCGCCTCCCGCTCTTTGCGCAAGTGATCCAGGGTCGCTGCCTTCTCCTTCCAGTCTTTCTCAGCGAGGAGAAGTGCATTTTTCTGATGGACCAGGTTGTCGATCTCATTCAGTTTCTCTAGGGTAACTTTGAGGTAAGGTGAGATGCTTGGAACCTGATGAAGGGAAAGTTCACGAAAACCGGCCTCGACTTCCCGCTGACGATCAATGGCCTCTTGCTGCATCTTCTCCTTTTCCAGCAATGCAGAAGATGCCTGTTTGAGCACTTCTTCCTGCTTATCAAGAACCGCTATCCCCTCTTTCAGGGCTTTTTCCTGGGCAACGGCTTCCTTCTCCTCATGATCGGCCGCCTGGAGCGCCGATGCCTGCCTGTTTCCCAGCTCGGCTATTTCCTTCTCAAGCGCCAGTTTCGCCTTCTCCCGCTCTCGCAGCTCAGCAAGCTGCTTCTCAGCCGTCTCGAAGCGCTCTTTTCCGGGCCTGGCCTCCTCCGCTGCCCTTGCCGCGCTAATTGCCTGTTCCACCAGAGCCTTCTGGTTGGTTATATGCTCATTGCCGGAAGTAATACTTTGTAGCACCTGAGCCAATTCGCTCCGTAGTGCCTCAAGGCCGTTTTTCTGCTCTTCCATTTTCTGCAGATGCCCATTGACCAAGGCCAGAGCCGCAGTTGTACTCTCCAATTCAGCGATTTTACTGGCCTGCTCCTCATTCAGGCCGGCAAGCTCCTTCTGCCGCTCAGGTAACACGGCAACACGTTCTTCTTTGCCGGCAATCTCAGCCTCCAAGGTGCCGATCTTTGCCTTGATGATGGTGCCGAGTTCCTTGGTCCCATCGAAGGTCTTCCGCCAGGAATCGATCCCCAGGATCTCGTCGAATGCCTCCTTCCGCTTGCTTTGCTGCTTCAGGACAAACGGCCCGAGAAACTCATTCTGAAACGGCCCGATCACCAGCTTGAACTGCTCCGCCAGCGACCGGCCGGCAGCAAGTCCCAGCAGTTCCTTGATCCGTGCCTCAGTCTCCTCGATATTTGCGTGGTCCTCGATTTCAAAGCCACCACCGGTTTCCTTGGCAAGCCTCCAGTTGGCAGGGGTACCCACTGTGCGGCTGACCCGGTAAGTCTCGCCATCATCGGCGGTGAAGACGACCGCTATTTCTCCCCGTTTGGCGCCAATGGTAAGGAAACGGTCAACATTGGAAACGAAGTCGCGAGCATCAACACCGAACATGGCATAGCCGATCGCTTCGAAGATGGTGCTCTTGCCGATGCCGTTAGGGCCGGAAAGGACGTTGATTCCCGGTGAGAAGTGTATCTCGCTGTCGCGGTGGGATTTTATGTTTTTCAGATGAATGGAAAGTATTTGCATTCTTGAACCTGTTTCACCACGAAGGCACGAAGAAAACCTAATTTTTTGGCAGCCCTAGAACGCACGTCTTGAGTTAAAACATCATCCTGGGGTTTAAGAAGATCGCTTCAGTTCTTCAGCAGTTCTTCGTGCCCTTCGTGTCTTCGTGGTAATAATTTTTTCGATCTATCATCAGAATCAAAGCACGAATCTTTTTATTCCATCCTTGAGAAGTACCGCATTGAAGTCAATAAGAAGACCAGTTTTCAGACCTGAGAGTTTCAGATATGTGAGAAGTTGTGCTTCATGGATCGGCATAAGTTTTTCAACGCATTTCAACTCAAGCAGGATTTCCCCGCCAGCAACAATGTCAATCCTATACCCACAGTCCAAATGCTTGCCTTTGTACGTTACAGGCAAAGGCTTCTGGCGCTCAAACTGTATTTGCCGTAGTTGCATTTCATGGCAAAGGCATTCTTCATACGCTGATTCCAGCAGCCCCGGTCCCAGGTTGCGATGAACCTCAATCGCTGCAGCAATAACTTGAGCAGACATAAATTCAAAGTTCATAGGTTTCCCCTGGCTGACTCTGTTTTTTCACCACGAAGGCACGAAGAGAAGCCAATACGGCTTGAGTTCCTTCAATTTATAACGGCTTTGAACGGATTGTTCTCTTCAGTTGGTTTCTTCGTGTCCTTCGTGTCTTCGTGGTAATTTGAAAGAAAGCCCAATAACTCCTCACCCTCAACATCCCCTTTCAGCACATGATCGCGGATGGTCAGGGCAACACTCACCAGTTCATCCTCTTTGCCTTTCCACTCACTATTCATGCCGATCAGTTCCCGCAGCACATCCCGCTCGATGTCGGCCAAGCTTCGGTGTTCCTTCTCTCCTATTCCACTCCCCGTTATAAGAGAAAGATGGTTCTTGATCTCACAATGCAGCGGGTCCGCAACCTCATCCAGCAGCCGCCGCACCCGTTCCCGCCCCAGCTCGAACGGATGAAACTGCACCCTGCCGGTTACCTTCAGCTGAATCAGCGGCTTCTCGCCAGCATTCTGCAGTTTGTCGGCAAGCTCTGTCTTAAGCGTCTCCATGGCATGCTCGGCAGTATCAGCCCCATCAACGCTGACCGTTACTGACTGCATGGGCCGAGGTGCCGTAGTGCGGAATTCGGGTGTGTATTTACCATCCTCAACTTTCACGGCCCAGTACCCTTTGTCATATCCTTCTTCGCCAAAGTTGACCCTCTCGGGAGAGCCGGGATTGAAGGCATAGGGACGGCCGTCTGGGGTGGATACGGTGTAGGCTTTATGGCCGTGGCCGAGCGCCACGTAATCGAAGCATTCCGCAAGGGGCAAGGCTTCTTCAGGCTTGATATTACCTATTTCCACCGGCGAGTATGTCCAGATACCGACATGGAAGAGGAGGATATTGTTATTCGTCGTCACCGCCTCGCAAATACGCGGCACATGGGCACCCGCCTGAGCGCCGATATAGCCGAGGCCATAGATGTTGATGCCATCGATCTCGATCCGTCCGCCGCTGCCGGTCTCTTCATCAAAGGGATCAAATCGATACCCGCCGTTCTCGGTGCGTGTAGGGCGAAGGAGTTTGATGTACCCCATCTGTGAAAGGGCTTCCATCCATGAGATGCTGTCGCGGCGGTGGATCCAGTCGTGGTTACCTTCTACGGCAATACAGGGGATGCCAGCATCTTTCAGAGGCTGGAGGATCTCAATTGTTTTGGCGAAGGTTTTGGGGAGGATCTGGCCGGTGTGGAAGAGGTCGCCGGAGATGAGGACAAATCGAGCTTGTGAGGAAATCGCATCAATAGCAATGCTGGTGAGCGTGTGGAAGAAGTCTTCATATCGTAGGTTGGTGCCTGCAGAGGTGCGGTATGTTTTGCCGAGGTGGATGTCGGCGGTGTGATGAAATTTGGTCATAGTACTTCCTTTAGCATATTTGCGCTCGCAGATGGAAATAAGATGACGCTAGATGGTTTGTTGGCAATTGACAAGGACTTGAATTTCTCTGAATTTTGTGGGGACATTGCGTCAATTCTCAGTATGATCAGTACGAAATACCTCAATAAATTTATCTCTATCATTAAGGCGAATAAGAATTGGATTTTCACAGCTAGATGCCTTACCAAACAATACAGCATGACGCTCAGGCAACGATGATAGCGATCTAGCGTAATCTTTTCCGACGTAATTCGCCAAGAATTCCTTACCAGTTTCATCAAAGGTTCTCATCGCAAAGACTGTATTGCATTGGTTTAGCACTGTTTTGCTGACGTTAGCTGTTCTCTGTGTAATGACAAGGCATCCAAGACCATATTTACGTCCTTGCAAGATGGCGCGGGCACTGCCATTGGCAGCAGTTCTATCCCCTTCTGCTACCGCAGAACTCCATTCAGGGACTAAGGAATGAGCCTCTTCATACACTAAACACACTCTAGCCCGGTCTGTCATGCCCAATGCTGAGACCGCAGCAAGTGTTGAATCAGAAATGATATGTGTTATTTCAGCTGGACTTAAAGAAGCCATTGATGCTGTGTTGTTGAAAGGGCGGCTATCTTGTCGCCAAACCTCAAACTGTGAAGGATTATAGATTTTCAAGCGGCACGGAGTATCTGGATTTAAAAATGTAGCAATATCCGTAGCAAGTTCCGCTGAAAAAGCTTGTCGGCTGCCTCCTTGCTCTACATTTTGATGAACTCTTGTTCTGCCGTTCTGGCCGATCTGTTGCAGGTTCTCAATGTTTGCTCGTTCGGTCGCGGCGTCAAAATATGGTGCAAGCTCAGTGGCATACTGATTTGTTAGGTCAATACATATAACCTTCACCCCCTCGGTCAACATTCGCTCAACAAGCTCAATAGCAAGCATGCTCTTCCCAACACCGAGAATACCAAGAATAGCAGTGTTATGAGTTACTAAGTCGCTTATACTTCTAATAGCAACTGGGTAATCGGTACCAGGGAAATGACCTACAGCAGTAGTGCATGGTTGAAATTCATTACTATGTTTGAGAAACACTGGGGAATTTGGTTTAGGCAGCCACTTTGCCGGGTTAAAACACCTCCTTTCACTATCCCAGTGCCCAATTTTCTGCGCTTGGGCACGCACAATTCCGTGCGTATTTTTCTGCTGCACAATTTCTTCTTTTGTCAGTCCATTAACCAATTGGTAAGTGACAGTCAGGTCCGCAATCTTTACCTCAACAAGCCGCCCTTCTTCAAGCCCTTTATCTTTCACAACCTCAAAAAATAGGGTTTCTACAGATGTATCTGTTGCAACAAGCCCGACTATAGCCTCTTTTGTCACTAAAAGTTCAGCTTCTGTAGTAGCTAAATCAGATGACTCAACGCGCACTATAGCATTGTCTTCTAAACCACTGATTCGCTCCCCTAGGCATGACGGTAGCTCAAGGCCAGCGATCTCAATTGTTCTTAAAAGGATACCTTCGTCACGACCAACATGATCTAGAGCAAGAGCTATCCGTGACTTGCCGAGGGGATCATGCACCACCATGAGGTCTCCAATCGAAAGCCTCGTGGTCGGTGATTGCCGCACTAGAATCAGCCCAGGCGTCTGATAAGCAACTACTTCTCCATCGAAATCCAGGATAGTGTTCGGCATGAATATGCGCCTTATTCTCCGCCCAATTCTTACAGAGGCCTCAATAGGCGATATCAATGCAGTTAAAATCCAAGCAGAGGAAATTGCAGCGAACTCTTTGGGTGTTTCAAAGTGGAAAGCATAAAGGGCAAAGGCAACCACTACAGTGTAGATAGTGCGCGGGGCTCCGAGGGTTTCAGCTAACACTCTTGCTGCGTTAGAAAGTCGCGGCATTGTAGTATCTTTAGCCAGAATCGCAACCACACCGAGCACACCTGCCATTACACAGAATGCCAGAGCAACAACAAAGGCAACTTTAATGTCTGAATTCCATTTGCTCCAAGCGCTACCTAACGTTAGAGCAATTGCCGCTGGAGCTGCATAAAGAACGACATCAGCAGGCTTTGCGTAAAAGGGCGTATCTAGGCGGCTTCCAAGAATTAGCCCAAGTAAGGCCGTATAAAACCAAAATCCTTTCTCTCCATCAGGAGGAAAGACCCTTCCAAATGCAATTTGGCTCGCTAAGCATAGAATGCAAAATTCAATCAAGAGTAAACATAATCTTGTCTTCTGTGAAAGCGCTGGCTGTCTCATAAAAGCTCCGGTGTGTCAGATTACGTATAATGCCAAGCTCATTGCTTAAAGGGCTTGCCATAAGTTAGATATATCGGCACAATGTTGAGTAAGTTCTTCTATTATCTCATCAGTCAACGGAACACCAGGGCTGATATTGCCTCGAACCACATCAACAAAAACTACTGATTGTCCTGCTATTTCACCCCCATTAACAGATACTCCATAAGCCATACAATTTAATATTGCTCTTACGAATTCGTACTTTGGCTTTTTCGCACCAAAATAAAGCTTCATATACCTGTCTTGTCCTTTATGAGTCGTGTGAATGTCTGGCGTTACATTTATTTTTACTTCATTCAACAAAAACGGGAATTTTTGGTCCTTTAAAATATTAAAGTGCTGGGCCCCAAAATACTGAACATAGTTCCTGATTGCTTTTGAATTCAAGACCAGTTTGTTCCGTAAGGACTTGCTTGGTGTCAAAGCCTTTTTTTCAAGTTCCACTGCTTGGTCTAGAGCCCAATCAATGCCTCTTTTATCCCTGTTAAACTCAATAATGGTTGCTTTTGCAGGGTGATAGTACCTGGACATTGCAAGCCCTTCTTCATTCGGATACTTATATTGCCTTAATACCCTCAATTTCGTTGCCTCAGTCCCTGATACAAAGTCAGCGAAGCTCTTCATAGCAATTGGTTTCGTAATCATAGTATCCTCCTTGTCTAAAATCAGCGCGCAAGGCTTTGATTAGACAACTGCAAACTGCCCCTCAGCCTCCTGCCCCTTCCGCTTAAAATTGCCATCATCCTGACAAAACGCCAAAGCATCAAAGATAATCCCCGACAGTTTCATCAGGTTCTCAGGCCGGTTCAGAACAACGCTGCTACTCGCCCCAATCCCCAGCCCAGCACGCTCTATCAAAGTCTTATGCTGGTCCGTAAGGGGAATGATAAAGGTCACCAAAGGCCTCTGCCGATCACCGGTGTAGCGAACGATCCAGCGATTGGTCTTCCCTTGATACAGAACCGCGTAGTAGCTCTCCGTGTCCTTCCCGACGATCTCATCCGAGAGCACCTGCCCCTCAAGGATCATCTGCACTATGGAAAGAACCTTTCTTTCTGCAGCAGTGGTAACAATTTTGGGATTTGCAGGATCAATCATGTCCGCATCAGGGTCAACAGGCGGAGCAGTCGCTAGTTCTACGGTTGTAGAGGCAGGTGGCGGTGGTGAAGAAAGACCGGTCACTACCATTTTGCTGATGGCATCGGCAACAGACTGTTTTACCAAGGGAGTCACTGTTTCTATAAACCTGCCGCTTGGTTTAGGTCCTATATTCGCGCGAATTGCAACAAGTCTCACAAAATCAGCATCGGGCTCCCTCAGGAGCGATTCGATCACTTCCCTGAACTTGTCGATGTACACTTGGTCCTTTGCGAAAGAACGTAGACTGTCCGGGTGAAACCTATCATGCCTGAAATGGGCGAGTTGATCCGCATCTGCTTCGGAAATGTTCGAAAGATCGAAAGTCAGGAAGGGGACATCGTCCATAATATTCGGATTCTTGAGGTCTGTATAAAAGCGCCATTCACGGCCATTAGTGAGCGCTGAAATCGTGACACCAGGGGTAGCATTGAAGTAGCGGGCGATCTGGCCTGTATGGTTGGTGAGCTTTTCGGTGAAAGACTTTGCCTCTATAAACATCACCGGGTTATTGTCGGAAAACAAGGCGTAATCAACACGCTCGTTGTTCTTAATTCCCGGCAGGTCCGCACAATATTCAGCTTTTACTTTGAACGGATCGAATGGGTTGAAATCGAGGAGGTTGAGAAAGGGAAGGATCAGGGCTTGTTTGGTTGTTTCTTCACTCTGGCAATGGGAACCTACGTTCTTAACGTGCTCTGCATGACGCATCAATCTTTCTTTGAAATCCGGCATAATCATACCCTCCTACCTTTCTTTGGAATATGTAATTTCTAACCGATATTTCTAATCCAGCTGCCCCCAAAGTGTAAAAAAATTTTACAGGTGTAAAAAATTTTACACTTTTATATGCCTGTATTTGTGAAGGTTTATGCAATATAGTCCTCCGGCAGACAACACTCAAGGCAAATAAAAATAAATTTGTTTAATGTGTTTACAAGCCCATTCTCAATAAAATCACGCAAAAAAGGCCCCGATAGCTGCCGTTATCGAGGCCTTAGGGTTAACCCGATCTTATGATCCGGAAGCTGTTAGCGGTCTTTGTTTCCCTGCCTTTTGCGGGGCAGGGCTCGGTGAAGAAACTTGCTGAGAGCCAGGATTAGGCCGTTAGTGGCGAGAATGGCGACAAAGAGGGCGACAACGACGATCCAGAAGGTAAAAGCAAGAATGTAGGTAGTACGGAAACCTGCGACCCTGCCGAATACCGTTGCCAGGCCGCACAAAAACAGGCCGAACCACAAAAGGACAAAGGCTACAAGCTTGAAATAGTCCAGGCTTCCGCTGCTCTGTCCATAGATTGTACTGCCGCAATGGGGGCAGATGGCGCTTCGACCGGCGCCAAGGAAGAGCATGGCCATAATGCGCGGAGGCAATATACTGTTGCAACGGGGACAGTTCATTTTCAGTCGTGGGAGGATTTATCGTTTTACACAGATCTGATCGTCCTGATTATCATCCACGCCACAAGCACCAGAAGAAGCACGATCACCACCCAGATGGCATAGAGCTTGATGATCGTCGCTGCACTGGCTATGCGGATGTAGCATTGTTGCAGGCCTGAGGCGCCTTCATCGATGAAGTGTTGCAGCTGCATGAGTTGCAGGGAATTTTCGGCCCAGTCGGCAAGGACTGCAATGCCTACCGGTGCCGCCAGCCAGGAGAAATGGAAAGGACTGCCGAGAGCTGCCCAGGCCAGCAGCAAGCTGGCAAAAAAGGCGGCTCCGTAGAAAAGGGGAAATACCAGGTCCAGCCTGAGGGAGCACTTTTCCACCTGGAGTGCCGTTTGATCGAGGGTGCCCCAATGACGGCCCACGGCAGCGGCGTCATAGCCGCAATAGCGCTGATTGAGCGGCTTTTGGTCCTGAGGGTCCCTGAGTTGCTGCTGCAGCCGCTGTTCCACATACTGTCGGTTGCTCAACTTGCCCATGAACCACGAACCGGCATAAAAAGTCAACACCGGCAACAGGATGATGATCACGATCTTCGGCAGATTGGACATAGATCACCTCACGGAAGCAGCATTCTCAAAGGTCTCCGACACTTGTGCCAGAAACCGGTGTATTTGCAGCACAGGGCACAGTCCACTTTGACGGCCCAGGAATGGGCGATGATACTACCGAGGACAAAAACAACTGCCGCTCCCAACACAAGTAAAACATCGATGCAGTTCATGTATCCGCACAATGATCTTACCCCACGAACCACTAAAAGCAGGAGCGTAAGGCCGGTCACGGCGAGAAAAGCCATGTACGATCCAACCCCAGAGCGTACCTCCTTGTCCATCTCCGCCAGTAATGACGATTTACTGCCGCTATAGTGGGATTGGACCAATGTCGGAATTTGGGTTGAGATGGAGGTACCGGGCCAGTCGATACTCCCGCCGGTATCCATTTCGAACTTGAAGGGGATGTTGCCGGGGGAGTAGGTATCAGCACCGTTGACACCAGCGGTGCCGTTGGCGATTCTCTCGAAAATACTCACATGCAGCTTGGGGATGGGAATGTTGTGCTCATCGCAGAGCTTGCGCAGGTCGCGGGGCGACCACCGGTAATACACGGCAACCCCGGCCCTTGAGTCGTACATCTTGTCATGGACATCTTGGTGCTCCCGGACAAAGTCCAGGTCCTTTTGGATAAAGCAAAGCCCTGCCCGGCTCGCCTCGTTCATCATCCAGTCCAGTGTCACCAGGGACATCCCCTGTTTGGGATAGCCGCCTCCCACATTGGAATGGACACCGGAGAACCACACCTGCTTGATGCGTGTATCTGCGCCGTTCTTCTCGTTCCACAACTCGGGATGGAAGGTGCGGCGCTCTTCGTCCAGGGCCAATGCCTGGCAGGCCTGTGCCACCTCCGGTCCAAGGGTATTGTCGGCAAACCAGATCGGCCAGATGAAACGCCCGATGAAATCCCGCAATCCGTCGAAGGGGGTGCCAATGGCCCCCACCGTATCCCAGACCCCAATGAAGGCTATGTCGATACATTCCTCGGGATTGACCGCATGTTTCTCCCGTCGCCGACGCTTTGCCACTTCCCACTCTGCAGCGATATGCTCCTGGGATGGGATGGTCCTTTTTCGGTCATCGGCATCCTTCTGCCGAAAAGCGACCGTTCTGAATTCGTCCCAGCTTTCGCCTATTTTTTCGGTGAGGAGGTCCCGTGGTTGAGCATTGTAGTAGCTGCTATCCAGGACACCGCAGTACTGGATAAAGCCGGCCAGCGCCCGGACCGTGTAAGCCCCGCGGCTGAAGCCGAAAAGAAAGATCTTGTCCCCCGGCTCATAAACGTTTACCAGTTCCCGGTACATCTTCTTCACGTTGTTGGAAAATCCCCAGCCGAAAGCCCCTCCGACTACTCGGGCGAAGGCATTGGCGGTCCCGACACCATCGTCATAGAAGGCGACCTGCTTCATGACATCGGCTGCGCCCTTGTGACCCTGAATGTCCACTGCCTCGTAAAGCTTGAAGACGTTGGTTCCCCGGGCTTTTATATCCCGGTTGCCGGTTCCGTCGGAGCACAGCACGATGTTCTTGGCCATTGTTCACCCTCCTCCCGTCAATCCTGCAGAAGAAATACAAAGATAGACCAATGCCCCAGCAATGTATGATGCACTTTATCGGTTAACGTTCATTCTCAGTTTTTTCAACCGGGATAGTCAAAATTTCTGAGCGAAGTATTGCTGCCACCTCATCTGTGCCTCACTAGGTCAACTAAACGCGCGACTTAAAGCTCAACTTGGTTTTCATGTTTACTAACTTCAGGTCCTTCAAGTAATTAGTAGTATCTTCATCAATAAACTGTGTTATTTTAGACAATTGGTCCAATTGTATTGGTTTCATTGTTTCCCCTTTCGCTTGGGGTAACATTCCTTTATCTTTCATATAATTGGCAGTTAGGGGCAATGCCTTCTCAATATGTCCTATTGGTCTCAATCCCACAAGACTCGAGACCACATCTTGTGTAATTTTTGAAGGTGGAAGAGCGGCTTTGGTTAGTTCTTGATATTTGTCTTTTATTGCCATTATTGCCGCGCTTTTTATTTTTGTTCTTTCGCTATTTATGTAAGAATTGTCTGCATCTATGAGAGCATTGCCTTCTATCCACATTGTTTTAGAATCGTTGAATACTTTTTTTACTTCATTTTGGTCAACAACAATTTGCAGCTGATCGAGATTATTAAGAGCTTGCATATATTTTTTAAACCAATTAGCCTTTTCGTCATCTCCCTTGTATGGTTCAAAAGATATATTGAAGACAATGTAAGTATTTTCCACCTGCTTATCTTTATAATACAAGGCATCTCCTTTCATCTCAAACTTACTTTCATCCACCTGGTTAAATTGATCTCCATCATTGGTAGAGATCATAATCAGATAGCCGCTGGTAAGTTTACCCTTGCTAACTGGATTGCTTTCGGATTGGCTGCTTATTATTCCTGCGTAACTTGCCTCTAACTGTGAATGTGGATCTGAATCAGTAAACAGTTTTTTTACCAACGAGGTTATGGTCAGCACTTGTCCAACAACAGTTGGCGCAAGCTGAAGAGCAGCTTGATACTCAGGTTTATTCAACATATCGAATTTGGCTTGCAGTAAATCGTTATTTACTGCTGTCATTTTTACATTAATAGATAAGGCATCTGCGTTGGCTGGTATTTTGACAGCTATATTTCTTTGCAATCCGAGGTCGTAGTTTCTATTGACCGCCACCTCTCTAATATCCTGGACGGAGGTAGCTTCAATAGACTCAACACCCGAATCATACTTAATGTTTGTTGCAAGAGCGATGGTGTCACTACCCCCGAACACATTCTGCCAAAAGTTGCCAACAGACATGTAGTTTACGCAGTAAAGCTGGATGTTGATGTACCCGGTGTTCTTGAGAATTTGTGATTCCTGCTGGGAATTTGCTGCTCCCTGGGCTGGCTTCCAGAATTTTTTTGTACCGAGAATTGCCATGGCATCCTCCCTTGATTCGTTAACTGCAAACCATCGATCCCTTGAAGCACGTACATCGTTGTTTTTTAAATTATACCCCCGCGGACTTTTTATGCCCGTAACCGGTGTCAGGTAAAGCGGAGAAACTTCAATGGATTGTCGCGCACCATTTTGCACATCAAGACGTCCAGGTCCACCTTCAATGGGTCCGGCACCTGGTAAGTTTTGTCGCTCTTGTCCTTCAACCCTTTGAAGAACCCATGGAACATGGTGGCGTATGTGGTCTTTTTGTCTTCCAGGGTCATGGGATAATCGGTCCCCCAGAGGAGCTTGTCCTCCAAACCGTAATTTCCGGGGAAATGCCCCTCCTTGTCCTTGTGCAAGATCCAGAGGAAAGCGGCAATGGACTCCCGCCTGGTGAAATCGAAAGCGGCAACATCGGCATAGGTATTGGGGTAATTTTTCAAAAGTCGTATCAAACTGGCAGTCCAGCTGCTTTCGCGAAGCCGTTGAAAGAAGTTTTCATACAGGTAGCTGCCGTCATCCTGGGGAGCTTTCTCGAACCAGGCGGTATCCGCAATGCCGTCCTCCCCGCCGAAATGGGCGAAGTTGATCCTCAGGTTATGAATATCCGGGTCTCCGGCCTTGAATACCTCCTCCCAGTTACGGGGATTGGTGTAGTCCTCCGCATCGGGACAAAGGCGGAAGGAGTCCTTCTGACAGTGGACGGTAACCGGCCATTGCCGCTTGCAGAGCTCCTTGTAGAATGGCGAGAAGTCACGCACGTTGAAACCGAGAGGGGGATAGAGCTTGACCCCGAGGTAAATTCCGGAAGCGAGACCAGCTGGGTTTTTCCAGCCGTTCAGCTGGGCAAAGGACGTTTCGAACTCCTTTTCCTTCAGGATCTCCAGCTGATCGGCCCTGCGGGGATCGATCCCCACAAAAGGCAGAATTTTTACCCTTTGGGATTTGTTTGCCTCTATGGCCTTAGAGAGGCGCCTGACCTGCCCCCGCAGTTTTTCCACACCGCCCCCCTTGTCGAAATCCATCACCAGGGGTGTAAGTATCACCTCGTCGATATTACCAAGAGAGGTTGGAAAGTCGGGAGAATCGAGAAAGGTGTTTATTTCTTTACACAGCGGCACCACGTTTTCACCGGGCTCGCACTCGAAGAACCGGATGAATTTCTCGTTGGACTGGACGATTTTTTTCAGGTTGACGATGGGAAGCAGTACTCCGGCAAAGGGAAAGACAAAGGGGAAGATCAGCTTCTTGTGCAGCTTGTCCTTTTCGCCCACAAAGGTAAACACCGACTGATAGAGTGGAATATCGGCGATGGTGAACATGTGACAGTGACAGTCAATGAAATAGTTCGGCATATACCCTCCTGAATGCTCCGATTGATCCTAGACCACTGCTTTAACTGCCTCCTCCAGAACTTTTAGCGCTGCGTTGACCGCCTTTTGAATGGTCACCTTGCTTTTGACCTTGCACATGGCAACGCCTGCCTCAAAAGCGTCACGCTCCCCCTCCAACTGATCCTGCAGCTCTTCGTCCGTAAGATCTCCGCCGATGTATGCCTCGGAAATATTCTTAAGGGCTTCCCTTTCATCGGCCAGCACCTGTTCCATGGCGTCTTTCACCTTTGGCCATTCTTTCCGAAAAACACCCTCGGCCGCCGCCAGCATGTCTCCAATGACCTTGTCCAGTTCGAATCCCACGATAATCCCTCCCCTCAATCTGCCGGAACCTTCGCCCCTTCGGCACCGGCAGCATACTCGAACATCCGGCGGAACCGATCCCGATCCAGTTCGGCCACTGCGTCTTTATAGGCATCCTTTTCCTTGTGGCGTACTTTACAGCCGATCCACTGCTTAAGGATCTTCTGGGTGATTTGAACGGAATCCTCGTTGAACTTTCGTACTTTGTTCCGCAACACAAGTGCCCGCAAGTCCAGCTCTATTTCCCGGTATTTGGGAGCAGAGACCGCATACTGACGCTTGTCTTCGGCAGTATCCAGCAGCTCTGCATAGAACTGATCCACCAGCCGGGCGTCGGTGAAGATCTGCTCCTCTGTTTTGGCATCGTAGGGGGCAACCATCTGCAGCGAGCAACCACCGACGATCAATGACAGGAGAAACAGAAGACCAAGAGAAAAGAAAGCAGCACCTCTTCCCCTGGAAAGAATTGGCGGGCATGAAAGGTATGGCTTCATTTTCCTTCCCCCGAATAATCGATAAACCCCTTATTGATCTCGGTGATCTTCCTGGTCAGCCGGTACACTCCTCCCCCTTCACGGGTCTTGCTGGCATCCGTATTTCCCTCGATGGTCGTAAGCAGGCCCCCGGCGACCTTCTCCACCAGGCCGGTGTGTCCCAAGCCGCCGCCATGATCCATGATGAAGACCATTCCCGGCTTGACCAGTTCAGGGTTTCCCACTGCCTGGGAACGCCCGATACGTGTTGCCCCGTGAGAAGTCGCCCGCTGCCAGTGGTCGAGGCATCCGGCCGTCTTGACCATGGGGTTATCGCAATCAAGCGCCTTTGCCGCCTCGTCAAAACACCAGTAGACGAAGGCACAGCACCATGAAAGCCCAGTGGGAACGCCGGCCCGCTTCAGATAGGCATCCACCTGGGGACCGCGGTTGGAATTCTTCGGCACTTCCCGCACATGCTTCGCGTCCTCTCCGGCTGCCACCTGCACTACCCGGCCGAGCAAATCGCCGTCGGCCGTATCGCTCGCGGGAACCGTACCGTCACCGAAAAGCGACGCCCAGGTCAAGGATCCCACCTCACCGTCCTGCTTGAGAGGCCTGCCGGCAGCGTCCACATTGCGGGCCTGGAAGAGCTTGACCATCTGCTTCATCTTCGGCCCGTAATTTGGATCGTCCGGGTCCAGCCTCAAAGCCGGATCGCTCCCTAGGACCTTATTCAGCCTGAGCTTCAATGCCTTGACGATAACTGCATCCTGTTCGCCAACCTTGATTATCCGTCCCGGATATTTCATGACTCCTCCTTCATGTGCCCCAATGGGGCAGGTTGCAGTTCAAAGGTCCCTCCCGCGTTCGATCGGCCTTCAACCCCTGAAACCCTTGCCAGAGCAGTTTTTGCTGAATATTGTCGAAAAAGATAACAGAGTTTTACCAAAATACTACAACGTCATGCGTGCATTGCCTTGGAGCAACACACGCATGACGTGCAGATTGTTTGAAAAGATTCCCAGAGAGCGGGAATATCGATGGTGAGGGCTTTGGCAAGCCAATTACCGGGGAGGCGGCTGGACTAAGTTAAAGCAATATAATTTAAAACAACCATATTTCAGGACGCTGCCTCCCTTGGCGAAAATAAGGTTCAGGGTACCCGGCACACGGGCTGACCGTCGCAGGGTTCTTCATGTCATTTCTAGCTGCCATGCCGGCCTTATTCCCAGTCATGACTTTGATTGCAGGTCGAGCATTCAACCCTCAAATTCCTAAGGTTGTTAAAGGCGGCCTTTGCTTCTGAAGGTGTTATTACGCCTGCATGCTTTAACTCATCTCTCCATTTCCTTCTATGGCCAATCTGCACTCCTTCGTAAAGCACAGGCTGTTTACAATCTTCACATGCCCAAACCCGGGTCAACCTTCCGTCAATGCTAATAGTTTTAAATGGTTGATATACCTCAAGCATATAAAGACGTGTGCTGAGTGAGTTGGAGTAATCGTGATCATACCAATCAGGCCTCCCCAGGGTGTCCACGTACCCATTTACAGCTTCTTGATCTACTGCTTCATCAGCCTGCCAATTCACCTCGAATGTAATGCCTGGAGGTAACGCCAGTTCTGCTTTATAAGATGATTTCATGGTTCAGTCCTCTTCGTTTTTGCTGCGAAAGCGAGCACTATTACATCCACATCGCCCATTAATCCGCACTTTCCAGATCCAGACCAAACTGCCGGGCCAGGTCGTAAGTGATGCCGTGGACCACCCCCTTCCCTTCGGCTATGCAGAGCTTGCGCCGCCTGACATCCTCCACGAATGCCGGTCTGGCGGCCTCGGCGCGGCGGTTGGCCACGATGCGCATCTTGGCCAATTCCGTATCTTCCGCCGAAAGAGATGGGGATACCTGCCTGAAGTCGGCAAGAATCAGGCTCCTGACGCTGTCGGGTATGCTGCCGTTCTGGACGCTGATGTCGAACATGAGCGCCCTGCCCCGTTGGGTCCAAAGTCCGTAGTCTTTGCAGAGGCTCAGTGCCCTGCCGTAGTATGCCGCGGCACTGCTCACCTCAATGGCCTGGTATTCCGGAGTGAGCCCCAAGGCCCTGAACATCTGCTTCCACGGATCTTTAATGCTTTTCCCACTGGTGTCCTGAATGGAAACGGCAAAGGACATGGCTGAATCACGGCCGCCGTGTACCGCCTCCTGCAACCGGCTCAGGTTTGAACCGAAAACCGTTGTGGCAACATCAACGTGATTGGTA
This sequence comes from Geotalea daltonii FRC-32, assembly GCF_000022265.1. Classification (NCBI taxonomy): domain Bacteria; kingdom Pseudomonadati; phylum Thermodesulfobacteriota; class Desulfuromonadia; order Geobacterales; family Geobacteraceae; genus Geotalea; species Geotalea daltonii. The sequence continues at coordinate 3,518,283 of NC_011979.1, forward strand.
AACATCTGCTTGAGAAGGGGCTGGAGCGTTCCCTGGCCGAAATTCCACTGCAGGGCACCGAAACTCATCCCCTGCCCGTCGAAATTGCCCGCCACGCACGCAAAACAGTCGGGGGAAAGGCGTCCGGTCTCGAAAGATCCGGTGAGAGCCAGGCAGCGCGTATCCAGGCTTCCCGATAAGGGCGCAGGTGCCGGGCTTTGGGAAGGAAAGAGTTTTGCCCAGGTGGCTGGGCCGACGATTCCATCGCCCCCGAGCCCCGATGCAGCCTGAAAATTCCTCACTGCCGCATCGGTATTGGGGCCGAATACACCGTCCGGTTGCGACTGGTAAAAACCTGCATCCTGCAAGGCCTTCTGGATGAGCATTACGTCATCTCCGCTGGATCCGATCCTATACGATGTCATTGCTACCTCCCGTCACGATGGCCCCTTGAAAGGCCACATCAGTCCACCTTGACCGTTTTGAAGACCCCTTGGGTCTGGGTCAGGTGATTCATCAGCCTGGCGGCGCCGTCCGTTGGTTCCGAACCTTCCACGCGCAACACCACGTGGATGCTTCCCCCCTTGTTTTTTGCCACCCCGGCAGTATCGACGAAAATGCTCTTCTTCGGCGCTTCCTGCTGTCGCCCCTCTTCTACGGCATCGGCCTTCTTAGCCGTAGCGGCAGGCTCTTCCGTAAAGTGGCCAAGATCCACATCGAAGGTAATTTCCACATCCTTGATCTTCAACAGATTGGTGGAAACGAGCGGCAACAGCGGGGCGCGGTAATAATCCTCAGACCCTTCCTCAGCCTTGGGGTCGGTTGACGGCAGTCGAACTACAAGGCTCTTGGGTCGCTTCTGGCTGTCGAAATAACCCAACAGGTTGGATATCTGGTGTTGCTCGATATTGTCCTGGGCCTCTATGACTGCGCCCGCCAAGGCTTCAATCAGGTCGTTCAGCGGTATGTGGCTGGCCATGGGCTCTCCTTCCCTTCAAGGGCTTTACACTACTGGGGAAAATTCTTCAGATGGTTACCTGGCGCGATTCAACACCCCCTCTTCCGAGCTCTGCACCGATTTACGGTCTTTGTACTTCATCCCGTAGGAAAGCTTCGAATCCCCTTGCTTTTCAAGGGAAAGGCTGCCTTGCAGGAGATTGTCGCAGAACCCGCCGTTGGAGGAAGTAACGGTGTAGCTTGCACCCCGGTCCCCCACATCTGCCGTGTACTGGACTTCGATGGTACACCCACGGGGATCGGCATACTTCATCACCTTATCTCTCCCCCCTGGCCTTCCGGGGTTGATCTCGATCGTGATCGGCCTGTTTCCGCCGGGCGTCTGCACCTGTCCGGACCACCTGCCGTTCAGCCATGTATCCAGGCCTGTTCCTTCCGCCCCGTAGCACTGCAGCCACGTGGATGGCCCAACGCTACCGAGGAGCAGCAACCCGATTCCCACCATAACGCGTTTATTCGCCGTATGTGTCTGCCTCTTCATTGGCTCCTCCTGGAGTTGTCTTTGCCGGTACCGCCGTCTCACCGTCGACTGACTTTTTCGGTTGCTGTTTCAGGATTTTCCGCAAGCAGTCAGACTGTTCCCTGGTCAGAATGAATCTCTGCGGCCTCCATGGGTTCAGCAAACAGTCCATGAAAAGGGAAAACTTGGATCTCTTTGCTGTGATTTCCGGGGAACCTGCTGATTCAGCGCCGAAAGACGGAATCTCCATGAAATGTTTCCCCTCTACCAGGACCTCCCCGCAAGGGTGATCCATGCCCATGAACAGGATCTGCATCCGCACCTGGGCCTTTCTCCACCAGCGACTCGTTTTGCCGTTTGCGATCTGCACGTAATACCTCCGCCCTATCCCGGAAAGGAGGCTCTGGGTCAAGCGGCATTGAAATTCCAGCGAAAGCATGGATATCTGTCTGCAGCAGGGGGAACGGAAGCTTGCGGCAGGCAAGGAAAGCATTTCCCGCTCGCCTTCGTCCGCGGGAGTTCGTGGGATGGCAAAGGTCAAGACAGCATTGTCTTGCGGGGTGTCCCTCCGGCGAAGGACCGCCTCATTCCTTTTCCTCAACCCGTCCTGTGCGGAAACGAGGGTCTCCTGCAATGCCCGGAGCAGATTATCGAAATGATGATTGTCCATACGGCCTCCTGCCTGGATCAATCATCTAGCCAGATGGGCTTGCGCGGAAAACCCACATGGTAGACGATCCACTGGAGCACCACCTGGTGCTCACCCATCTGCAGCACGGCGAAACTCTTCTCGGCGCCGATGATGCACCCTTTGGGAGTGCCGGTCAGACACTTGTTGAGCAGCGCCGTCGCCTCGTCGAGCTCTTCCGGGGTGCGCATCCGACCTGGGTTGTCGGTTCCCACCGTTATCCGTTTCACGTATTTGACTTCGGTAAGATCGAACATATCTCCTCGTTATCCTGCGGCACCGGGTGCGCCTTTCGACGCCCCGGGCCGCTGTTTTCAAAGAAGATTAGGTGCATTAAGGAATATTTCAGGCCGGTGCGGGAAGAGGCTGCACATCCTTGGGTGGGCTGATTGCCCGTGGAGCGCAGGCTGTCTGCAGAATATCCAGAACCCTGGAAAGGCCTTCCGGCATCCCCTTGTCCTCTGCATGGACCAGGACGTGATATTTCGCCGAGTTATCCGAGCTGCGGGTGTTTTCCTTGTGGGTTGCCACCGAACCATGGATTTTTGCCGTTGCCTTGAAGCATCCCCAACCGATGGACATTTCCGCTTCCAGGGAAGCGGCGGCATCGGTGGATTCCTTGGATGAAAAGGACGATTTGACCTCCATGTCGAAGGAAACATCGACCGTGGTGATGCTCAGGCTGGGAACCTTGACGATGGCCAGCAGCGGTACGCTTATTTCTACCTCCTCCTCCATGGTCGAGCCTGGTGTTCCGGGAATGGCAGTAGGCTTATCCACCGGCCGCCTGAATTTGAACAGTGCGTTTCTCGTCCCGCCGCTGTATGGATCTTGAGATCCCGATGCAGGGGGAAGAAAGCCGATTACTTTGATGAAATCCGCCGTAGCCTGGGCCAATTTTACCTGTGCATTGCAAGCCGCATTGAGCGGCCCCCCGATGAGGTCCTCCATGGGTAATCCCTTGAACTGGTCTGACATATTTACGAGTTCGCCTGCCATGTGTTTAGTCCTCCTTTCGCTAGCATGGTGCAGCCCCTGGTGAAACGGTTGTGGACCGGATCATTTGCGACGCCGTAGCTCCCTTTTCACACCTCCTTTCTCTTTGATCAACTCGGGTGTGCCGACACCTTCGTCGGGTTGGGGATATTTGAGGCATGATGTCTGTAGTCCGCGGTAGAGGCTGAAGTTGTCAAGAAGTAGGAAAGGGATTGTCAGGAAGATATGTCCGCAGTAAGTTTTAATTGCAGTTTCTAAGCATGAATTTTGACGGCGGATCGATATCTGGTGGAATCGATGCCGAAAGTGGTTGGAATTTACACTAGTTTCCATCCGGAAACTCCGGATGAGAAACTAGTGGTTTTCGATTCGGAAAGAGGGGATTTTTTGTTCTGGCAAGGAAATCAAGGGCTTGCGGAGACGTACATCGGTACGTCGCACAAGTAAGCCCGCAGATTGACGCCGCCAGGGCAGAAAAGAACCCTTTCCGGATGGAAACTACACTAGCAAAGTTTTATTCCGCTGCCACAACGCAAAAGGTGCATCATTAACAATAAATGCACGCCGTGCGTGTAACAAATAATAGAAAAATTCTGATATTACATTTGCTGAAAAAGAGGAAAGCTTTGATTTGGAAGGGATTGAACTGCCAGGTTGGCTGAGACAGCAAAAAAAGAAAAGAACATGATTAAGGCAAAATAATTTTATTTGATTCCTATTTTAATCATGCCTTGCCTCCTTCCCCTGTGCCGCCAGGCGTGACAGGTTGATTACCAGAGTTTTCATCTGGTCGTCGCGAATGCTTCTGAATTGGGCAAGCAGTTCCTGTTCTTTTGGACAGGGTTGCTCAATTGTGGATTCGATAACGGTTTCTTGATGAACGACTTGAAAAAAATAACCGACTGGAACTGAAAGGGCATCGGCAACAAGCTGGATATTTTCGACATTGAGTTTGTTTTTGCCGCTTTCGTAGCGCTGGATCTGTTGATATGACACTTCGAGCCGTGCGGCCAGTTCTTCCTGGGACAGGGACAATTCGTGTCTGCGGCGCCTGATGGCCGCGCCGATCTCGCTGCTGCTCATGATCTTCTCCAATGACATTTTGCCCCTCCAGTTGAGGAAGGCAGCTCATCTACATCTGCTCAGATCCCCCACTTGTACTCCAGGTAAGTCATGGTCTGCTCATATCCCTGACTGTAGAGGAAGTTTATCTCATGCTCCGTCAGGGAGAACTTTGCCGGCTCCACATTGGCGCAGTAGAGGAGGATGGTATCCTTCCACTTGCCCCCTTTCATGAATTCCTTTTCCTGGGTGTGCATGCTGAAGGTCAGCATCTCCAGAAAATAATCCCGCAGCTGCACTTTGTCGTGATGGGGATGGTTCAGTGTCCGTTTGGAAACCACTTTCAGGATCAGTGTCTTGCCGGTGCGGCTAAGCCCCCGTTCCACCACCCCCGACATGAGCGAACCGTCCACCAGTGCGTACTTTTTACCGTTTGCCGAAAGCTTCCGGTAGCCGAATACCCACGGGACAGCACTGGAAGCTGTGGCAGCTGAGGCTATTTTCACACCGGCAAACTTTTCGGAGCAAAAGACCACCGGCTGATAGCTCAGCATGTCGGTGGCGATAATGTGCAGGGGATACCGCAAACCCTGGCCAAAGGTCTTTCCCCCAATCCGGTCGTCGACCCAGCGTTCAAGCTCATCTCCGCTGCACAGGCCGAAGTTGCGCAAGACGCTTTTGATGCTGAAATCCTTGAACCGTTGGGTATCGGTGCTGAGTGCGAGCTGGAGAAGTTCCTCTGGAGTCATGCCGGCGGCATAAAGTGCGCCGATGACGCTTCCGGTGGAGGAGCCAATCACTTTCGAAATACACAGTCCCTTTTCTTCTATGGCTTTCAATGCACCGACAAAGACAGGGAAGCGTATTCCCCCACCGACCATCATCAGCGCTATGGGTTCTTCAGGCAAAACGCCCCTTTCACTTGCATGGATCATTACTCTGGCTGTCCCTCTCCTGGATAAGGCTTGCGGGTAATTTAAATATCAGATTCATCCTGAAGAGTCTATCTTTATAACTCTTCTTCCGCAAGCTTTCCGACGGCAAAGGGGGCTAAAGCAACTCGAAACATAATACCCTGTTCACCTCCTCACTGACCGCCTCAAGGGCAGCGTCGATTGCTGCATCAGCGGCAAGCACCCCCACATCTTTCAACCCGTAAAGGGAACAACGGGCAACATTCTTTTGCAAATTCAGGTACAGACGGGCGTCACCTATTATTACCTCACCATGCTTGTCCTGGCCTGCAATGGTTAATATGGCCTCCGCTATTTTCGCCATCCGGGCCTCAGCAACTCGCAGGGACTCAGGCTTGACCTCACCGAGAACATCCTTTGCGGCATTGAGCATGCGAGCCGTCAGGTGCGACTTTTCAATATTTGCCATCCATGAGCTCCTTTGGAAACAGCAGCGCGAAAAAAACCACGTGGAAGAAGGATTGTGATGTAGGAGGTATCACAGAATGTGCCAACAACGGGGATCACGTATATAAACGTCGCAAGGCTGCGTATATACGCAGACCAGGAGATGATTAGCAGCAGCTAATGGCTTCAATCGGGGGAAAAGGGCTTGCAGGAGACAAGGAAGCGGATGGGAAAGTGTAAAGATTTTTTACAGTAGACAGCTAAACCCTTGTCAGTCAAGGCTTTAGCTGATTGTAAAATTTTTTTACACTTTTCGGTAAACCCTTGTCAGGAGCGGATTTGCGGCAGGTGTAAAGATTTTTTACACCGGTTGTTTCCATCAATCAGAATAGGTCATACCCAGTTTACGAATGACACTATGATTGGTTTTTAAGGAAATGGAGCGGGGATCTTCAACGGGTATGTCGGCAGGAGCCAGTCCACCAAGGAGTCGATTGGCCATTTCCCCGGCCTGCTTTCCCATGGCAAAACGGTCTGCCTCCAGAGCGGCAGCGGCGCCATAGGCAAGGTAAACATCGGAGAAGGCAAAAATCGGTTTAGCCTGCTCCATGGCAAAGAGGAAGTAAGCATCAACAGTTCCTCTCGTCATGGCCGTTGCATCGGGCAAAAGCCACAGCGAATCAACATTGCCCTTAAGGGTGGACAACTGCAGTGGCGTTTGACGCGGGTTGTGAACCTCACGCAGTACGAGATCGACCCCGGCACGTTCTGCGGCCTGACGTGCACGTTTTATATAGGCCCCGCTACGCGCCTGGCTGAAAAGGATACCCACCTTCCTGACCTGGAATGTTTTAAACAATGTGATGTACCGTTCAGGTGAGATTGTCATTCGTACGCCAGTGACATTGGCTGGAGTATTTCCGGATGAGAGGTTAAGGGCCATCACCGAGATTATGGGAATGCGCCGGATCTTTTTCAAAGCTGCCAGGGCGGAATCGCCTATGGCCAGTATGAGGGATGGCTGTTCTTCCCTGACGATTCTGGCAATGTCTGTTTCGGAGTAGTCCTCTAGAACGATCGTGTGGCTGCTGACGGTACAGGCAGTCCTGAAGCCCTTGAAGGCCTCGCCGTAACCGGAATGACGTGTGCTCTGCACTATTAGAACCTCGGCGGCCAGTGCCTGCGCCGGCAACAGCAGAAAGACTGCCAGTATAAGCGGCAGGAGCAGTTTCAAAACTTGAACCTCATGCCACCTTCCAGCCACCGGCCGGTGTTTTCGAGCATAAACAGCTGATACTGGGAATTGTCGAAAACATTATGCACCGTAAAAAACAGCTCTGGAGCATATTCCCTCAGTGAAATACTTTTTGTCAGGCTCAGATCCCAAAGAACGGAAGCATCTCTGGCTCCATTTTCAGGCACGGCATTCCAGCGAACGTAGTTTCCGGTCAGAACACCGCGCAAACCAGTATGGCTATCGTCATATTGGAGAGAAAGCTTGGCCGAATGAACAGGCACCGTCTTGATCCGCTCGTTGGTTTCCCTATTGCGGGCATCGGTAAAGGTATAACCGGCGGTAAAGAAGAGACCATACAAGGGGACCGTACGCACCTCAAGTTCACCCCCCTGCCTTACGGCTTGCTTCAGGTCCGGAATATAAGCGTTGTCAATATCCCAGAGATGGTTGTAAAAGAAAGTTCCTTTCAACCAGACGTATGGAAGTTGGGAAGATTCGGCGCCTACCTGGGCCGTCCAGACCTGCTCCGGGGGTTTCACACGCAAGGCGTTGGGAAGACTGTAACCCTTGGCGCCATAACAACGCAGCACTGTCTTTTCGGTCAGTTGATAGGTAGCGCCCAGGGTATAGCTGAATAGATTGCTATCTATTCCGGTGTCGTCAAAGCGAATACCGGGCAGTATTGTCAGGTCGCCGATGGTGTAGGCGCCATTGGTATATATTCCCCAGCGGTCCATCACCCGCTCATCAAGGTCTGCCTGGAGCAGAGTCACCCTCTGACTGACAGTGTCATGTTGATAATCGACGCCTACGACCAGATTTCGCCATGAATCACCCCAGGTAACTTTGGCACTGGTTCCCCTGGTTCTTTCTCGGGCCGTATAGGAAAAATCCCCCAGTAAGACGCCGGCATAGGTGTGGGCAAAATATTCATGTGTTTTGCGGGATTCCCGGACCAATAAATCCAGTTTCAGCCTGTTATGAAAGGGATAGACGAAATTGAGGAAGGAATAACCATAGCTGGAGCTGTCGGAATCCTTCACATCGAACTCAGAGGAGGAAAAAAGCCCCCTGACCGCCCCACGATAGTCGAAACCAAGAGTTAGATAGCCTTTGGCAGGGAAGTCATAGGTAATCTTTCCGTAGGCGTTGTTTCCATTGATCTGGTTATCGGCGACAAGCCCGCTGGAGTGGAGATTGCCGCCACTCAGGTAATAGCCGAAACGATTTATGGTACCGCTGAGCTCCCCACGCATGTCCGATGTGGACTTCTGGCCGTAGGATGAAAAGACGCTGCCAGCGACAGCCTTATCAGCTTCTGGAGATTTTGTTACGATATTGATGACTCCGCCCAGGGCCTGACCCCAGGCAGCAGAAGCCGCCCCCTTTATAATCTCGACCCGCTCGATGTGCTGCACGGAAATCATTCCCAGGTCCGGGGCATTTTCCACCAGGTCATTTTGGGGCACACCGTCTATAAGGACCTGGATATGCTTGCTGATCGCCCCTTGGATATTGAAAAAAGACCAGCTGCCGGGAGTTCGCACCTGTTCCAGCTGGATACCTGGTACGGTGTTAAGCACCTCGGCCAGGGTGTGGACATTGAGGGATTCAATCTGTTCGGCGGTGATTACGGTGACATTCTCGGCAATGCGAGAGGCGGGGCGTGGCGAAGGTGCAGGTGCATCGGAAATCTTTTCCGTAAAAAAACCGAGTTTGGTCAACTCATCTTCCGCTTGATCACCCCAGGCTGGAACCACTGCCATAAGAGCTAAGACCATAAAAATAAGTTGCATTTTAACGCGAAACAGCTTCAAATGGATTCCTACTTTAATGAGACGACAAAAGGGAATGGAAACTGCATGTTATAAATTCATGCTTACCATCAAATTTTGCTTTTTAATAACAGATTGTCGATTGAGAGTCCATAGACTTTTGTAGGACATCCTTCGGGATGTATTCTGTACGGCGGAGGTGGCAATATGGAGAACGAAACCGTAGAACTGGAAGTTCTGGACGAAGGGCAGTCGAATGAAGAAGAGAATAATACCTGCTGCATGTCAGGCCTTACACGCATTTTCTGAAACTGTACCAACCTGTCTGGGGGGAGCCACAACTCCCCCACTTTTTTGAGGCAGAAAGATGCCACTTTCCCGCTACCTGAAAATTTATCCCTGCCCGGACAAAGCCGATTCATTCATCGTCTACTCCACCAGGAAGGGTTCCTTGATAAGGGTCTCGTCAGCCCTGCTGGCAGCAGCCCGTGAAGGCACCCTTGGCGAAGCGGACCGGCGTACGCTCAGCCGCCTGGCAGTTTTCACCGAAGATCTGGATGCCGAGAGGAACGAGATGCTGTCGACGGTAGACAGAGCCAATCGGAGCACCAGCAGGTTCAAGGCCATCATCGTCCTCAATCTTGACTGCAACCTGGCCTGCCCCTACTGCTACGAAGACCCCTTCCGCGGCAGACATTACATGTCGGCAGCTACCGCCGGACAGCTGATAGAAACGCTTGTCGATAATCAGCTGAGACAAGATCGCGACGTCCAGTTGGATTTCTATGGTGGAGAAGCGCTGCTTTCAAAATCTTTACTGACGAAAATAGCTGCTGCCCTCTCGGATGCCGCCCACAGCCACGGGAGAAAGTTCTCATTCGGCATGGTAACCAATGGCACCCTTCTCACCAGGTCAACTGTTGAAGAATTGCTGCCTCTCGGCTTTACCGGCGCCAAGGTTACCCTTGACGGGCCGAAGGAAATCCATGACCGGCAACGTCCCTTCATATCGGGCAATGGCAGTTTCGATACCATCGTCAGCAATTTGAAAGGGGTATGGGATCTCATAGACCTACAGATCGGGGGTAATTTCTCCCCCGACAATTATCGCCAATTCCCCCGTCTGCTCGACCACTTGCTAAAGGAGGGACTGACGCCGGATAAGGTAGGTCTGATACAATTCTCGCCCATCATACCGAAGGCGGCCAAATCCGCCGAAATCAGCTTCGTATCGGGCTGCACCTCTTCTGCCGATGCCTGGCTTGCGGAGGCGGCACTCTTTCTGCGGGAGGAAACATTAAAGCGGGGGTATGCAGTGCATAAACCTGCAATGGCCGCATGTATGGTTGAATTTGATGACTACATGGCAGTAAATTACGACGGCAGGCTGTTCAAATGTCCCGCTTTTATCGGCTGGCCGGAGCTGTCGGTCGGAACATTGACGGATGGAATAAGTGATTATTCCGTCTCCCATAACCTGAACCTGTGGAAAAACGAACAATGCCTGGACTGCAGCTACCTGCCCATCTGCTTTGGCGGCTGCAGGTTCCTCACGCTGGTAAAAAACAATGCCATTGAGGGATTAGATTGCCGTAAGGAATTTTTCGATGCGACCCTGGAACAAATCGTCATTCAGGACTTGCGGTATCGAGCTGGAAAGAAACCGAAAGAAAGGTCGCAAACAGCGCAGACATGAACCTGCAGAAACTGAAAAAAAACTTTCGCTTCAGGCTGTTTGCCATTTTCACGGTCATCACCGCCCTTATCACCGCCCTGTTTACCGGGCTTCTGGTAAATCACGATATTGCCTCATACCGCTTGCAGGCAGCGGAAAAAGCCCATCTTCTCGCCTCACTTCTTGCCAACACCATACGTCTGCCGCTATATGCGGAAGACAGACAGACACTGGAGCATGTTGCCCGGGAAACGGTCCGAAAACCGGGGGTTGTCCATGTTGTCATCGCTAATCAGGAAGGTACGGTACTTGTCGATCTGGTAAAACAGAACGTGGAGGATCCGGGCACCGTTACCAGTGTCACCGTGAGTGTCACTTCCGGCAGCATGGCCGATTCAGCCGAATCGGCGCTGACCGGGGACGGCACGGGTGAGGCAAATCCCATCGGCTCGGTACGCCTGTACCTGAATTCGGAAGACCTGCCGAAAAAGATCCGGGACACGATTATCTTTACCTCGACTCTGGCTCTTATTTTCTGGTTATCGGTTTTGGCCCTCAGTTTTCTCGCCCTGAAAAAAGCTACCCGGTCATTCAACGCTCTGATGCAGGGAGTCGAGCACATCAGGCAAGGCGACTATTCGGTGAGGATTGCCATCCAATCAAACGATGAGCCTGAACAGGCTGCCATGGCAATCAACGATCTTGCAACGACCCTGCAAAATCGGGAGCTGGAAAACCGACGGCTGCAGTCGGAACTGCTCAATGCCATGAAAATCGAGGTCCGGGAAGAAAGAAAGCTGCTCATGGCCAAGCTGATCCAGACCAACAGGATGACCTCCCTCGGGCTGCTGGTCTCCAGCATGGCCCACGAAATCAACAACCCCAACGGCGCAATAAGACTTGCTGCACAGTACCTTAACAAGGCATGGAAGGATGCTGTCCCCGTGCTGGAAGGGGTAGCCAGGGAGGAGGGTGATTTCAGCTTGGGCGGGATTCCACTGAGCATGGCAGGTGAAGAAGTGATCAGGAGCGGTGAGAATATCATCCGCAATACCGGGAGGATCGAAGCGGTAATCAGGAACCTCAGGTCCTACAGCCTGGGAGAACGCAACGAGTTGCGCCCGGACATGGATGTCAACATGGTCATAAATGATGCCCTGGCTGTAATCCGCGCCCATGGCCGTCATGGCAATCTGGAGATTGCCGTGGAACTGGCTGACGACCTGCCGCTGGTGAACGGCAACCGGCACCAGATGGAACAGGTCATTATCAACCTGCTGTTGAACGCCATCCAGGCAATGCCCGGTGAGAGCGGCACCATTAATCTTACAACCGCCAGGGATGGCCGTGCCGAAGAAGTGCTTATTTCCGTGAGAGACGAAGGAGTCGGAATTCTTCCGGAAAACCAGGAGAGGCTCTACGAGCCTTTTTTCTCAACGAGAATCGATGACGGTGGAAGCGGATTGGGTCTTTACATTTCCAATTTCATCATCACCGAACACCAGGGAAAGCTGGAGGTACTTTCCTCGCCCGGAGTGGGAAGCACCTTTACCATCAGGCTTCCCGTGCCCCAATCGGCAGGATAAATCGCACTCATGGGCTGCCGAATGCCGCAAGCTTCTTCTGCAAGGTGGGCCTGGAAATGCCCAACAGCTCGGCAGCAGCGGTCTTGTTACCGTTTGTTATCTTTAACGCCTCATCTGACAGCAGGCGCTCCATGTCGGAAAAATTGGGAAATTGCTCAAACGTGGCCTGCAGGCAAAAAATCCCAGCATATGCCAGCTTAACTTCCGGTTTGCCGCTTCCCCCCTTTTGCTTCAGTTCGGGAAAGTCCTCCAGGGTAAGAATCTCCCTGCGGCTCTGGGCAACCCCCTTGTATATTTTGCTGATAAGCTCCCGAACGTTTCCCGGATAGTCATATTCCTGCAAAGCGACCACCAGTTCACGGGAAATATCCGGTACCGGCTTTTCGTAAGAACTTGCTGCCTTGGCCACATAATGCTCCACAAGGGGAATGATATCCTGGCTTCTATCCCGGAGAGGCGGAATATGCAGCTCATGGAAACAGAGGCGCTGGTAAAGGTCATGCCTGAATTTACCTTGGGTAATCAGAGCCGAGAAGTCATGGTTGGATGCGGCGATGATGCGTGCATCGGACTTTATCAGGACATCGGAGCCGAGCCGGTAGTATTCGCGTTCTTGCAAAAGCCGCAGCAACTTGACCTGGGATTCCATGGTCATGTCACCTATCTCGTCAAGGAACAGGGTTCCCCCCTGGGCCTTGGCGATCAGTCCTTCCCTGGGCTCGTTGGCGCCGGTGAAAGCGCCTTTTTTGTGGCCGAAGAGGGTATCACTGAACATGAAGTCATCCAGGCCGGCAACATTCAGGGGGACGAAGGCTCCGGAGAACTCGCTGGACCTGTGGATGGCTCTGGCGATCAGTTCTTTGCCGACACCGGTCTCGCCCTGGATGAGGACGGGATGGCATGAGGGTGCGACCGTTTCTATCAACTTGAAGAGGGACTGCATTTTTTCGCTTCTGGTGATCAGGTCACTGAAGTGTTCCGGGTGGGCCAACGGCTCGCCGAGGAGATAGCCTTTCAGCACCTTGTTCTGATTGGCAAGTTCGCTGATGTGGAACGCCTTTTCCACGGTCAGCAGCAGGCGGTCGGCATCCACCGGCTTGGTCATGTAGTCGAATGCCCCTTGCTTGATGCATCTGACCACCGTTTGCAGGTCGCTGACAGCCGTTATGACGATAACCGGGACATGGGGGAACCTGCGTGCCAGCAACGGAAGGAGTTCCGCACCGGTCAGGCCAGGCATTATCCAATCCATCAGCACCACCGAATAGTTGTTCTGCTCCAGCCTGGACACCACTTCACTGCTGTCGGAAATGGTCTCTATCCCCCTTATGCCGTTGGATAGAAGCATCAGTCTCAATTCATGCAGAACAGCAGTATCGTCATCGACGATCAGGACCGATTGATTGGCAACATTGTTATTCATAGCGGCTCACCTTTTTCCGCAGGATTTCTCAAATCAATGCCACCGTTTATAGCACATTGCGTGCCACGGGACCATCTTTGAAACCGGCAGCCATCGATTTCCCCGGCCTCCGGTTAAATATGCGCCTTGCGCCACTGTTCATTATTGCTATACTTTTAACAATTATAGATAGTTTCCATCCGGAAAGGGTGCTTTTCTGGCCCTTGATTTCCTTGCCAGGACAAAAAATCCCCTCTTTCCGAATCGGAAACCACTAGATAGCACTAGATAGATATGCAATTCATCCCAAGTAATGGCCATGGGCAAGGAAGCAGAATGGGAATTCTGACTGAAGAAATGGGCCGGTTCATTGAAGAAGCAGGGCATGCGTTCGTAGCTTCGGCAGACGCAACTGGACACCCTCACCTGGCCGCAGGACGGGATCTCCACGTCAGAAACGATTCGCACCTTGTCTTTGAAGCCTGGTTATGTCGCACCACAATGGAAAATATTACGGCAAATCCGATGGTTGCAGTTGCGGTGGCGACTCCTGCTACCGATAAAGGCTACCAATTCGGGGGTGTGGTCGAATCAGCTACAGATACTGCCATAATGGACGGCTACACAAAAGAGGGGGAAGATTCAGCCCTGCCTCAAGTGCAGTACAGACTGGTAATCAGAGTTGACACGGTAATGGAATTCAGCTCGGGAATCCATTCCGACCAGCCGCTGTAAGCCCGCATCAATCAAATCACGGTCATTGCAATCACCTGGCAGCCCAGCAGTCTCACGACCGGCATAGCAAAATATCCGACTGCAAACAATGGGAGAATGTCCATGGAAAAAAGAAAATTCGCCCGGCTGGCAATGCACTCCGACACCAACATCAAATTCAATAACACCATGTACAGCGGTACCGTCCGGGACCTCAGCATGAAGGGTGCATTTGTCACGACCGATGTCCTGATTCCGGTGAACGAGACGGTGGAAGTGACCATCTATACCTCTTCCACCCCCAACATGCTCTGCGATCTGCAGGCGAAAGTCATCAGATCTACGGAATACGGCATCGGGCTGGAATTCGAAAAGACAGTTCTCGATTGAATCTCAGCAGATTCGCGGCAACTGCTCACCCGTCAGCATATCAACACCTCTGATCCCACCAACTACCGTTTCCATAACCATTTTGCCGGCAGAAGCGTCCACAACCTCGCCGATAACGGCCGCATCCAGGCCAAGGGGGTGGCGACGCATGATTGCCAACACCCTTTCCGCAGCGTCGGCAGCAACTACCGCCACAAGTTTTCCCTCATTGGCAATATGAAGAGGGTCCAGCCCAAGTATGGAACATACGCCGCTGACTGGACTTTTGACAGGCAAGGCCGCTTCCTGGAGGCTGATGGTGACATTGGATTGCAGGGCTATTTCCTTGAGGGTGGTGGCAACGCCCCCACGGGTAGGATCCCGCAGCACATGCAAATATTCCCCTTCCGGGAGCAATTCAGCCACCAGCCCATAGAGGGCAGCAGTGTCGCTTTGGATGCCGGCTACAAGTTCAAGCCCGTACCGCGCTGCAAGCACGGCTATGCCGTGATCGCCGATGGTGCCATTGATAATGATCTTGTCCCCTACCCTGGCGCCGCTGCCGCTAATATGCAGCTGGTGCTCAAGGATGCCGATGCCGGAAGTGTTGATGAAGATACGATCGGCCTTGCCCCTGGGGACCACCTTGGTATCGCCGGTGACGATCGCTACCCCGGCCAGATCTGCCGCTGAACGCATGGAGGCGAGGATGACAGAAAGATCACTCCTGCTGAAGCCTTCCTCTATGATCAGACCGACACTCATATGGAGAGGCCTCGCTCCGACCATGGCAAGATCGTTGACGGTCCCGTTCACGGCCAGGTCGCCGATATTCCCACCGGGGAAAAAGATGGGATCGACAACATAGGAATCGGTTGTGAAAGCAAGCCTGCTCCCTTCATGATCCACAACAGCGGCGTCGTTCTGCCCCGTAAGGGAGACACCGGAGAGGGAGGGGATAATGAGCTGGTCCAGAAGCTGATGGGAGAGCTTTCCGCCACTTCCATGGCCAAGAAGAATCAAATCTCCATTCATTTTCATCCTCTTATGGATGCCGCTTTTGCGCCCCGGCTGCGTAGGTCTTATTGCCCGAACACATGGATATGCAGCATTTCTTAATGGTTATAATACGCGGCGCAGCTGCCTTCGGAGGAGACCATACACGGCCCTACCGGACCTTCCGGGGTACACTGCATGCCGAAAAGAGGACAATCGAAGGGTTGAATTTTCCCTTTCAAGACATCGCCGCACCTGCAACCCTTTTGCTCCTCCTGCTCCTCTACCTTGACTGGAAGCACCTTCTCAGCGTCGAACCGGGCATAGCTTCTTCTGATCTTCAGCCCACTGCCGGGGATGATGCCGATGCCGCGCCAATGGCAATCACAGGGAGTAAATACCTGTGACATGACTTCCCTGGCCTTGCTGTTCCCGTCCCGTTTCACCACCCGGCGGTATTGGTTCTCCACATTCGCCTCCCCGGCAATCTTCTGCCGGATCAGCATCTCCACCCCCTGCATGATATCCGCCGGTTCGAAACCGGTCACCACGCAGGGGATATGGTGTCTTTCCGCAAGTGGGAGGTAGGCATCGGTACCGATGACGGCGCTCACATGGGCCGGGCAGATAAAGCCATGGATTGCCGCAGCCGGTTCCGCCGCCAGCATTTCCATGGCTTTAGGCATTGTTTTGTGGCCGGCCAGGACTAGATAGTTATCCAGCTTTTGCCTGGCTGCCATAAGAATACTGGCGGCAACGGCCGGTGCCGTGGCCTCGAATCCGATGCCTGGAAAAATGATCTTTCTGTCCGGGTTCCGTGCCGCCAGTGCAACCCCATCCAGAGGCGAGTTGACGATCCTGATATCCGCACCACTGGCCCGTTCCTCCATGAGAGAACTGGATGAACCAGGCACCCGCATCATATCGCCGAAGGTGGCGATAATGACATCGGGAAGCCTGCTCAGGGCGATGGCGCGATCCAGATAGTGGTTTGGAGTGACGCAAACAGGGCAGCCGGGGCCGGAAATAAGCCTCACCTTCGGCGGGAGAAGAGACCTGATGCCGAACCGGCTGATGGCCATAGTATGGGTACCGCAGACCTCCATCAAGGTCAGAGGCACTTCCAGGCCGGCAGTCAGCGCCTCGATGCGCTCGGCATAGCCATTGACAATCTCTTTATCACCAAAAAGTTTAACGTAGTTCATCCAAGTCCATTCCGAAAAGAGCCGGCGGAGGCTCTGGCTTACCCCATAGCATCGGACGAAAGAACCTCACGCATCAGGGCCAGGGTTTCCCGGGCGACTTCTTCATCCAGCCTGGAGATGGCGAAGCCCGCATGGACGATGACAAAATCCCCCACCTGCACTTCATCGCCCAGAAGCATCAGGCTCGCTTCCCGCCTGACGCCGTCGATTTCGGTAATGGCCGTATCGTTATCGATGCTGATGATCCGCATCGGCACAGCTACACACATGCGTCGCTCCTTCCGGCAATGACCGCCTGGCCCAGGGCAAGCCCGCCGTCATTGGGGGGGACCAGCCGGTGGCTGAAGACCAGGAAGCCCTTTGCCACTAGACGGTCATGGACCTCCCCTGACAGGAGCTTGTTCTGGAAAACCCCACCTGACAGAACCACACGGTTCACACCATGGGCTTTGCCTGCCTTGACGCAGATATCGGCTGTGGCTGCGGCCACAGCCTTATGGAAACGAAGCGCCATGTTGGCACCGGCTTCACCGGCAAGCAGGTCGTTGACCAGGCCGTCGATGATGTAGCGGCAATCCAGGGTGAATTTTTCATCTGTAGCAACGATGGCGTAGGGATAATGCCATTCCGTTGAACCTTTTTCGGCCAGGGCCTCAAGTTCAATGGCGGCCTGCCCTTCATAGGACACATTGCTGCGTAAGCCGATGAGAGCCGCCGCCCCATCGAAAAGCCTGCCGCAACTGGATGTGAGGGGTGAGTTCAGGCCTTGTTCCAGCATTCGCTGCAAAAGTCTCTTATCCCCATCTGCCAGGACCGAAAAGACGGGAAGCTTGAGAGAAAAAGCATCGCTGCCGAAAACGGCATGGCAGTGGGATAGGGCCATCCGCCATGGCTCCCGCACCGCTGCGTCACCTCCGGGAAGAGGAACCTGGGAAAAATGGCCGACTCGCCTGAAATTGCGGTAATCGCCCAAAAGGAATTCCCCTCCCCAGATGGTGCCGTCCGGTCCATAACCGGTGCCATCGAACACAACCCCCAGGACAACTCCCTCCAGACCGTTTTCCGCCATGCAGGCGGCCATATGGGCATGGTGGTGCTGCACCGGCACCAGTAGCTGGCTAGAGGCCTGAGCATAGGCGGTGGACTGATAGTCGGGATGGAGGTCGTGGGCGACAACCTTCGGGTTGACCGAAAGGACCTGCCTCAGGTGGGAAACAGTCTGGTCAAGGAACTGCAGATTAGGCTCGTTTTTCAGGTCCCCCAGGTGCTGACTCATGAAGGCATGGTCGCCACGGGTCAGACAAATGGCCCCCTTCAGCTCGGCTCCCACCGCAAGTACCTGCTTCTGTGCCTCGTGCAACCGAATGCTTCTGGGCACATAGCCCCGGGAGCGGCGCAAAAAGATAGGTTTGCCCTGAAAAACCCGGATCACCGAATCGTCGTTACGACAATGCACCCGCCGGTCATGGCCAAGAAAATAATCGGCAATGCCTGCGAGAGACTCCACCGCCTCCCTGTCCCGGTACGCCACCGGCTCATCCGAGACATTTCCCGAGGTCATGACCAGGGCGATGAAATCGCGAAGCAAAAGGTGATGAAGGGGGGTTGATGCCAGCATCAGCCCGAGATAGTCATTGGCAGGGGCAACCTGGGGAGCAATCCCGTTTCCCTCACGCTTGCACAGAAGGACGATGGGTTTTTCCGGCCCGGCCAGCAGGCGCTCCTCAATGGGGTCCAGGCGGGCGAGGACACCGGCCTGCGTCAGGTCCCTCACCATAAGGGCAAAGGGCTTCTCATTGCGTTTTTTCCGGTGCCGCAGCTCGGCAACGGCTGGGCCGTTAAAGGGGTCCACAGCCAGGTGGTAACCGCCGGTCCCCTTTACGGCAACGATCTTGCCCGATTTCAAAAGACGAATGGCCTCTGCGACAGGATCACCAGCAACTTTCTCACCAGTCGCAGTGATTAGGTACAGCCTGGGGCCGCAAACCGGACAGGCATTGGGCTGGGCGTGAAACCGCCTGTCTGCCGGATTCTCATACTCGGCACGGCAGTCGTCGCACATGGGGAAATCTGCCATGGTGGTTGCCTGGCGGTCGTAGGGAACACCGGTGATGATGGAATAGCGGGGACCGCAGTTGGTACAATTGATGAAGGGATATTGATAGCGGCGGTCGCCGGGATCGAACAGCTCCGCCAGACAATCGGGACATACGTCACAGTCGGGTGAAATCTGCAGTTCACCTCCGCCGGAGCTGCTGGGCAGAATGGAGAAATCGCGGCTGTCTTCGGTTGCAATAATACTTCTAATGATCGAGGTAATGGCAGCAAGTGGTGGAGCATCATCGTTCAGGGCCGAATAAAAGAGATCCAGCTGCTGGTTGCTTCCTTCAGCCTCAAGCAATACTCCACGGGAGGTATTTCTCACCCACCCGGTCAGCTGGTGCCGCCGGGCCAGGCGGTAAACGAAGGGGCGAAATCCCACCCCCTGAACAATGCCTTCCACCTGGACCCTGATCCGCTCCTGCCCCATCATCACCCCTCACCCCTCGCTCTTCACAGACAATTCCCACAGCCACCGGTACCAGGCATCCATCCCCTCCCCGCTTTTGCCGGAAACCTCCAGGATAGCCATGGCCGGATTGATGCTGCGGACCATCTCCTTGCACTTCTCCACATTGAAGTCCAAATGGGGCAGCAGATCGATCTTGTTGAGCAGCACCACCTGGGCGGCGCGGAATATCTGCGGATATTTGAGCGGCTTGTCTTCCCCTTCGGTGACACTGAGGACGACGACCTTATGGTGTTCCCCAAGATCGAATGCACCGGGGCAGACAAGATTACCCACGTTCTCGATGAAGAGCAGATCCAGTTTTTCCAGGTCGAAGGCCTTCAGGGCCAGGCAGACCATCTGGGCATCGAGATGGCAGCCGGCCCCGGTATTTACCTGCTCCACCGGCACACCGGTGGCAGCTATCCGCACCGCGTCATTGTCTGTCTGTTGATCCCCTTCAATGACGGCACAACGGAGGGTCACCATGTTCTTAAGGGTCTGCTCCAGGATGGTCGTCTTGCCGGAGCCGGGGGACCCGAGCAGATTGAGGGTAAAGATGTTTCTGCCGATGAAGAGCTGACGGTTTGATTTGGCAAACCGGTTGTTTTTGGCGAGAATATCCGTCTCAATGGAGATCACTTGTGCATCGGACCGGGAATTACTATGGTGATGGTCATGCTCGCCACAGCCGCAGGTAATACACATGAATTGTTTGTCCTCCGGCTGTAACTCCGCTTCTGCAAAGGATGCAACAGGATTGAATCTTCAGGTAAGCTATAACACCAAATCGGCAAAGGTCAAGGCAGCGAGGCTTGATCATCGGCATTTGCAGTACCCGCTACGCCCATGGAAAGTCTTTCAAGTTCTGCACGCAACCCTTGACTTGTAAATCTTATCTGCGGTATTTTTGTTCTGCAAAAACGAAGCAGGATAGACGACAATACTAAACCATTCGCAAGGGTGGGACGGAAAGCCTACAGGGTCTTACTGAGACAGCCGGGACGCCGAAATATCTCTCTGGATATTGAAGCCCCGGCTTTTTTTATGCCATGGGCCAACATGAATCAAGGAGAAGGAGAAAGCTTATGAGATTGGTGGCATGGTTTACGGCGATGGTACTGGTAGGTACTCTGAACGGTTGCGGAAGCGGCAGTGGCGATAGTGGAACAAACATCGCCGCCCAGACCGGCAACGGAGGCTCATTCGCAAGTGAAAACGGATCAACGGTAACAACCGGCCCCGGCACCGCCAGTCCGGCCAATACGCAAGAAGGAACTGCCACGGCTACACCGACAACAAATACCCCCTCCAGTGATACATCGGCACCAATTTCCACGGAAACCATCAATCCGACCACTGTTCCTGATACAACGGCTTCAACCGCAACAATGCCAAACACCGTACCTACCGCGCCTGCTCCAGCTCAAACAACGACAACAACCACTGAGCCAACAAGCGCCAACCCTGCTCCGGCCTCCTCTTCAACCGGTTCTGCCATGCAGGCAGCAATGGTGGCTGCCATCAATAAGGCCCGCCTGTCGGGAATGACCTGCGGCACCACCTATTATGGGCCCACTACTGCCATCACCTGGAATGATCAGATAGGCTCTGCAGCGTCCAGACATTCAAATGACATGGCCGCCAGGGACTTTTTCAGTCATACGGGGAGTGATGGGAGTTCTGCAGGAGACAGGTTAACACAGGCGGGATATATCTGGAGCACCTATGGGGAGAACATTGCCGTAGGCTATTCCACACCGGCGGCAGTGGTACAGGCATGGCTCAACAGTGAGGGGCACTGCAGGAACATCATGAATCCGGCATATCTGGAAATAGGCGCCGGAGCTGCAACCGGCACCTACAGGGGTGTTCCCGCAATGGATTACTGGACGCTGGATCTGGGTAAAAAAAGATGATTCAAAGGGTCTGTCTTCAAACTACCGTCAACCCCTTGACCCGAAGCTCCTCCCCGGTTATGAGATCCATGCCCACGCCACCGCAGGCAGGGCACGGATCGTAACAGGCCTTGACGGGAAATTCGGAATTGCACTGACGGCAACGCCCACTGGCCGGCACATGCTCGATCAGCAGCAGGGCGTTTTCCAATAAAGTGCCTCTGGTGCAGGCATCAAAACAGAACCGGATTGATTCCGTAGCGACACCGGACAGCGCTCCTATTTCGATGGTGACGGAGCAGACGCGACGGCCGCCGGCATTTTCCGTGCAAATATCGACCACACTCCGGGCAATGGACAGTTCGTGCACGATTCCCCCCCCGGTAAATGGTACCATCTCCATGGAATTATTCATGACCGGCGGCCAAGGATGCATAAAAATGGGACAGGAGATATGCATATACTTTCTCCTGCCCCTATTCTGACGACGTTTAGCCTACTTCAAAACAAAAGCGACCTTGGCGGCAGCAAGGAAATCCCCCTTGCGGTTTGCCGAGTAGACAGTAACCGCATCATCATCGGACAGTTGCAGGTCTGAACTGTTTGCCGAACCTGAAGCCTTCACTATCAGCGGGTTCTTCACATTGCGCGATGCAAGGGCCGCCTTGGCCTTTTCAATGCTGTTGGTGTACTCGCCGCAGCCCTGATCCACCAGCACCTTCTGGCTTACCTTTGCCGGGTCGTAGATGACCTCGCCATTGGCAGCAAAGATACGGTTGATGAGGGCTGGACGGAAATCCTGCTCAGTGGCATCGATGATCAGTCCATCATAGGCTTCGTCAAGCTTTACAGGATCGGCCTTGAAGGTCGGTTTGTCAGTGGCGAATTCCTTTTTCAGCTTCGGGTCCTTGTTCAGTTTCTCGTAAAAAGCAGTGGCAAAACCCTTTGCCCCATGCATGCCGATCTTGATGATGGCTATGGCGGTATCCTTTTCCTGGCTGTACTCCTGGAACACCACCTGGCTTCCTTTGACGAAAGAGGAAACCGCCGACCTGATAACGTCATATTCGGCCATGCCGTCCTTGACCAGGGTGTCGCCGACTATGGCAAAACCTTGCAGATATTCCGCCAGAGCCCGTTGCGCAGTAACCACAGCCGCCCGCTTTGCCATCAGCTCGCGCTGGGCCGGAGTCTTGTGGTTGGGGTTGCCTATGGCTTCGCCGTAAAAAAGGATCGCTTCCTGGCTGAAGGCGGCGTTATCGTCCCGGGCCCCGGCAGTGCCACCGGTGAGGGTAAGATTGCGCCCACTCAACCAGGTCTTGGTTTTGGTAAAGGTATCATCCACCTGCACCAGGTTTTGGTTTTCGTCTTCGGCAAAGGCAGGCCGGGCAAGCCCTGCCAGCAACATGGTCATCAAGATCAGCCTTTTCATATCTCTCTCCCTCTCAGCGGATGTTTATTTTCTGTTTCAGTACCCGCACGGCCAACAGTGCCTCGGCGCCGTCGACAGGTTCATTGATGCGGAATTCACCGGAGAGTTCACCCTCCATGATGGCACGGGTGGTCATGTTCATCACCGCATTAAAGAACGGAGACGTGCTGCGCACATCGGGAAATGGCGATTGTTCCTGTCCGAAGTAGGCAGTGGCAAGTTTTTCATCTCCGGTCAGTTTGATCAGCACATCCTCCAGGATGAATGCCATTTCCCCCCTGGTAACCGCTTCTGCCGGTTTGAACAAATAGGCTTTGGTCGTTTCATCGAATCTGGGCTCCAGGCCCCGTACTTTCCACTTCAACAGGGTCAGGATTTCATCCTTGAACTGGTGATCGGCGATGTCTGCCGGCGTGAATTCCGCTTTGAGATGCTTTCCCTGTGAGGCTGCAGATAGCCTGCCGGCCATCAGCTTGTCCATCTTCATCTCATCCATGAGAAGCGCCGCCAGATCGCCGCGGCTTACCGAATCCTTCACCGCAATTTTTTTGCCCACATCTCCTATGGTAAGCCCTGACATGGCACGAACAGTCCTGTCCGTCTTCTTCCATCCCCGGTCAGCCTTGTCGTGCCACTTCCCTTCCCGCCTGGCATTCAGCACATCGGCAAATTTATCCCTGGCCTTCCGGAATTCCAGCGCCTGAAGGTAAGCAAGCCCCATGAAGTAGTCAGCAGCTTCCTTCCCCTGGTAATAAACCAGTTTCTGCTCGTCAAGCTTGAGGGCCGCCGCATCCCCGAACGCCCCTTCGGTCTCCTTCAGCCAGCCTTTTTCCTTCAGGATTGTATTGTCGCGCATGACGGCCAGGTAGTAATCGAACTGCTCTTCCGTGGTATCGGCGTATTTATCTGCCCGATCAAGAAAATCTCGGGAACGTCCTACCTCCACTGTCCGGAAGGCGTCATCGCCCTGGGTGCGGCTTTTCTCGGCAGCCACGATGGAATTGCCGGCGTATGCCGGAGAGTATTTTTCATTGCAGTAGAGGGCGCGGTCGAATTTCTCCCGGGCTGCAGTGATATCACTCTTCTCCAGAGCCTCCATGCCACGCAAGTAATGGTGCTCAGGGTTGTCTTCAGCCGTGGTACAGCGCACCTGGGGCCCGGAGCAGGCAGACAGGACACCCGCTGTTATCCCTGCCAAAAGCATAGACAGCAACTTTTCTTTCATTGTTCCTCCTCCTTTTCGTGATGGTCCCGCAGGAAGCAACCAGCACCTTTTGCAGAACCCCGGGATGTCATTCCAGTTTTCAATACGCGGTACTTATCTGCCAAAGGTGGAACGTTTCCAGACCTTTCTGATTTCCTTTTCGTCAGACCATTCAAGCAGGCCGGTGCGGAGATTCTTCAGGTTGAGGGTGAATTTGTAGTAAACATCCCTGACATCATCGACCTTGTGCTCAATCTCGGCAAAGTTGCCCGACAGGATGTACTCGGCCCCGTACTGTTTTCCCATTTCCACAGCCTTTTCCTGATCGACCATGCCGCTGTTCTGCTGATATTTCAGTTCTTCCAGGACTGCAGCCTCGGTGGTTCTGTCAACGAAGGTGAATTTTCCCGACTTTATGAGCCTGGCACGGATTGAATCGGTTACAGCCTCCATGTCGATATGCTGCATGGACTTGTTTTTTATCCGGTCTACGGAAATGACCGGACGGCGAGTTGCGGTAATCTCCGCAACCGGTGGAAAGGTAATCAACGAATCGACCATGGTTGCCGCGATCTGCTGGAGATCTGCAGAACCGAAATCCGTTGACAGGGCTTGCTGCGACAGGGGATCGCCATATTCGACGCTGGGGGTGGCACACCCGGAAAACAGCGTAGCTGCTGCGATCAAAAAGATAAGACTGCCTGCTCTGGTTTTCTGGTACATGGTGTTACTCCCTTCTTTGCGATAGATTCGGTCAGAATGTTATCTCCGTTGTTTTGAACGTATTGCCGGCCCTGATGACCCTGACGATTGTTTTGGCGCCGCTTTTTATATTGATCTCAATATCATGGAACATCGCCGTTCTCTCCTGCTCCAGTGACAATGAATGCTTTCCCGCCGGAAGGCTGGCCCGCATCACCTGCACCTCTGCCGGAAGAGTATTCCAGCTTCTGAGATCGGCATTTTCGCTGATGTAGTTATAGAGTAATGAACTGAGTTCCCCCAGGGAGCCGAACTTGTCCTTCGATTTCTTCGCTGCAATCCCTTTGGCAACGGCTCGGATGATCTGGCGTGTCACCATGGCCGGGACCTTTTCCTTCAAGGCCTTAACCGCCAGAGCCCTGGCGTCGCAAAGGGGTTCGGTAACGCCGATGGTATCAGAGCCTTCCATAACCCACATCGGGGAAGCGTCAGGCCATCGCTGCCCATAGAAGGGGAAAGCCACGGCAACGATGCCTCCACTTGGCAAGGGTATGGGAATCTTCACCTCTTCCTTCTGGGGGACGAAATCTTCTTCGAAAAACAACAGGAGTTCACCCGTTTCCATCCCTGGCGATGAAGTATCATCATTCCAGGTAGCATCCGGCACATCAACCGCCTTCTTTAATTTATCCAGCTCCTCATCCATGCCCAAAACCCGGGCCAGGCGCATCACATCCTCTTGCAGGTAACTGTTGTCCGGCCGGATCTCCAGCGCCTTCTTGTAGTCGATATAGGCGTCATTCGGCTGTTTCAGCAGTTCGTAGACCACCCCCGACACATAGAAGGAATAGGCATTCTGGAACGAGTTCTTCACCTTGCCGGCAATCTCATCCATGGCCCCATAGCTTGCATAGACGCGACCGGCCCCTTCGGAGCTGCTGAAGTGGTTTTTTTCAGCTTCGGCCCTGGCTTCTTCCAATTCCTCTTCATGCCGCCTGAGGGCTTCATCCTGCTCCCTATTGGCCCGGCGGATCTCGACCCCGGCTCCTTCAATATCATTCCTGAAAAGATAATTCATCGCCTGAAAATTGTGCAGAAGAACGCGCTCATAGCCTTCGCCCCGGTAGGGAAGCGCATTATCATTGGTGAGAATTGCGCTGACATGGGATAAAGCATTCGTTGCACTGATGGTCGCCTTTTCATCGGCGGCTCTTATGGCTTGCATGGCACATTCATAGCTCTTGACGCTGAAATCCACGTCACCCTGTATCTGGGCAATGCGCCCCAACTCCATGCCATAGAGAATGGAATCTATGCTTTTATTACCCGAAACAAGGCACCGGGAAAGATCTACCTTTCTGTCGGCTTTCAATTGCTCGATGACCGGGGTGATCCTGCCCGTATAGGGGGTGAAGATTGTTGTGGCGCAACCCGAGGTGAGGATGGCAACGGCAACCAGGAACACCTGAAGTGCGCTTCTTGGGTATTTCAAGGTGCTTGCAGGGCATTTCCTCATCTATTTTTCACTTCAGGTAATTAATGGTGATGGCATTGGTGGAGAAGTTGACGATTTTGAAACTGCCCTTCTGGGCAATGCTGTTGGCCAGATAGATGGTGTTTTCAGGATAAGTTACCACGAACGATCCAAGCTCCTTTTCTTCCACCCCTGCTACCCAGGCGATGTTCTGCAGTGCCTCTTTCACGGCAAAGTTTTCCCCCGGGTCTTTTATGCCGCTGACCTTGACCTGCACCCTTTTTGCTGCAGCCTTCAGATGCCTCCCGACCTTATCGGCAACCACCGGTTTAAGCTTGTCCGAAAGATTTTGCAACCCCTTGGCGGCGGCATCTTCCATTGTGCCGGCAAGCCCCTTCCCTTGCTCAGTTCCGGCAGCAAGGATTACCATCCGGCCCGATGGGTCCCTGGTAACCAGCCTGTAGGTCAATCGGGCAGTGATGTTGTGGAAAGGGGTGTTCAGACCGAATCCCATATCCCCTCCCTTTTTTTTGGTGAGGATTAAGTCGATATTGCCGATGAGGAGAATGTTGGTGAGAAATTGGTGCATCATACTGCTCAAACTTCGGAAATTCCCGCTTTTAAGGGCAGTCTCGATATTCCGGGGATCCACTTCACCGGTGGGAGCAACATCAACAACGGTGTATCCACGCTCGGCGAGATCGCCGATGATTTCCTCCGAAAAGAGGTTGGACTCCTGGTAATCTCCGGCCGCTCCCGAAGGTGAAATTTTCCTGGCCGGAATGAAAACGGCCACGGCATTGTTCAATGCCAGGTCGGAAAGGGCATCACGGGTCTTTGCCGGTTCCACGCACGCATTTATTTTTACTGCAACCACATTGTCTCCGATTTGATAATCGAGAAGACTAAAGGAGGTAATCAGGCCATAGATTTTTCTGTTTATCGTCTCGTCAACAAGCATCAGGTTCTGGACTACGCTCTGGGCATTGACATCTACGCCTGCAGTCTGTTCGATGGCAGCCAGTTTGGCCCGGGAGATTGCCTCTGCTTTTGCTGAAGGTTTATCACCATTGACAATGACAGCTTCACCATCGGCATCCACACATTGGACTTGAGCCAAAACAGTCAACGGGCATAACCACAATGAAAACATTATAAAAACTAAGATTTTCCACATGGCCGGAAACTCCGTATGATTGTCTAAGTAATGAATAACTACAGGAACATAAATTATTCAGATTGAGATTCCAGGATCAGCTTTTCGCAAGGGCATTTCATAGCAGAACGCAGTCATTGGTGATTTTTGTTTCTATTTTATGTTTTTGTTTTTTCAATGCAATGGCAATTGCCCCACCCATGAATTATATTTGTTTAACTAAACACCATTCTGATATCTTTCGATTCGCATGCAAGGCTTGAATTGGTGTTAAAATTTGGTAAACTCACGCAAAATCGTGGAGATAGCGTTTATGTGATTGCAAAGCCTGGAGCCTTTCGTGATAGACACTGCAGTTTCTTGTGAGCAGTTAAAGAAATACCACCTTGTGCTGTTGCTCATGATGGTTATTGCCATTGCCGCACCTTCATTTGCAGCAGATCCAGGCCCATCCCTTCAGCGATCTATCCGCGTCGTCATGGACGACAACTACCCCCCTTTCGTTTTCAGAGACAGGGATGGCAGGATCAAGGGCATCATCATCGATCAGTGGCGCCTCTGGGAGAAGAAAACCAGTACTCGGGCCGAGATCAGCGCCATGGACTGGGCCGATGCCCAAAGGCTGATGGCCGATGGCGAATTCGACGTCATTGACACCATGTTCCGCAACGAAAAAAGGGACAAGCTCTACGACTTTACCAAGCCCTATGCCAGCATTCCGGTTCCCATTTTCTTTCGTTCCGATATCTCCGGAATAAGAGACATCCAGGATCTTGCCGGTTTTGCCGTGGGAGTGAAGGCGGGGGGCAACATCATCGATGTGCTCAGGTCCCACGGCATCAACAACCTCATCCAGTTCAACAGTTACGAGGCGATTGTCACCGCCGCCCGCGACCACAAGGTTAACGTCTTCACCGTCGATGAACCGCCCGCCTATTACTATCTTTATAAATTCGGCATCTGGGAACAATACCGGGCGACAAAACCCCTGTACATCGGGCAGTTTCATCGGGGGGTAAAAAAGGGAAACAAAGAGCTGCTTCAAACCGTTCAATTTGGTTTCAATCGCATATCAAAGGAAGAATACTCGGAAATAGAAGAGCGCTGGCGCGGTAAACCGATTCTGGGAATGAAAGAAATGCGCTTCATCAGAATCAGCGGCATTGCGGTCATGCTGGTTATGCTGGCGCTCGTCCTGTGGCTGTGGATGCTGAAGCGCATGGTAAGGCAGCGAACCGATGCCCTGCAGAAGGAAGTACAAACCCGTATCGGCCATGAAACGATGTTGCGGCACAGCGAAGAGAGCCTCCGCTCGCTCATGGATGCCATGCCGGTGGGACTGGCTCTCAGTGACAGCCAGGGCAACAATATTTACATCAATAAATGCTTCATCGAGCGTTTCGGCTATAGTCTTGGCGAAATTACCACCAAAGCAGCCTGGTATGCCCGTGCCTACCCGGACGAAACCTACAGGGAAAAGATAGTCAACACCTGGAAGGCGGCAGTTGCCAAGGCGCAGAGTGAACAGATAGGGATTCCCCCGTTTGAGTCACTGATTACCTGCAAGGATGGCTCTGTCAGCCACAATATTGCCAATACCCAATTGATTCAGGACCGCATCCTGATTATCTACACCGATATCACCGAACGGGAAAAAAGCCGCGACGAGCTTCTCAAGATGCAGAAGCTGGAATCACTGGGAATATTGGCAGGAGGCATCGCCCATGACTTCAACAATGTCCTCACCGGCATCATGGGCAACATTTCACTGTCACGGATGCTCCTCGATGAATCGCACCGGGCGACGACAACCCTGAAATCTGCGGAAAAGGCCTGTCAAAGGGCCAGCGAACTGGCCATCCAACTGCTGACTTTCTCAAAGGGAAGCCACCCGGTAAAGAAAACCGTCTCCGCCGGCAATATCGCCAAGGCATCGGCCTCGCGGGTATCAGACGGTTTCAGTGTGATCAGCGTCTTCAATATCCCTGAAAATCTCCATCCCGTGGAGGTGGATGAGGGCCAGATAGGACAGGCCTTCAGCAATATAGCGATCAACGCAGCACAGGCAATGCCGGAAGGCGGGACCTTTACCGTAAGGGCGGAGAATGTGGCCCTGGACAAGGCAAACAGCATGTCCTTGCCAGCGGGGGATTACGTCAGATTCACCTTTTCCGACACCGGATGCGGCATTCCCGAAGAGGATCTGAAGAAGGTTTTCGATCCATATTTTACCACCAGGGCAGGAGGCAGTGGCCTTGGCCTGGCTGCAGCCCATTCCATCATCGGCAAGCATGGCGGACATATCGGTGTCAGTTCGGTAGTTGGCAAGGGAACGGTTTTCCAGGTCTTGTTGCCGGCAAGCAGTAATGAATCACCAGCCCATGAAGAGGAGGGGAAAATGCCGGCAGCGCCGGAAAAGTGCAACAACTCCTTGTTGATCATGGACGACGAAGAAATGATCAGAGACCTTGCTACAGAGTTGCTGGGGGCGTTGGGATACAAGGTAAGCACTGCCGCGGACGGCAAAGAGGCAGTTGCCATGTACAGGGATGCACAGGAATCGGGCAGGCCATATTCCGCCGTCATCATGGACCTTACCGTGCCTGGAGGCATGGGTGGAAAAGAGGCAGCCCGGCTGATACTGGATGCATATCCCGATGCCAGGCTCATCGTCTCAAGCGGCTATTCCGAAGATCCGGTCATGGCGGAATACGCCAGGTTCGGCTTCTGCGCCGCCATGGTTAAACCTTACCGCGCCGTAGATGTCATGGGGGTTCTCGATAAAGTGCTTTCTTCCAGGGATTGAACGGAAATGAAAACATCAATTAACGCCACACTCCACGGGTATCTATCACCACCTTCTCCTTGAGAAGTTCCTTGTCTATGGTTTTAAATTCATCGTGGTCGACCAGAACCACCAGGATGTCCGCCTCGCGCAGCACCTGGGACAGCTCATGCAGCTCCATGCCCGCCGATCCATTGCATACATTGGGTTCACAGGCCATCACCCTGCCCACTCCGCTTGAAATGAGCCCTCTGGTAATTTCCATTGCCGGCGACTCGCGCAGATCGTCGATATTGGCCTTGAAGGACAGTCCCAGGCAGCCGATAACCGGTTCCTTGAACCGCTCCGCCTTGGCCTTTATCTTGTTCATGACCCAGTGGGGCTTGTGATCGTTCACCTCCCGGGCGGTACGAATCAGCCGCGCCTCTTCCGGCGCAGCGGAAACCACGAACCACGGATCGACGGCAATGCAGTGCCCACCCACCCCCGGTCCGGGATTGAGAATATTTACACGGGGATGGCGGTTAGCCAGCTCGATCACATCCCAGACATTGACCCCCACCCGGTCGCTGATCAGCGACAGCTCGTTGGCAAAGGCAATATTCACGTCCCGAAAGGAATTTTCCACCAGCTTGGACATCTCCGCCGTCTTGCTGTCGGTGAGGAATATTGTCCCGTTGCAGAAGGTGTTGTATAAATCTCTGGCCTTTTCGGCCGAAGCCTTGTTAATGCCGCCGATGATCCGGTCATTGTCCACCAGTTCGCGGATTATGTGCCCCGGCAGCACCCTTTCCGGGCAATGGGCGATGAAGACCTGGGGGGAATGGTTGTTGGTACCCGGATGCTGCGCCAGGTCCGGCCGCAGCTGCTTGACTATCTCACCGATCGCCTCGGTGGTCCCCACCGGCGACGTGGATTCCAGAATGATGAGACTTCCTTCCCGAAGAAAAGGCGCAATGGCCCGCGTAGCGGCATCCACGTAACTCACATCCGGGATCTTCAGATGGGCCTGTTCCCCGTTTTTGAATGGAGTAGGCACGGCGATAATGAAGGTATCCGCCTCCTCGGGGACCAACGATGCCCGGAGATTGCCGCTGTTGACGGCAGAACGGACCAGGATGTCCAGATCGGGCTCGACAATGTGTATCCTGCCCGAATTGATGGTGTTGACCGCCTCCTCGTTTATGTCCACCCCCACCACCTCATGCCCCTTTGTGGCGAGCATGGAAGCAGTGGGCAAGCCAATGTAGCCAAGACCCATGACGACAATTTTCTGACGGTTCTTTTGCATAGGCACCCCATATTTAATTGGAAGTATCTAACAAAAGTTACCACCAGATCATTCATTGTAAAGTTATAACTTTTAAAACATCTTCTCGCTTCGTTCAACGTGGCAGCGCCTCATTGGGCTCTGGAGTTTATCGGAAAGATTCTGTTCATCAATAGGCTTGACCATAAGGTTTTAATTAGATTATATTTTACCGACATTCACTTCTCAGTGCTGGTCAGGGGGCCTTCTGGCGAAGCAACATATGTATTTAGATGCTTTTATATACAACCATATGCACCCACTCTAACTGGTCAATGTGTAGTTGAATCAGAAAAAGGAAAAACAGCATGGGAAACGCGGAAAAAATACCAAAAAACATCCAAGTAATCACTGCTGACGGAAGTTTGCGAATTCACTACACGTGGCTAACCATTTACACCATTAGATTTCTTCTTGCTGCGATGGTCTGGGACGGTTTTCTGCTGTGGTTTTTAGTTGCCCAAGTAGCAGACTCAAGGAATCCGACATTTCATCCAGTACTTGTTGCCCTTGGAGTTACCGGAGTGCTCATTACGTATGTGGCACTTGCACATGTCGTAAACACAACTGAAATCCGAGTTAATAAACATGACTTGGAGACAAAGGTTGGTCCGTTCCCATGGCCAGGAAATAGTATGTTCCGGGTCGATAGCATTTTGAAATTAGAATCAGGAAGAGGTACAGGGCGGCTAATGCCGAGGTGGTCCGCAAACGTGAGTGTAAATGATAGGTGCGGCGAGAAGAAAATGCTGATTACAAACCTTGCCCGAGCGGATCAAGCAGAATACATCGTTGCAATGATTTCGGAATTCCTCAGGGAATCAAGAGCATGAAGATTCAAGCAGGAAGATGCACCGATCTGACAGCCAGTGATCTCCCGGCCCGTTGTATGAAATGGAGAACAAAATGAATATACTACGAGTGCTGTCAGGTGTTGCCTTTGTTTGCCTTGGAGTAATTGTAATCAAATTTGGCGACAAAGATGTCACAAAGAGAAGTAACGAAAGAGGAGTAATTACAAGAGTTTTCTCCCATACCCACCTAAATCCAAAACTTCTTAAATTGCAGAGGTCAGTAATCAAATGGGGTTTCGGCCTCGTTGCGCTCTGGTTTGGGCTTTGGCTGATAGTCGATTTATAGGCGAAAAAAAGCAGGAGTAGGCATAAGAGGCGGAAAACAGAATTTAACCGAAAGAGGGAATTTGACAGAGGGAATTTGACAGGGGAATTTGACAGTGTCAGGTCTACACCTTGACAGAAAAGGATTAAATTAGTGTCAAGGTGTAGACCTGACACATATTCTTCCTGTTAGCATCTGAAAACCAGCGCATATGAAGTAATCCATCTCCAGCCAAGAGAATGACATGAAACTACCCTCAAGAATTAAGCAGCATAAAGCCGAGTCAGATTCCTACGCCATTTTGCTGTACAAGTTGAAAAACGTCGGCATTTTCAGAAACTTAACAGAAAATGATTATGGGATTGATTTTGAGATTGAGGTCCTTAAGGGAGATCAACTAACCGGAAGATATGTCAAAGTACAAGTAAAATCATCAGAAGATTTAAAGATAAGAAAAAAAGACAAGGTGCCAACAGTAGGAGGGATAAAGGATACAACTCTCAATTATTGGGCTGAGCTAAGCTTAAGGGTCAATGTTCTAGCGTATGCAGTTGATTTAAAAAATGAGAATATATACATCACCAAGCCCATGTTTTGGCAAGCAACCAAACTCATAGACGGATCAAAGAGAAGCAAATCAATCGAATTTCTTCCTGTGGACCAATATCACTCAGAGGTCGCTGGCGCATTAACATATGCATTTGCACTTGCTCCTACCGCATCTGACATTATTCACAATCACAAAGTAGCATTAAAGCACCTTATGGAGTTCATAGAGTTTTACGTAGGCACTTTCCATTATGATATCCATCTACCAACAGATGAACCCGACGTCTTTCGATCATTCCTGGATGTATGCCGGATACTAATGTGGGACATGAGATATGACAAGTCTGCCGAACTCTCAGAAGAGGAGCAAAAATGCTTACTTAGATACGAGTATTGGGCCAAGCAGGGAAACCTCATTTATGACGAAATTCCTCATTATGTTCTACAGAAGCCTATGAAGTTTTTAATGCCTCTCTTTATCAAGTCGGTAAAACGTTACAACACAAGGGTTTTAGATGCCAGATACTACTGGTTATATAATGACTGTAATTACCTTCGGCTTGTATATGAATGTGTAATGCCTGAAGATCTTGATTCCCATGAAGGAATTATGAGATGGGGGTATGATCTTCGTATTAACGGCATCAAAAAACCAGCTGACTTTTACATGTTTCTAGCTGAAACTAAGAAATGCTAACAATCGGCGGCAGACGGTCTTCGCTGACGTTCCGCCGCTGCGCCGAAGCCCCGTTGGCACAGGAGAAATAATGTCAGATCTGAATTCAAATATTACCAATCGTATCTCTCAGCTACTTGGCGCTCTTTTTATATTATTGGCAGTGTCAGCACTGATAGCTGCACTAAATGAAGGTGTATGGCATGAGTTGGGCATGAGCCTTGTCGGCGGCCTTATAGTGTTATTTATAGCAGTGTTTATAGCTGACCAACTGATGCAGAAATATAACGAAGAAAAATTCAATCCTCACCGAGATTATGTTTTTGCGATAGTTCAGAAGGCAATAACGGAGTGTTATTTACGAGTTATTCCCCCAATGAAAAAATCAGAGTTACATCATGCAGAATTTGGTAAGTATTCCTCGGGTTATTATGATTTGCCAAGTTTAAATGGCACGTACAGAGAGCATATTCAGGAAACTCTTCGAATCTCGTCCCAAAACCTTGACGGCTTCGTCAAAGCTGTTGATATTTCCCGAGCCTCTTTGGATGTGTTTTTTGAAAAAACAAAGGAAATTAGTCACCACTTTTTTACAATATTAGACCCAGAATTACTCGAATATTTATTGCGTCTAGAAGATGCCCATAACGAATTAGATATAGCTGTTATGGACTCCGGCATTAGCTTAGATACAAAGGTATCACTGTATTCGTTTTCTTTTATGAACACATTAATTGAAATGCATAAGCTCCAACAACTACTCTTGTCCAGGGCCACAAAACGCTTAACAATGGAAGAATGGAAAAGAGATATTAGTGCTAAAGTGGACAGGTATACAGCATTGTGTGGGAAATAGTGGGGCAACGCGAAAATGATGTGCCAACAGGCCCTAGGACACCGACCAGGGTTGAAAATCGCCCCAGTGCGGGTCAAGGGCGCAACCCGTTGTGCGAAGGGAACTTTAATGCGTAAGAAAGTTAGAAAAGAATTGGATGACAAGTCTCGGCAGTGCAGAGAAGCGAGCACTTCAACAATATTAAAGCCTACGGTCGTCGTCGAAACGACCGATGCTTACGAATTTACTGCTGCAATTAAGTTGCTGGAAAAAGAAGGAATACCATTTTGTACAGAGAAAGAGTACACGGACGATCTTGTTGAAGGCAGGAGCTTTCTTGGTCCGTATGCATGGAAGATAATTGTTGAGGACGAGCTGCGGCAGAAGGCAACCAGATTAATAGACGAAGGTGGAGTTAGCGTAGTCATTGACGCTCCAGATGAAGGTGACGAAACCACGATTGAACGAGGGTTGGGAAAAAAAGATACTTCATATTGGATTGCAATCTTTTACTGCGGTCTAGGTTTGCTATCGCTTGGAATGCTTCTGAAAAATCTCTTTGACTGAAATCCGAAAGCACAACCAGGCGGCGGCACACAGACGCTAACGCGTTGGTGCGCCCCCGAACCGTTATGCCGCCCAAAAAGACAGAAAGGCGAAAAAAACATGTGGTACCAGTTCTGCGAAAACCCACGCTCGATCACAGAGATCTTTGGTAATGAACCTGTAGGCAATCCGGTTGAAATACACAGCGTCCGACTTCATCAAGATGGTCCATTGATTCAGCTTCAAATCGAACTGCCGACGTTCCCGGAGAAACAACAACCACGATGGCCTATTGGTGCAAACACACTTCAGGTTGAACTCGATCTCTGGGGAGTAACCAGCTTTGAGCAGGTTGGCTGGGGAACGAGCAATATAGGAGTGCTGAGTCTTGAAAGAGAGGATGCTCTCAAATTCACATTTGTATCTAACCATTCAAAGTTCAGTGGAAGCTGCATTGTGGCTCGTATTGGCAAGGTGAGTGCTTATATCAACGGTAGTAAAGAGAAGGTATAACATCGACGCAGACTCTGACGCGGCGAACAACGCCGCGCAGGTCACGCCGCGACACGTTGGTCGGGCTCTGAGCCAAATTTGGTAGTGTCACAAATTTGGTAGCAAATTTGGTAGTGTCATAGCAAATTTGGTAGTGTCAGGTCTACACCTTGACAGAAAAGGATTAAATTAGTGTCAAGGTGTAGACCTGACACATATTCTTCCTCCTGACACATATTCTTCCTCCCATATTCTTCCTCCATATTCTTACTCAGAAATATTCATCCATCTTGTCGCATGTCAAGGCAGCCCCCTTAGAACTTATTTCCTACACCATTAGGCATTGTCTGAATTGTTTTTCCCGTACCTTTTCCTGAACCGTAGCCGTGCCGTTTATGTACCTGGAATAGACCGCTAGCGCCCAGACCGGGAAGAACAGGCTGTAACCGTGGTAGCGCAAGTAGAATACCCGCGGGAAACCGGTGCCGGTAAATTGCTTCTCGTTCCAGCCGTTGCAGTAGCTTTCCGTCAAATATCGTACACCGTTCCTGACGGCGCTGTGACGCCACTCACCGGCCGCCATCAGCGCCATCAGCGCCCATGATGTCTGTGAGGCGGTGCTGGCGCCGCTTCCGGCCAGGGATGGATCATCATAGCTCGCGCAGGTTTCCCCCCAGCCGCCGTCGCTGTTCTGGCAGGAGATCAGCCACTCCACCGCTTTTCTCACATACGGGGCATCCATGTTCTCACCGGCCTGGTGCAACCCGGAAAGTACCGACCAGGTGCCATAGATGTAATTGACACCCCATCGTCCGAACCAGCCGCCAAACGGCTCCTGCTCCTTCTTCAAATAGGCGATGCCGCGGGCAATCGGTGGGTAATCAGGGCCGTGCCCCAGCATCCCCATCATCTCTATACATCTGCCGGTCAGATCGGCGGTGCTGGGATCCAGCAAGGCCCCGTGGTCGGCAAAGGGGATATCGTTCAGGTAGAAATAGTCGTTATCCACATCAAAGGCCCCCCAACCGCCGTCCGTGCTTTGCATCCCCTGCACCCACCTGATCGCCCGTTCAATCTTTTCACGATATTCCGGTTTTTCCAGCGCCCCGGCACGGAACAGGCTCATCAGTACTTTTGCTGTATCATCCACATCGGGATAGCGGCTGTTTTCGTACTGGAAGGCCCACCCTCCCGACTCCAGCCCCGGACATTTCTCCGACCAGTCTCCCGGTGTGGCAATCTGCTGGCTGAACAGCCATTTGATGGCCCTGTCCGTTACTCCCGAGTTGTTTTCGGCATAACCTGACTCACACAGGGCCGACAGACTCATGCAGGTGTCCCAGATGGGGGAGTTGCAGGGCTGACAGAAACTGAACTCCGTGTTGCCGGCTGTATCGGTCAGGTAGGTTGGAGATAGTTCAGGCGCTGCTGAAGAGTTGTCTATGGCAATGCCGCCACTGTCATCATCCATGGGGATGGTGCCTGTCTTCAGATTGCGGTGCACCATCAGGTTATCGACCGCCTCCAGGCCGCGCAAATAATCGGCATCGTCATCGCTGCACCCCAGCGTCTTCAGGGCCATGACTGCATTGGCCATAGCCGGGTAGATGGCGCCAATGCCGCCGTCTCCCTGCATTCTGGCCCGTGTCCAGCGTTCAGCCTCGGCCAGGGCATGTTGTTTGATCCGGCCGGGGACCAGGTGCATGGTGCGTTTCAGCACCCGGTCCAGGGCGATGAAGACGTTTTTGCGCCAGGCATGGTGACGGAACTTATCCAGATGGACCAGCATGTCCGGCGGAGTGGTGAACAACTCGGTGATCCCCTCGTTGTATTGCAGACGGCAGATCGGTTGTGTAGCGTAAAGGATAAGTAGCGGCACAATTACAGTCCGTGACCAGTAGGCTACCTTGTTCAGGTGAAAGAAAAACCAGCGCGGCAGCAGCATGATCTCGATCGGCATGGCCGGTGCGGTATGCCACGGGATCTGACCGAAGGTAGCCAGGGTGATGCGGGTGAATACGTTGCACTTGGCCGCCCCGCCGAGGGAGAGAATCAGCTGGCGCGCCCTGACCATATGGGGAGCGTTCTTGTCGTGCCCCAGCAGCTTGAGGGCAAAATAGGCCTTAACGCTGGCACTGATATTGACATTGCCGTCAACGGCATACAGCGGCCAGCCGCCGTCAGGCAGCTGGCGCTCCTGCATGTAGGCGGCCAGCCGCTCGGAAATCTCCGGATCGATCTCACGGCCGATAAAGCGCTGCAGCATCACGTACTCCGCAGGGATGGTCACATCCGCCTCCAGGTCAAAGACCCAGTGTCCGTCGTCCTGCTGCTGCCCGGCCAGCTGTGAAGCAGCCACACTGGTCACTTTTTCCAGATCGGCAGCGTCCATGATGGCGCAGGTTTCGCTCCCCCTGGCTTGGGTGGTTTTGCCCCCCTCGATCACACTGAAAGTACCTTTATGCTTATTCATGTTTTTCCTCCATAACGCCAAACATTTACATTAACACTGTTAAGTAAAGTAATAAAAAAAACTGCCTGCGCGCAGCGTTGTCGTCGTTTCAGGGGTGATCCGCCCGATAGCCCGAGAATATCCCGTCCAGCATCATCTCTGTCATAATGGCCGGGTCCGGCATGGGGAAATCCTTGGTAAAGATTGTACTGGTAACCAGTCCGTGCATGGCGCTCCACAATACTGTAGAGAGAGTGTAGCAATCCAGGTGGCGGAAATAGCCACTCTTGATGCAGTTGTCGACCAGTTCGCAGAACTGCTTCCAGCAGCGCAGTGACATGGTGTCGCGGGAAAGGTAATCCTCCGGCTTGCCGTACAGCTGCGGGTTGGAAAAGAAGACCACTTTGTACAGTTCAGGATGCTTCAGACTGTAGCTGACATAACAGAGAAAGGCCTGGCGCAGGTGCTGCTCCGGTGGGGCGTCTGCGATCATGCCCTGCAGCTGCTCCTGCAGAAGGTTCGCATAGAAGTTTTCGCAGATGTGCAGCAGCAGGTCGTCCTTGTCGCGAAAATAGAGGTAGATCGTGGTGGGAGAGTACTCAATGCGCGACGCCAGCTTGCGCATGGAAAACCCGTTATAACCCTCCTGTACAAACAAAGCCAGTGCCGCTTCCAGGATCTCGGCCTTGAATTCGTTCTTATGTCTTTGTCTGCGTTCTTTTAACCCCATACTTAACACCGTTAATTTCAGTTTTTAGATTAATAGCAGTTGCGGAGAGATTATTCAAGACGTTTGTTGTCTGCCGGTGCACGCCCCGCCTTCACAGCCTCTCCACCGCCCCCCGCGCCAGCTCCACAATCGTATCCGGTTCCTCCCGGCTCAAGTAAAGGGGGCTGCCGAAGGTTACCGTCACCCTTCCCCGTTTGGGCCAGCTTGCTCCCCGGGGCAGAACCTTCTCGACCCCCTCGATCTTCACCGGTACTACCGGTATGTCCAGTTCCTTGACCATGATCCCCAGCCCCCGCTGGAACGGCAGCAGTCGGCCGTCAATGGAGCGTTCCCCTTCCGGGAAGATGAGGATGTTGTGGCCGGAGTCCACGAGCCTGCCCATGAAGCGGAAGGATTTGCGGAAACCGCTGCTCTGGGGCAAGGGAAAGACATTGTGAAAGAAGGTGGCATATTCGTAGGTGAGCCGTTTCCAGAGCCACTGCAGGGCGTTGTGGTAATTGCGGAAGAAGAACTCCTCCCAGGCAGCGGTTGCGGTGTTGTAGCGGATCTCCCGGGGCAGGGCGAACATGATCGCCGACTGGTCGATGTAGCTCAGGTGGTTGGAAACGAAGAAGACTGGCCCATTTATCTCTGCCAGCCTTTCCCGGCCCCGCGCCTCAATTGTGGCCATACTGCGGAAAAGAGGATAGGTGAAAACCGCATCCCAAACCATGCGCAGTGCCCTGACCGGCTTCGAGTTGGTCCAGAAGCGGAAATGATTTTTGCCATCGACTTTCTCCCGTTTCTCGATGATGCGGCGGAGCTCCTGCACCCTGGTCTCCGGGCCGATGACGGAATCCTCCAGGTCCAGGCGGAATTCCTGCTCCAGGTAGTTGACCAGCTCCAGCCTGGCGATGGATGTGAGCCCCAGATCGGCTACCAGCCTTGACTCCTCCTTCACCTCGTCAACACCGGCTCCCGTTACCCGGGCGATCAAAGTGATCAGCCGGTCAGCCGCGGCGCCCGCACCTGTCCCCTTTTCTCCTTTTTGCAGCTTTTCCTTGACCTGGAATTTCCTGATCTTCAGGGTTGTTGTTTTGGGAAATTCCGCCTCTGGCCAGACGGAGAAGCCGGTTACCTGGTGCAGGGAGTCGAGCCGCTTGTTGACCTCAGCGACGATTTCTTCCGGCTTTCTGCCGCTGCCGTCCAAAAGCAGCACGGCATGGACCTCCTCGCCCCCTCCCCTGTCCATGCCGATGACGCACGATTCACGCACACCCTTGGTCCGGTTGAAGATATCCTCGATCTCGTCCGGATAGACATTGATCCCGGCGCCGGTGACGATGAGCTCCTTGGCCCGTCCCTTGATGGTCAGCCAGCCGTCTGCCGAGACTTCCCCCATGTCCCCGGTGCGGAACCGGCCGTCGGCGGTGAACGCCTCCCGCGTTGCCGCCTCGTTGCGGTAATAACCGGGGGTGATGTTCTTTCCCCTGGCGAGGATCTCGTTGTCCTCGATGGTGATCTCTATACCGGGAAGAGCTTTCCCCACCGCTCCCGCCACCTGCTTGTCCATGGTGTTGGCGGCCAGAACCGGCGAGCATTCCGTAAGGCCGTAGCCTTCGACAACCCTGAACCCCAGGTTCTGCCAGAATAGGAAGACATCCAGGGAGAGGGGTGCCCCTCCTGAGACGAAGAGGCTGAAGTGGCGGCCGAATTTGCGCTGGATCGGGAAAAAGAGCAGCTTCCGCGCCCCCGGGGAGAGCGCCTCCCCCTTTTTCATCAGGAATCTGAAGAGATTACCGAGCCCCTTCTCATCCAATTCCCGTTCCATGGAGCTCTTCAATAGCTGGAGCAACCGGGGAACGGCGATCATGGCATAGATGTCCTCTTCCCCAAGCGCCTCCATGATGGCCGATGGCTTCAAGGTCCGCAAGTAGACGATGGTGGAGCCGTTGTAAAGCGGGGTAAAGAATCCCCCCATCTGCTCGAACATGTGGGAAAGCGGCAACAGCGAGAGAAAGTTGAATTGTGAGGTTACAACAGGGATGTGCTCATTCACCTGAATAATATTGGCCATCAGATTGCCGTGGGTGAGGATGACCCCCTTCGGATTCCCTGTCGTACCGGAAGTGTAGATAAGTTCGGCAACATCGTCGGTCGCCGGCCTGGCAATTTCAGCGAACGGTTCAAGACCGGCAAGATCGTATTCCAGGTCCTCCAGCAGAATGGATGATGCATGGTTCAGAGGCTCGATCTTGAAGCGGCTCTGGATGACGACTTTGGCCTCGGTAAGTCCGGCAAT
The DNA here is from genome assembly GCF_000022265.1 of Geotalea daltonii FRC-32. Taxonomy (NCBI): domain Bacteria; kingdom Pseudomonadati; phylum Thermodesulfobacteriota; class Desulfuromonadia; order Geobacterales; family Geobacteraceae; genus Geotalea; species Geotalea daltonii. The sequence continues at coordinate 3,558,993 of NC_011979.1, forward strand.
GGTCTCAGCCCGCTCCCTTTCCGACATGAAATCGACGGGTACCGCTACAGCTCCGCGAACAATGGCTCCCCAGAATGCCACAGCCCACCACGGAGAGTTCGGTCCCCAGATCAGCACCCGGTCCCCGGTTGCCACACCCCGGTCAGCCAGCAGGCGGGCCATTTTTCCGGAAAGCAGGTGAAACTCCTGGTAAGAGAAGATGAACCTGCGGACGCCGGTTCTGTTGACGAAGGCGGTATCCTTTCCTCTTGCGGGGAATGTCTCAAAAAGATCGATCAAGGTCTGCATGCAATTTCCTTTTCCCGGCTTACCTGAAAATGTCGCTTTTTTCCTGACAGTATATGGCGGTCGCCACCCAACGCAAGAAGATATTATGGGGGTCCCTGCTGCAATTAATTATTTTAAATTTGAACATCTTAACCCGGATGATATAGTTTCATCTATAGCTCTGCGCTACCTTTACATGTGCGCATAAACAAACAGAAAGAGGAGGAACAACGATGAAGAATGTAAAACGTATGGTTTTTACCGCTGCAGCGTTGATTGCTCTATCGGGATTTGCTTTCAGCGCAAGTACCAGCGGTAGCAGTATGGGCAGCTCTTCCGGTTCAGACAGTTCATCCGGCATGACCGGCAGCGGTTCTGGCGGATCGACAACCGGTTCTTACGGCAGTGACACCGGCAGCGGCATGGGTGGCTCGACCGGTGGGTCGACAAGTGATACATACGGTACTGGTTCGGGCACAGGTGGCTCCACTAGTGACACTTATGGGACCGGCACCGGTGGTTCGACCAGTGATACTTATGACACCGGTACTGGCGGAGCAACTGGCGGCACATTTGGAACGTATACCGGCGCAGGCACAGGTGGTTCCACTGGCGGCACTTATGGATCGGATACGGAAATGGGGACCGGCGGCTCCATGGGTGGCACCTATGGCACAGGCACCGGCGGAAGAAGTAGCGACATGGAGAAAGGGAAATCCGGTCACATGGGAACCATGGGTTCATACACCAGTTCGAGCCGCGGACACATGGGTACCAAAGGCTACTGATTTTCTACACGGATCCACATGAAAAATGGCCTGCTTATGCAGGCCATTTCTTTTTTCCGGCAATGAGTCATCATCCGGTCTTCAACCAACATCTGAGCATCTCCGCCACGCTCCACGCCTGTGCCACGCACCCCCGCGGCGAATAGGGCTCTTCCGCATCGAACACCTCATTGATGCTGCCGACACATTTCTGATTCAGCTGGTCTTCCAGCCCTTCCAGGAACCCCCTTGCTTCCGCCTTGCCTTCCGGATGCTGCCGCAGCCAGGCATCGACGAACGGCCCCAGAAGCCAGGGCCAGACCGTCCCCTGATGATAGGCTGCATCCCTGGACCGCAGATCGCCGAAATATTTTTCCTTGTAATCTGGGTGCCCGGGGGCCAGCGTCCTCAAACCCACCGGCGTCAGCAAACGCTCTTTGACGACGGACAGGACCCTCTCCCATCGGGATGGTTCCAGCACCGGATAACGCAGTGACATGGCAAATATCTGATTGGGGCGACAGGCCGGGTCGTCTCCCCGTTCACCATCCACAACATCATAAAGGTACCCCCCCTCCTCGTACCAGAAACGTTTGTTGAAGGAGCGGCTCGTCTGGTCGGCGAGGGAACCAATCTGAGCCGCAAGCTTTTCGTCGGCCTCCTCACGGCTCCATTTCTCCAGAAGCCGCAGCGCATTGTACCAGAGGGCATTGATTTCCACCGCTTTGCCCCGCCGAGGGGTAACGACCCAGTCGGCCACCTTTGCATCCATCCAGGTCAGCTGGTAACCTTCGGCACCCTGCCACAGCAGGCTATCCGCCGGGTCGATGCCGATACCGAAACGTGTTCCTGCCAGATGCCGGTCTATTATTTCCTTCAGTTTGGGCAGGATCAACACCAGTGTCGCCCGGTCCCTGGTGACTTCCACATAACGGTCCAGGGCATGGAAGAACCACAGGGTCGCATCGGCGGTGTGATAGAGCCCTTCCGTCTTCCCTTCGGGGAACATGTTTGGAATGAGGCCGTCGCGGATATAATGGGAAAAGGTCCTGAGAATCCAGCCCGCTTCATTGATCCGCCCGGTGCAGAGGGTGAGACCCTCAAGGGAAATCATGGTGTCCCTGCCCCAGTCGGTGAACCAGTGGTAGCCCGCTATGACCGTGCGAATCTCATCTCCCATGGCATTGGCACGGACATAATCCTCCACTCTTCCGGTTGGAGAGATAATGAACTGATCGGCGGCAAAGACCAGTTCGGCCGGCAAGCCTGACCGTGCCCCCGGATCGGCGGCAGCCAAAAGCAGACGCCGGCGCTCCTTCTCCAATCTGAAGGCTTCACTGGGGGACAAGGCAGCGATGGTTTCCCATTTTTCCGTGGAAGCGACGAGGGTGGCATCTTCTCCCCTGGCCAGATCGATGGCAAAATAGCCGGGACTCCAGAGATCTCCTCCGTCTTCATAGCCACGGTTGTGCTCGATGCGGTAAAAGATATCCGGAATGGTCTTTTCTTCCAGGGTAAAGGTCCCGTGCAGCCCGTGGAGCACCAGGCGAAGCTGTGGCGACCTTCTGCCGGAGGATATCTGGTAGCGGTTTTCCACTGCCGAGAAAACATAGGAATCAATGGCGGGGGTGTTAACCGGCGCATCGTGGGGGCGGAAATGGACCGTCGGCTGCAGCTTGAGCCGTACCTTCTGCTCCCCCTCGAGCATCTTGTAGTTCACATGAACCGTATTCTGCTTGTGCAGAAGGAATATCCTCTTTTCGATGACTGCGCCGTTGATGTGGTATTGCCACACCGGCAGCCCGTCTTCCAGGACGAATGAGAAGAGGTTTTCGGAACCGAACAGCTCCACTGAACCGTCCCCACGCTCGTTACCTCCCAGCATGACGACGCTTCCGTCTTCGAACCTGATCCGTTCCGTAACCTTGCTGAAAACCATATTGCGACCCATTGGGGTTGGATAGGCGGCAACGAGCAGGCCATGATAGCGGCGGGTCAGGGCACCGCTCACCGTCCCGGAGGCATAGCCGCCAAGGCCGTTCGTCACCAGCCATTCCCTTTTCAGCAGCACTTGATCGCGGGTCATGTTCGGCCCGGTAAAAGGCATCTCCCTGCGTATTGATGTCATGATCCTCCTCCGTTGGGGGCCGGAGCCAGCACTACTGCGGCATGGCCCAGAATTCTCCAGAAATTTTCCGTCTCCGGCTCAGGATACCCGGAGCCGCCATACTCGGGCTTTTCGCTGGACCAGGCCACCTTCCACACGCCACCCTGGGGTGGTGCCAGCAGCGGTTCAGGCGCCGGCCTCAACCGCAATTCCCGCCCGAGATTCACCAGCAGCAGCCTTTCATCATCATTATGAAAAAAACGAATGACAAAACCCTCTGCACCAAGGACAGCCCCGTCAATGAAAGAAGATGCACCGGCACTGAAAACCGGGTCTTCCCGCCTCAGCCTGATAAGATCCCGGTGCATGGTGTAGATCCTGTCATGTTTCTGCCTTTCCTCCAGATTGAGCCGTGATCTCTCGAAAGTGTTCATGGCTGCCGGACTGTCCAGACTGTCGATTATCTCCTGGGAGGCAACATTGGTGAACTGGCTGAGAAATTCCACCCTCCCCTTGCGCACCATGTTTGCAACCTCTGCGCAGAGGTCGGCGAAGTATAGAAACGGGGTCGAAGCGGCAAATTCCTGCCCCTGAAAAAGCATCGGCGTACTGGGCGCCAGGAGCAGTAATGCGGTGATGGCCCGGTAGCTGCCGGGGCTCGTCAACTGGTGGATGCGGAATCCCCAGGCAGAGTTGGCGATCTGATCATGGTTCTGGATGAAGTTGACAAAACAGGATCGCTTCACCCCCCTGGTGGAGCTGCCACGACGCTTGCCCTGCCAGAAATAACGCTGGCCCTGGTACAGGTACCCGTATTTCACTGCCGATACCAGTTCCTGGGAGGTCCCCAGATATTCGCTGTAATAGGCCTCATTGTACCCGGTGACGGCCGCATGGGCAGTGTGATGAAAGTCATCGTTCCAGACCACATCGAAACCATAGCCTCCCTGCTCGGGTGGTTGCAGACATTTAATCTGCTGGGGCTCGTTTTCCCCCACCAGGAATATGGATTTTTCTCCGGCTGTCTTTCGCACCTTTTCGTTGATGCAGGCAATGATATGCCGGGGAGAAGCATCATAGATCTGCTGGGTGGCATCGACGCGCAAACCGTCCAGGTGGAACTCGTCGATCCAATAGGCAGCATTGGCCATGAAAAATTCCCTGACCGGACCGGCCCCATCGCCATCGAAATTGACAGCCTCGCCCCATTCATTCCGGTACCGGTCGGTGAAATAATGATCGGAAAACTGCTTCAGGTAGTTTCCCTCAGGGCCCAGATGGTTATAGACAACATCCAGAATTACTCCTATTCCGCAGGCGTGGGCCGTATCCACGAAAGACCTCAGGTCGTCGGGACACCCGTATAATCTGGTCGGAGCAAAAAGGTCGACGCCATCATAGCCCCAGCCGAACTTGCCCGGAAACTCCGCCACCGGCATTAGCTCCACGACGGTAATTCCCAGCTGGGCAAGCTCCGAAAGCTCTTTTGCCGCCCCTTGCCAGGTACCATCTCTGGAAAAAGTGCCGATGTGCATTTCATAGACGACGTTGCCCTCTTTGCCTATGCCGCGCCAATGGGAGTCGGTCCAGTTGAAGCTTGGATCGATGATGCAAGAAGGTCCGTGGGGTCCGGAAGGCTGAAAACGCGAGGCGGGATCGGGAAAAGCAACGCTGCTGTCAAGACGATAGCGATAAAGCCAGCCAGACATTGCGTCCCGGCAAAACCCGGAGAAATATCCGCCCGCCTCGGCGGTGAGCCTGAAAGAGAAACTTTCACCCTGTTCTCCGTCAAGACTCCCCTCCATCAGGACTTCCACAGTTTTCCGTTTCGGTGCCCAGACGCGAAAGTGGACACCTCCATGGGCCATGACATCAGCTCCAATGGGCAGTCTTCTGGCACCGATCATGCGGCCCCCCCCACAAATAAATGTATTTTAATATTACCATACTCCAGCCATAAAAAAATTATTTGACACTAATGCCAGCACTGTTAATATTAGTATTGTTTAATTACCTTCAATTCATTACAAATGGCCCCTCCCTACGAGGAGGGACAGGAATGGGGGGGTGAAACTCTACCATCACTTCCTTCTGCTTCACCCTCCCCCTCGCCCCCTCCCGCTTCTGGAGGGGGTATAAAAACTTCGGCAGGCAGAAAATCCCTAACCGCCAATCTGAAGGAGGATTTTTTATGACCTGTGGCAGCGTGCTTGTAACGGGTGGAGCCGGTTTTATCGGTTCGCACCTGGGGGACGAACTGCTCCGGCACGGCTACCGTGTCAGGGTACTTGACAGCCTTCTCCCCCAGGTTCATGGGCCGGCAGCCGGAAGGCCCGAATATCTGGATAGTGAAATCGAGCTGATAAAAGGGGATGTACGTGATCCCGATGCGGTAAAAAAGGCACTGGAAGGGATGGATGCGGTTTTTCATCTTGCCGCAATGGTCGGTGTCGGCCAGAGCATGTATGAAATCGAGCGCTATACGTCGGTGAACAATAACGGCACGGCAGTGCTCATGGAAGCTATCGTCCACAGTGGCAGGGTCGAAAAGGTTGTCGTTGCATCCAGCATGAGCATATACGGTGAAGGGCTTTACCATGACAGCCTGGGAAATGAGTACCATGGCAGTCAGCGCTGCCTGGAACAGCTTAAGACCGGCACATGGGAACTTTACAACGATGAAGGGGAGCACCTGGTCCCGGTTCCAACCCCGGAAACGAAAAATCCGAGCCTGGCCTCGGTTTATGCCCTTTCGAAGTATGATCAGGAGAAGATGTCCATCATCGTCGGCAATGCCTACCACATTCCAGTGGTCGCCCTGCGATTTTTCAATGTCTTCGGTACCAGGCAATCCCTGTCCAATCCTTACACTGGTGTACTTGCCATATTCGCCTCCAGGCTGTTGAACAGCAACTGCCCCTTGATCTTTGAGGACGGGTTGCAGCAGCGGGATTTCGTCAGCGTCTACGACGTGGTCCAGGCCTGCAGGCTTGCCCTTGAAGTCCCACAGGAATCCTGCCAGGTGTTCAACGTCGGCAGCGGTACGAGCCACAACATCCTCGAGGTGCTTGAACAGCTCGCCCAGCTGCTGCAATGCGAGCAGATCAAGCCGGCAATCACCAACAATTATCGGGCAGGAGATATCAGGCACTGCTTTGCCGATATTACGGCAGCCCAGAATCTGCTTGGTTACCGGCCGCGGGTAAGTTTCGAGGAAGGGCTGACGGAGCTGGCAGAATGGCTCCGGGGACAGATCCCTGAAGACTATGCCCCGGTTGCCCATGCCGAACTATCCGCCCGGGGGCTGACCCTATGAGTTTTCAGGCCAAAGATCTGAAAATGAGGGAAACGCTCCCCGACCATCTTGGCCTGGTGGAATGGTTCCGGCCCGGTGAATTCAGTAGGGTGGAGAAAGTCCTGTCCATGATGAAGAAAATCGGCATCGGACGTCTGCGAACCGGCGTGTCATGGGCTGACTGGTATACAAGCGCAGGAACAAGCTGGTACGAGTGGTTGATGCCGCGACTGGCCGCAGAGGTGGAGATTCTTCCCTGCTTCCTCTACACGCCGCCTTCCATCGGCATCGAGCAGAAAACCTCCTCTCCCCCTGTGTGCAACAAGGATTACGCAGATTTCCTGGACCTGTTCACCAGCCGCTTCGGCCGGTTCTATGAATATGTCGAACTGTGGAACGAGCCCAACAACCTGAGCGAATGGGACTGGACCCTTGATCCCCACTGGACGAAATTCGGCGAGATGATCGGTGGTGCCGCTTACTGGATGAAGCAGCGAGGCAAAAAAACCATTCTGGGGGGCATGAGCCCCGTGGATGGTCACTGGCTCTGCCGCATGTTCGAACTGGGGGTCATGGAATACATAGATATTGTCGGCATTCACGGCTTCCCCGACATCTTCGATTACACCTGGAAGGGATGGGACAGAAACATCGTCATGGTGCGGGAAGTACTGGAAAGCAAGGGGAGCAGTTGCCGGATCTGGGTTACGGAAGCGGGATTTTCCACCTGGCAGTATGACGAACTGAAGCAGATGGGGGTCTTCCTCGAATTTCTTCAGGCGCCAGCCGACAGAATCTACTGGTACGGGGCAGATGATCTCGATCCGGCTCTTGCCGCAGTCAACCGCTTCCATCTGGATGAAAGGGAGTACTCCTTCGGCCTGAGGAAGGCTGACGGGACGCCGAAGCTTTTATGCCGGCTCCTGGAGAATGGCGGCGTTACAGCCGTTCGCCAGGTGACTGAGGGATTTCCAGCCACGACAAGCTATCTGGGAGAGAAGCAAAAGGGAGTGCTCATTACCGGCGGCGCCGGCTTTATCGGCACCAACCTTGCCGACCGGCTACTGGCTGCAGGAGAACGGGTGATCATCTACGACAACCTTTCCCGCCCCGGAGTGGAAAAAAATCTTTTCTGGCTGCAGGAAAAATACGGCGACAGGCTGGATGTGAGAATTGCAGATATCCGCAACAGCCTTCTGCTGGAGCAGGCAGTGTCGGAGGCGAAGAACGTCTTCCATTTTTCTGCCCAGGTGGCCGTTACCACCAGTATTGAAAATCCCGCAGCCGACTTTGCCGTGAATGCCGCCGGGGCCTTTGCCCTCCTGGAAGCCATCAGGAAGGCCCCCGCACCCCCGACCCTGCTGTTTACTTCCACGAACAAGGTGTATGGGGCAATGGAAGGAATGCAGCTACAAAAGAACAACCAGCGCTACGAGCCGGTTGACCGGTCACTCCAGTCTTTCGGTATGGGGGAAGATGTTCCCCTGAATTTTCTCAGCCCTTACGGCTGCTCCAAAGGGTGTGTCGACCAATATGTGCTGGATTACGCCCACACTTACGGCATTGCGGCAGCAGTTTTCCGTATGAGCTGCATCTATGGCCCCCACCAGTTCGGCACCGAGGACCAGGGATGGGTTGCCCATTTCGCCATCCAGACCCTGTGCAACAATCCCATAAGTCTCTATGGCGACGGATGTCAGGTGCGCGACCTGCTTTTCGTTGAAGACCTGGTGGATGCATTCCTCCTCGCCCGCCAGTTGATGCCGGAAATAAAAGGACAGGCCTTCAATATCGGCGGCGGGCCGGAAAGATCGACAAGTCTCCTTGAGCTTCTCCAGCTTCTCCAGGAAATCCACGGCGACCTGCCTTCCGTAAGCTTTGGTAATTGGCGTACCGGCGATCAGCGCTACTACATATCAGACATACGCAAGTTCTCGGCGGTTTCCGGGTGGGAACCCCGCCATTCGGTAGAAGAAGGGGTGAAAAAGCTTTACCACTGGCTGTCGGCCTCGCTGACAACCGGCAAGAGAAACCTGTCCAGGGACTACCCCCATCCCCCCCTTTATCCCTCGGCAGCAGTGGAGGCTATGACTTGATACATTCCATGCAGGCAGCAATCATTACCGGTCCCGGACAGGCAGGACTGACCGAGATTCCCATACCCGATCCCGGCTCAGGCGATCTTTTGATCAGGGTAGAAGGATGCGGCGTATGCCCGTCAAATCTGCCCCTGTGGCAGGGAAGGCCATGGTTCACCTATCCCGCTCCCCCCGGGAATCCGGGGCATGAAGGTTGGGGAACCGTCGAAGCCACAGGCCACGGCGTCAAGGGTTTTGCCGAAGGTGACCGGGTGACCTTTCTTTCGTCCCAGGCCTATGCCGAATACGATCTGGTTCCCGCCGAAGCGGCAGTAAAGCTGCCCTCCAGCCTGGATGGAAAGGCATTCCCCGGCGAACCGGTCGGCTGTGCCGTCAACGTCTTCCGGCGCAGCCAGATCCGGGCCGATCAAACGGTGGCGGTCATCGGCGCCGGATTTCTCGGTATCATTTTTACAGCGCTCGCAGCAGCCCAGGGAGCCAACGTGGTCGCCATAACCAGACGGAGGGCATCGCTCGACCTGGCAAAAAAATATGGCGCCGCCGAATCGGTGACTTTGGATGATCACCAGGGCATCATCGACCGCCTGAATAAAATTACCGGAGGAAAAGGCTGCGACCGGGTCATCGAGGCCACCGGCCATCAATGGCCCTTGGACCTGGCGGGAGAACTTGTCGGCGAGCGCGGCACGCTGGTCATAGCCGGATACCACCAGGACGGCCCCCGGCAGGTCAACCTCCAACAGTGGAACTGGAAGGGCATCGATGTGATAAATGCCCACGAACGGGACCGGAAGGTCTATCTGGAAGGGATAAGGGAAGGCATCAGGGCTGCAGAATCGGGTCTGTTCCGTCTCGATGATTTGGTAACCCACGATTTCAGCCTCAGGGAACTGGACAAGGCATACGCCGCAATTACCGAGCGCCCCGAAGGATTCATCAAGGGAATAATCCGCATGTAGTTCAAGAGGACACCCGGGAAATTCCCCCTCTAAAACACAGGAAGGAAAGAGCATGACTAAGCACCACGCCCGCCGGCCGCGACTCGGCTTTCTCGGCACAGGCTGGATCGGCAGACATAGGATGGAAGCCATTCATCGTTCCGGCGAGGCGGAAATTACCGCCATTGCCGACAGGTCGCCGGAAAATGCCCGACAAGCCGCCAAGATCGCCCCGGAGGCAATACTTGTGGATTCCCTCGACGATCTTTTGTCCATGAAAAAACTGGATGGCATCGTCATTGCCACTCCAAGCGCCTGCCATTCGAGCCAGGCAATACAGGCACTGGACGCCGGTTTTTCAGTTTTCTGCCAAAAACCCCTGGCCCGCACCGCCGAAGAAACGGGACAGGTAATAGACGCAGCCCGCAAGGCAGACCGGCTCCTGTCGGTTGATTTCTCCTACAGATATACCGATGGCTTCCAAAAAATCAATAGCCTGGCCAAATCCGGCGGGCTTGGCGACATCTATGCCGCCGATCTCGTCTTCCACAATGCCTATGGTCCGGACAAGCCCTGGTTTTACGATGCCGCCCTTTCCGGCGGCGGTTGTCTAATGGACCTGGGGATACATCTTATAGACCTGGCCCTGTGGGTCCTTGATTTTCCAAGGCTCAAGGCTGTCTCAAGTTCGATCTATGCCGGAGGGACCAGGCTGAACGGTCCAGGAATGGTGGAAGACTACGCAGTGGCATCCCTGGGGCTTGAAAACGGCAGCATTGTCCGCATCGCCTGCTCCTGGAACCTCCCGGCAGGTCAGGATGCCGTGATAGAGTCAACCTTTTTCGGCACCAAAGGTGGAGCCCGCTTCAGCAATATCAACGGCTCTTTTTACGACTTTACGGCAGAAAGGTTCACCGGAACCTCACGGGAAACACTCTCCGTTCCACCTGAAGACTGGGGCGGAAGGGCCTCAGTAGCCTGGGTGCAACAATTGAGAAACGGGGGCGGGTTCTCGCCTGCCACGGAAAATCTGCTGTTTACTGCAGCAGCACTGGATGCAGCCTATGGTCGTTAAATCGGCAACTAGAAAAAGATTCAGCGTCTGGAACCAGCAACAGGGCCTTTCCAGCGAAGCTTCGGCAGCGCCCCGGCGCATTCTCATGACCACAGACACCGTCGGCGGAGTATGGCATTACTCCCTGGAACTGGCAAGGGGGTTGGCGAAATTCGGCGTGGAAGTGGCGCTGGCCACCATGGGCCCCCTCCCCACGGCGGAACAACGGCGCCAGGTCGCCCGCATTCACAATATCACCCTTTTTGAAAGCAGTTATCGCCTGGAATGGATGGAAGACCCCTGGGAGGATGTGGAGAAATGCGGTGCCTGGCTGATGAACCTGGAAGATGAACTGAAGCCCGACCTGGTGCACCTGAATGGTTATGCCCATGCCGACCTGCCCTGGAACTGCCCATGCATGGTGGTTGCCCATTCCTGCGTTATTTCCTGGTGGGAAGCAGTGAAGAAAGAACCGATTCCACAGCGGCTCGGCCCTTACCGGGAAAGGGTGGCGCAGGGCCTGGCACGGGCTCACCTTGTGGCAGCACCGACAGCAGCAATGCTCAATGCCGTGGAAACGAGCTATCTGCCCCTGGCCAATACCAGGGTTATCTACAATGGACGCTGCCGGAAAAGGTACCGACCCGACAACAAGATAAATTTCATCCTCTCCGTGGGGAGGATCTGGGATGAGGCAAAAAATATCAACGCCATCGCCGAGCTTGCCGGCTCTCTCCCCTGGCCCGTGTTCATAGCCGGTGAGCAAAAGCACCCGGAGGGGGAAACGACCTTCCTGGACAACGTCAACCACCTGGGAAATCTTCCCCCGGCCAGGCTTGCTCCCTGGTTTGCGACGGCAGCCATATATGCCTTGCCGGCCCGTTATGAGCCTTTCGGCCTGACCGTACTCGAAGCGGCCCTGTCAGGCTGCGCCCTGGTCCTGGGGGATATTCCGAGCCTGCGCGAATTATGGGAAGGAGCGGCTGTCTTTGTGCCGCCCGATGACGCCGATGTTCTGGCCGATGTTCTCCAGTCCCTGTGTCAGGATCGCACTCTCCGGGAAAGAATGGCAGAGAAGGCTTTTGAAAGAAGCCGCTTTTTCAACCCGGACAAAATGGCAGCGGAATATTTTGCCGCCTATCTTTCCCTGAATTCCGGCCTCCGCCGTCAGGCGCCAGATGAAGCCGTGAACTTCAGCAGTTGAAAGGAACCATGATGCGTATTGTAATGTTCTACCATTCCATAATATCCGACTGGAATCACGGCAATGCCCATTTCCTGCGGGGAATAGTGACGGAACTTCTGGGGAGAGGCCATCAGGTGGAAGTTTATGAGCCGAAGGAAGGCTGGAGCCTTACCAATCTCCTGCGTGAACAGGGGGAGATTGCCATCAGGCAGTTCCGCAGGATGTACCCGCTACTGGACAGTAAACAGTATGTTGCCGAACGTCTGAACCTGGACCAGATTTTTGAGGGGGCCGACCTGGTAATAGTCCATGAATGGAACGACCACGAGGTTGTCAGGAAAATCGGCGAGCACCGGAAAAGAAACGGCTATTACCACCTCCTGTTCCACGACACCCATCACCGGTCGGTCACCGACTATGATTCCATGAACGCCTACGATCTGTCGGGCTACGATGGCGTACTGGCCTATGGTACCAAGATCAGGGACATCTACCTGAAAAGCGGCTGGACCAAGCGGGGCTGGGTCTGGCACGAGGCTGCGGATATCCAGGTCTTCCAGCCCCACAGCCCGATGGATTATGCCGGTGATGTGGTCTGGATCGGCAACTGGGGAGATGACGAGCGCAGCGAGGAAATCTGCGAGTTCTTTGTGGAGCCGGTGAAACGGCTCAAGTTGAAGGGGATGGTCTATGGGGTCAGGTACCCGGAAAAGGCCCTGAAGCTTCTGGAAAAAGCGGGCATTGAGTATGGAGGCTGGCTGCCCAATTTCGATGTGCCCAAGGTCTTCAACCGGTACCGGCTGACCATGCACATACCGCGTCGTCCCTATGCCAGCGCCCTGCCCGGCATACCGACCATCAGGCCCTTCGAGGCCCTGGCATGCGGCATTCCGCTCATTTCGGCACCATGGTCAGACTGCGACAGGCTGTTCACGGCAGGGGAAGACCTGCTCTATGCCGAGGACGGCTTCCACATGGAAAGACAGATGAAGGCAGTCCTGGACCAGCCTTTGAAGACCGAACAGATGGTCAACCATGGCCTGAAGACCATCAGGGAGCGCCACACCTGCAGCCACAGGGTCGATGAGCTGCTGCGCATCTGCACAGAGTTGGGCATGGACACCAGCCTGCCCAGGAACAGGAAAATCGGGGGAAAAGGATGAAAGGTTTTTCCATCGCATTTTTCGGGTCGAGCCTGGTCTCTTCCTACTGGAACGGAGCAGCCACCTATTACCGTGGCCTGATCTGCGCCCTCCATGCACGGGGCCACAGGGTAACTTTTTACGAGCCGGATGCCTTTGATCGGCAGCAGCACCGGGACATGGAAGATCCCCCCTGGGCGAAGGTACAGGTTTATTCGGCGACAGAGGAAGGTGTCTTTCGCTCTCTTGAAGCGGCCATGGGGGCAGATATAGTCGTCAAGGCCAGCGGCGTCGGGGTATTTGACGAGCTCCTGGAGAAAGAGGTGCTCTCCCTGAAGACGGCCGATAACAAAGTCGTTTTCTGGGATGTGGATGCCCCGGCAACCCTGGAGCGGATCAGTCACAATCCCCACGATCCTTTCCGCAGCCTCATTCCCGGCTATGACCTGATCCTCACCTATGGCGGCGGCGATCCCGTAGTTGACGGCTATGGCTCTTTCGGCGCCAGGGAATGCATCCCGGTCTACAACGCACTTGACCCGGACACCCATCACCCGGTCCCCTCCGACCATCGTTTCTGTGCCGATCTGGCCTTTTTGGGCAATCGCCTCCCGGACCGGGAAAAACGGGTGGAGGAATTCTTTCTCAGAACCGCCGCCAGCCTTCCCCACAAAAGGTTTCTCCTGGCAGGAAGCGGCTGGGACGACAAACAGCGACCACGAAATGTGGACTACCTGGGGCATTTGGGGACGGCCAGTCACAACGCCTTCAACTGCAGCCCGCTGGCTGTTCTCAACATCAGCCGGGAAAGCATGGCGAAGAACGGCTTTTCACCCGCCACCAGGGTCTTCGAGGCGGCCGGTGCGGGAACATGCATCATCACCGACAGCTGGCAGGGGATCGAGCAGTTCTTTGAGCCGGGCAAGGAAATACTGGTAGCCGGCTCGGGGGAAGAAGTTGCGGATATTCTGGAACGCCTGACCCCCAGGGAAGCATCCATGGTCGGCCTGCATGCCTTCGCCAGGGTCCGGGCCGAGCATACCTATGCCCACCGGGCCAGGCAGGTGGAAGCCATTTTTATGGAAGAAGAATCGAGCATGGGCTCATATGCAGGAGGGGCAGCATGAAAATAGTCATTTTCGGTCTTTCAATAACATCCTCATGGGGAAACGGCCATGCCACAACCTATCGGGGGCTGGTGCGGGAACTGGCAAAGCTCGGCCATGAGATACTGTTCCTGGAGCGGGACGTGCCGTGGTACGCAACGAGCCGGGATCTCCCCTCCCCCCCCTATTGCCGGACGGTGCTCTATAACTCGGTGGATCTGCTCCTGAGTGACTACGGACGAGAGATCATCGAAGCCGACTGTGTCATCGTCGGCTCCTATGTGCCGGACGGCATCGAAATCGGCAGATGGGTGACACGCAAGGCCAAGGGCATCACCGCCTTCTATGACATCGACACGCCGGTGACCCTGGCAAAACTGGAACGGGGGGACTGTGAATACCTCAACCCCGAACTGATACCCATCTACCGTCTCTACCTTTCCTTTACCGGCGGGCAGATCCTGGAGCGCATCAGGGAACAGTATGGGGCACGGGAAGCAGTGCCGCTCTATTGCTCGGTGGACCCGGAGGTTCATTACCCCATGCAGCAGCCTGCCAGATGGGACCTGGGCTACCTGGGCACCTACAGCACCGATCGTCAGTCCCCCCTGGAGCGCATGCTCTGCGAAACCGCCAACCTTTGGAAAGAAGGACGTTTCGTCGTCGCCGGCGCCCAGTATCCGGCGGGAATCGCCTGGCCGGACAACATGAAACACATCGAGCATCTCCCCCCGGAGCAGCATCGGGATTTCTATAGTGCCCAGCGTTTTACCCTCAATATCACCAGAAAATACATGATCCAGGCAGGCTATTCCCCCAGCGTCCGCCTGTTCGAGGCGGCTGCCTGCGCCGTGCCGGTCATCAGCGACCAGTGGCCCGGCATCGAGGAGTTTTTCATCCCCGGCGAGGAGATCCTTTTGGCCTCCACAGCCGAAGAGGTACTGGGTTATCTGCGGGAGTTGTCCGATGAGGACCGTCAGGCCATGGGCCAGCGGGCTCGCAAGAGGGTGCTCCGGTCACACACCGCCGGACGCAGGGCGACCGAACTTTTAAACTACATCGCCGGCTGTGAACAATTCAGAAGTAAACTTCCTTTATCAGGTGGTACCCATTATGGACTATGCCGATTCTGACGGTATTTCCGACAAAATAAAAGCCCTTTCCCCCTGGTTCCACAACCTGCACTTCGAGGATGGCACCCAGACCGCGCCGGACCATTTCCTGGGGGATTTCCCCAGATTCAAGTGGCTGCAGCTGGCACCCTTCATACCGGAGGATTTGAGCGGCTGCCATGCCCTGGATATCGGCTGCAATGCGGGGTTTTATACCTTCGAGTTGGCCAGGCGCGGGGCAGAGGTGACCGGTATCGACATTGACCAGCGCTACCTGGAGCAGGCCGACTGGGCGGCCCGGCAATACGGGCTTCAGGACAGGGTAACCTTCAGGCAGATGCAGGTCTACGACTTGGCGCGGGAGAAGGGAGAGTACGATCTGGTCCTCTTCATGGGTGTCTTCTATCATCTGCGCTATCCGCTGCTGGCCCTGGACATCATCGCCCAGAAGGTAAAGGGAATGATGGTCTTCCAGACCCTGGCCATGCCCGGCAAGGAGATCTACAAGCAGGTGGACCACCCCATCAACGAAAGGGCTTCCCTTCTTGAGCCCGGCTGGCCCAAGATGGCCTTCATCGAATACCGCTTTGCAGGCGATCCCACCAACTGGTGGATACCCAATCACGCCGCCGTAGAGTCTTTGCTCAGATCAGCCGGCATGCGCATCACCGGCTATCCCGGACACGAAATATACCTCTGCGAACCAGACCATGAGGCGCCATCGTGCATCAGCACCTGGAACCGGGAGGAGTACCTGGCGGCGCTGGGGGAAAATCCGGGCCGGTGAAAACCTCGATTTTAATCCGCGTTTTCCATGGCTGGGCAGCAATGCCCGGCCATTTATTTTTCCCACCTCTTGCTTCTCACCCAATACTGATTTTAATTTTTCCAATTGAGTTGCACACATTTTTGGTGTAGTGATTGTGGTGGCTGGCACTTGGTTGTTAATCGGCAGAAAAATCCCACCAGATGGGAATAATCCGTACTATGGCCCCAGATTTCTCCTGATGGGAATAATCCGTACTATGTCCCCAGATTTCTCCTTCGAAGTGAAGTTCGAAAGGAACAGATGGTTCAACCAGCGCCAAGACCGGTCTAAAAACCGCCGGTCAGGCTTTTGGACGTTGGTCAAAAAATATGAGAAAAGAAAAACTACAAAAATTCCCATCCGAATCTACCCTTGAAGTCGCCAGTGGAGCAATTATTACGTTGGGCATCTACTTGCTTTTTTGGCGACGTAACCACGGTAGAGCGATCAATCAACTTCTGCCTGAAAACCAGATAAGTGAAAAGTGGTATACCACATGCCTTTGGCTGAAAATCGCTATTGCTGCATTTGCCGTAACTAAAATATTTGTTCCACATCCTGCTGTTAAAATTATTCTTCAACATTTAGGAAACGTCAGCTGGGTCTTGGAAATCATCTGGAACTTTAAAATCAGAAGCAGAATGAACTTAATTCTTGAAAGCCAATGGAAGACATCATCATGGTACAGCGCTTGTTGGACTTTCATATTTGGCGCTATTTACCTGCAATACAAGCTGAACTGCCTCAAGAAGGAAGAAGGCCTGAGTATTGAGCCGGATAAAAATATCGATTTAGCCCAAAAGGCTGACTAAGTCTTGATAATCAATAGAGGCGATTCCCAACCAGCCCCATGGACGCCGACCGCCATAAAACCCTGGGCGGGCGGGTCATGGGGGCACCCCGTTGGTCGTAGGAAAAGGAGAGCAGATGAAAACCGAAGAAATTGAAGAGATCAGAAAAGAAGTTGCAAAAGTGGCTCACATTTTAGCAACACCTATTGATTTCGATAAGTTAATAAGTGATGGCCTGCTCAAACAAGTCGGCACATCATACTACACAGACAACGTGCATGCGCTTCCGGAAAATATTTCAAAAAAAATAAAAACCTTCACCCCGACAAAAAAAGGGCTGAAGCTGACATTCTACAAAGAAACCAAAAAGATGATAAAGCTAGCAAAAGACACAGAGCATTTACGAGATAAATGATTTAAACGAGTCAGCACCTTGAACTAAAGGATTTTTCCGTGAAGGGGTAAGGTCAATGAATACAGCTCTCATTGCAGGCTTATTTGCTTTTATAGGAGGTATCATTGGGCAGCTTCTAAACCGAAACACACAACGGGAAACGTGGCTTTTACAAAAAAGGGCAGAGGTATTCTCTGAATATCTTGCTGCTGTTGAAAAGTATAATCAGGAATTATCAAAAATTGTAGAAATGAATCTCAATAGTTCAGAAGAATGGAGACTAAGAACCGATGCAAGGAACGCGGTGAGAATATCTGAAAAGATTGTCTGTTTATATTTATCAGACGATAACAAAGAAGAGTTCAGAACTTTAGTTGAAAATTACTTTGACTTTGAACCTGATATTTATACGGATGGCGTTTTTGACACAGACAAATTAAAAACATGTTGGGACCCACATTTTAAGATCGAAGATAACATCCAGAAGTTATTTGAAAAAAATATCTCTGATATATCTTGGTATAAGTAAAAATAATGGAGCGGTGAAGCACGCTCACCGCCCACGACGTTGGAAGCATAGAAAAGACTTCATCGGGGTACAAATGAGAAAGTCAGGTTTTGTCGGAGAGCAAGAAATCTATCTTGTTAAAGGATACGCTGGGGTGCTTTCTTGGATTAGTAACGTTAAAAGCACAGAGAGATTTACTGACATAGAATTGATTTTTTATTCTACTGTTTTTCAATCAGGGATACAGCAGTATATTTTCCCAGAGTCTGTTTCCGATAGAACATCGACTGTTAGTTTCGTCAAGAATGGGACGAATTCCGGGACGAATTCCGGGGACACCTTACTTGGACGAATTCCGGGGACACCTAATGACGAATTCCGGGGACTGACGAATTCCGGGGACGACGAATTCCCAACGAATTCCGGCAACGAATTCCGGGGACACCTTACTTAATTACCGGCAACGAATTCCGGGGACACCTTACTTAATTACCACTTGACTTATAAGAAGCATTAAATTAATTTCTGCACATGGCACGTATCGCTCGCGTCAACGAATTCCGGGGACACCTTACTTAATTACCACTTGACTTATAAGAAGCATTAAATTAATTTCTGCACATGGCACGTATCGCTCGCGTAATAGCAACCGGCATCCCTCACCATGTTACTCAACGTGGCAATCGGCGATTGACAACCTTCTTCGGAGATGAGGACTACCAGAGCTATATTGATCTCATGGCCGAATGGTGCCGGAAGTGTGGTGTGGAAATATGGGCATACTGTCTGATGCCTAATCATGTGCATCTTATCGCCGTGCCGGAGAGTGAAGACGGGTTGCGGAGAGGGATTGGAGAAGCACACAGGCGATATAGTCGGATGGTTAACTTCCGGCAAGATTGGCGAGGGCATCTCTGGCAAGGAAGATTTGCCTCCTTTCCGATGGATGAATCCTATCTTTTAGCAGCGGCCCGATATGTAGAAATGAATCCAGTACGAGCCCACCTTGTACCGGAACCGGAATTATGGCCCTGGAGCAGCGCACGAGCGCATATGGCGGGCGCAGATGATCAATTGGTAAAGGTGGCCCCGCTTCTGGAGATGGTTGGGGATTGGAAACTTTTTCTTAGTGCAGCAACTGATGAAGAGATGGAAAAGATAAGACGCCACGAGCGAACCGGCAGACCTTTGGGTTCAGACGGTTTTGTAAATCAACTGGAGTCGGCCCTGGACCGCATGCTGACGCGCGGAAAGCCAGGCCCAAGGGGCAGGAGAATTAAGTAAGGTGTCCCCCGAATTCCGTCCCGCGCGGAAAGCCAGGCCCAAGGGGCAGGAGAATTAAGTAAGGTGTCCCCCGAATTCCTCCCCCGAATTCCGTCCCCCGAATTCCCAGTCCCCCGAATTCCCGTCCATCGGGTAGTGCGGTCCAAGCCCGCACACCCTCAGCCCCGTTGAAAGGAGAAATGATGAGGAGAATCTTTATACGAACCGCACTTGCCGCAGCAATTGTTTCAGCTTTGTCACTTGGAGGATGCGGCAGTAATCAGAATGGCATTTCTACAATTCAAATGGGCGGTGCTAAACAGGGAAATCTCCTCACGCTTACTGGAACGGTATCCGTTCTTGCAGGTCAGGCACCGCAAATGGGTACAGCCGATGGAACCGGTTCAGCGGCTCGATTTAATGCTCCCTCCGGTATAACGACCGACGGTACTAACCTCTATGTGGCGGACACAGGAAATAATTTAATCCGCAAAGTAGTGATTACGACCGGTGCAGTTACTACACTTGCAGGGACAGTTGGGACAGGTACTGCCCAAACGAGTGGATCAACCGATGGAACAGGCTCTGCGGCTAAGTTCAACGCTCCATTTGCCATTACCACCGATGGAACAAACCTTTATGTCGCTGACACAAACAACAATACAATTCGTAAAGTAGTCATTGCGACTGGTACAGTTACAACTTTGGCAGGCAGTGTCGGGATACCAGGCTCAGCTGATGGGATTGGCCCTGCAGGGCTGTTCAATTCACCAGGTGGAATTACAACCGACGGCACAAACCTCTATGTGTCAGACACAGGCAACAGAACAATTCGTAAAGTTGTAATTGCAACTGGCGCCGTAACCACCCTTGCAGGCAGCGCCGGAACGCCTGGCTCAACCGATGGGGTCGGTCCGTCGGCCCTTTTCGGTACAGTATTCGGAATCACAACAGACGGAACGAGTCTTTTTGTCGCCGACACTGATAACAGCACAATTCGCAAAATCGTAATTGCGACAGGGATGGTAACTACTTTGGCCGGAAGCGCTGGGGTTAGTGGCATAGCTGATGGAACGGGCTCTACTGCCAAATTCAATGCACCATTTGGCATCACAACTGACGGTACAAACCTTTATGTAACTGATTCAAGACAAGGCTCAATTCGCAAAGTCGCAATTGCAACTGGTGTTGTGACAACTTTGGTAAATGGCAGTTCATTGACCACAATATCTCCTTTAAATTTTCCCTTAGGTATCTCGACTGATGGCCTAAACCTTTATGTTGCGGACACAGATAACAGCACTATCGACTTGATCAAGTAATACTCCTACAAAGAAGAAGGCTAACTTTCAACAAAGCGCGGCAGACGGTCTCCGCTTCGCTCCGCCGCTCCGCCGCTGCGGCTCTCAGCCGTTGAACAGCAAGGATAAAAGAGAGGGAGGTCATGCAAATAAAAAAGGGATACTTAATCTTCTTGCTACTCTTTATGTGGCTTATTTTAACTGGCTGTGGGTCTAGTTCTTCTGATGCACAAGGAACTTCTTCTCTTCCAACAAACGAGAGCAAGGTTACTGCAACTCAAGGGGTATGGGGCAATGTCTGGTTTTGGACGGGCAATTTTATGCCATCGGTTGCAGGCACTACAAACTCCTCTGGTAACATAACGCCTGTGGTTCGTGAAATTTTTGTCTATAAAGCCACCACGATAAGTGATGTCATGCCCTATTCTTTAGGAGAATTTTACTCATACATTCCCTCCGAGCTTGTTGCGAAAACGTCATCAGATGAGACTGGTTTCTTTCAAGTCACCCTTTCACCCGGCACCTACAGTATTTTTGTCAAGGAGGGCTCAGCGTTTTATGCTAACAAGTTTGATGGACAGGGCAGAGTCAACCCTGTAGAGGTAGTGCCTGGTGCAGTGACGAAACTTCAGATAGACATAAATTATCAAGCCACTTTTTAAGAGAACGCGGTTCAATCGGGTAGCCAGGGGTCTTAGCCCCCCAGCCCCCCACACCACCCGGCATGCGGGTCCGCACCGGGCGGTTCGTTGAAGTTACCGGGCCGTAGCCGGGTAGTGGATCTTCACCCACTGTTCTTTGACAGATACAAGACCTTGATCTTTCAGCCATTGATTGGTCATACCGTGCTGGGCTGCCAGTCGGCGGGGGGCCTTAAGGGGACGTGGGGCCTTAAGGGGACGGATTAGCACTGCGGGTTAGTCAACTAATGGGGTCTGCCCTTGAAGTGGGAAAATAAAAATGGATTCCCAACGAGACCAGTGGACCCGGTCGCGTTAAACCTGCGTCGGGTCACCGGCCGAGCCGTTATACAACCCATATCTGAACGTGCGAGATATCTAAATGATTGAAATAAAGACCATAGCCCTATTCCTTATATACACGACCTGCTGCCGTTGGGGTTCCGGGGACATCCATGATAAGAATTAATTCACACCCATAAGGAGATTTCCCGAAATGGACATCCCCCGGATATTCAACATCACCGAAAGTGCTCACCGCATCCATAACCCGTTCACACCCGAAAAACTCGCCACTCTCGGCGCGGCGCTGCGTCTGGAAACGGGGACCCGCGTGCTCGACCTCGGCAGCGGTTCGGGGGAGATGCTGTGCACCTGGGCACGCGATCACGGCGTCATCGGCACCGGCATCGACATGAGCCAGTTGTTCACCGAGCAAGCGAAACTCCGTGCTGTAGAACTCGGCGTAACCGAACAAGTCAAGTTCATCCATGGCGATGCTACAGGCTACGTCTCCGACGACAAGGCCGGTGTGGCAGCCTGTGTCGGTGCCACTTGGATCGCCGGGGGAGTCGCCGGCACTATCGAGCTTCTGGCGCGGAGCCTGCGCACCGGAGGGATCATCCTCATCGGCGAGCCCTACTGGCGGCAGTTACCGCCGACGGAAGATGTCGCCAAGGGGTGTCTTGCCAACTCAATCTCCGATTTTCTCATGCTTCCAGAACTTCTCGCGTCTTTCGGCCACCTTGGCTGCGACGTAGTTGAAATGGTTCTGGCTGACCAAGACGGCTGGGACAGATACGAGGCGGCCAAATGGCTCACCATGCGCCGATGGCTTGAAGCCAATCCCGACGACGAGTTGGCACAAGATGTTCGAGCCAAACTGACCTCGGAACCCGAGCGCTACGCCGCTTACACGCGTGAATACCTGGGCTGGGGTGTGTTCGCGCTGATGCCGCGGTGATGCGTTGGCGCATCCGGCGGATCGTCAACGGGTGCGGCGCAACAGCTGGTGGCTCGCCGAGATGTGAGTGAGCCTAGAAACAATGAAAGTTTGGTTTCACGTTCTTCCAGAAGCCGTAACCCGGCCCGGATCGCCTCGCTTGCGGCCTGCGTCGCCGCGCCTTGCCGGGAACCCAAATCCCTCGAAATCTTGCAGAGAACATTGCGTTGTCATCCCCGCAATCCACTCATTAGCAGAAAATAACACTCAGAGCTCCCCGCCACACAAAACAATCAACATCTTATTTTAAAAGGCTTTAAGCCTGTTGAGCTGCCAATCCATGCACGCTCTGCGTGTGTTTCTTTGGGGTAAATGCACGTTTTGCATAGTAGCAATTTATGAATACTTTGTTATGGTCTTTTTCGTCCGGATTTAATTAATGCAGTAAAACGTGCCAGTTGCGCAGCATTACCATGGAGCAACAGAGGTGTCAGTCTATTTCCTTGATCATTACATCGGCCTCCAATTCTGACTCTTCAAGTCCTCTTACTTCATCCAGCCATGCCATGACCGCGCAGCAGGGACCAGGCATTCCGCACCCACTAGCCGCACACTTCTGTTTCGCACGACATAAACCTGCTACCTATAGGTATTCACAGCAAAGGGAGGCTGTCCATGCGTAAAAAAGTTTTGTTCAGAACCGGCTTGTTCGCCCTCAGCCTGCTCATGGTGATCCAGTTCACCTCGGGCACCCCCGGTGGAGCCACCAAAGCCGCACCGTGGAAGTTTGCCGTTCTCTGCGACAATCGCAGCAACCCCTGTGTACCCGGGGGTGGCGTTCAAGGGGTGAATGTGGAGGTGCTTGGCAAGATGGCTGCGGAGGTGGCTGCGGAAAAGGTGGATGTGGTGCTTGTGCCGGGGGACATTGCCCTGGGCAACGGCTATACCTGTACGCCGCCGACACCACCCCCCAATCCCGCCGATCAGCAGTACCAGCTCTGGCGGCAGACCATGAAGCCGGTCTACGACTCGGGTGCAAAGGTCTTGCCGGTCCGGGGCAACCACGAGATGGACAAGGACGCAGTCTTGAGCGACTGGAGCAGCTGTCGCAAGCGGGTACCCATCGAATCGAAGCTGTTGGACGCCTACCGGTCCGTATTCAACGATCCATACCTGAAGAAAATCAGCCCCGATAGCCAAAAGGGCCTGACCTATGCCCTGCCCCACAAGAATGCCCTGTTCATCGGTTTCGACCAGATCACCGATCAGTTCCAGGTGGACCAGAAATGGTTCGACCGGGTCCTGGCCAAGAACAAGCGGGAACATCTGTTCGTCTTCGGCCACTATCCCGCCTTTGCAGTGAAGCATAAAGACTGCCTGGCCTGCTATGGAGCGGCGCGGGATCGCTTCTGGAATGCCATCGGCAATGCCGGCGGCCGTCTCTACTTCTGCGGCCATGACCATTTCTACGACCGGGCGATTATCCCGGACGCCAAAGGACGCCTGCTCCAACAGGTGCTGGTGGGTAACGGCGGCGCACCATTCGCTTCAACCACCGCACCCTATGCCGATCCCCGAGTCGAACCCGCCGAGCACATCGAAAATGCCTATGGCTATATGGTGGTAACGGTGGACGGGGACAGCGTCTCGGCAAAGCTGAAGGTGCTGGATCTCCCATCGGGAACGTGGCGGAACGCCGATGCCTTCTGCTACGCCCAGCGGCGCACTGCCGGAAAATAGCCCGCTGATATGACGCCGGTTTCCATCAGATATTTCGCCATCGAATGGCTTTCCAAACACGACGGCCCAGGGGCACGGGTCGTCGTCTTCCTCCAGGGCTGTCACTTTGCCTGCCCCTGGTGCCATTCGCCACACTCCAGCTTCGAATGGTCGCCGATCCTCTTCTTCAAGAACCTCTGCCTCTCCTGCAACCGCTGTCAGGAGGTCTGCCCCGAAGGATTGCGAGGGGCGCTGCCCACGAAAACCGCCGATATCAGCGCCCGTTGCCGCCGCTGCGGCGCCTGCGTGGTTGCCTGCCCCGCCTCCCGTCCGGGTGGGATGGCCAGTGCTCTGGTCTTGCCGACCCAGGAGGCCACGCCGGAGACGCTGTTCGCGACGATCCAGCCGCAGCTGGAAATGGTGCGCAAAATCGGTGGGCTGACCCTGAGTGGCGGCGAGGCCCTTCTCCAGGGAGAGGCGGTAGCCCACCTGCTCCGGCTGGCCCGCGATGCCGGCTTCCATACCACCGTGGAAACGTCCGGGCTCCTGCCCCTGGCGTGTTACCAGTCGATCGCTGCGCTCGTGGATTGCTGGCTGTTCGGTCTCCGCTCCGACATCCCCGGAGCAAAGGCCGCCGACCGTTTCGGGATGCGGGGCAGCAACCTGCATTACCTTGCGTCCCTGCCGTCGCGTATCGTCGTCAGGAAACCGCTGGTGGCAGGTTATACCGACACTGAAGAGGAAATAGAGGTCACCATCGACGTCATGAAAGAATGCGGCGTCAGCGAAATCCAGCTGCTCCCCCTCAATCCCCATTCCGGCCATTATTACAGTGCTTTGGGACTGTCGTGTCCCGAAGCCACCAGAGCTACGCCGACGGCCGCAGCCGTCGCCACTGCCGTCAATCGTTTCACCGCATCGGGTTTTACGGTAACCGTCGGATAATCAATAGTAATCGAGATGAAATAAAAGGAGATTCTGCATGGAAAGAGCACTTCCCGTAGCAATGACCCCGAGAACCAAAGCCCTGCTTGAGGCGCTGAAGCGGCAGGGGCGGAAGAACCGGGCGGATGAGTGGTTCCGCAACAGCATGTTTCCCGATGTCGGCAAGGAATTTCCCCAGGAGCCGGTGATCGTCCGCACCGCCCTGGCCAGCGAGGCCATGCTGTGCGCCATGACCGACGAGCGCAATTCGCTCCATACCGGCACCTATGCCATCGCCGATGGTGAGCTGATCGTCGGTGTCCTCCCCATGGGCTCCAACGGCCTGGGCAAGGTTTTTCCCAATTACCTGACTGAGGACGAAAAGCGTGCCGCGCGGATCACCAATCGGACCGAACTGTCGCTCCTGGGACATAACACTGCCGATTACGACCGGCTGGTGCGCTACGGCATCCGCGGCATTCTGGAGACCTGCGAGAGCAAGAGTGCGGAAATCAAGGCCAAGCAGCCGCTTACCGAGGACGATCAGAACAAGCTCGATTTCTACCGGGCCGTGCGCATTGCCAGCGAGGCCGTGGTCGAGTATGCCGGCCGCTTCGCCGACCTGGCCCGGGATAAGGGGCGAACGGAGAGCGATCTCCGCCGACGGGCCGAACTGGCCGAGATTGAGCGGATCTGCCGCAAAGTGCCCCTGGAGCCTGCCGACACCTTCCACGAGGCGCTGCAGAGCATCTGGTTCGTCCACACTGCCCTCCACGCCAGCATGAATCTCATCTCCCTCGGCCGGCTCGATCAGGTGCTGGCCCCCTACCTGGCGAGCACAGTCGAAAAAGGTGTGTACGACCCGGCCAAGGGGGTGGAACTGTTCGAGTGTTTCCTGATCAAGGCGGCGTGGCGGCTCAACTACACCACCGAATACCTGGTGCAGCAGGACCACATGGACTACAACGCCGCCCTGGGCGTCAACCCCTATTATCTGGACCAGCGGGCCGGCGCCAACAACTTCCTGCAGAACGTCATCATCGGCGGACTGAAGCCCGATGGCAGCGATGCCACCAACGACTGCACCTTCGTCATCCTTCGGGCCTACCGCAACGTCAACCTTCCTACCCCCGGCATCTATGTCCGCATGGGCAGCTCTTCGCCGGAGAACCTCAAGTTTGCCGTGGCAGAATCGCTCCACGAGACAGGAAACAACCCGTCGATCCTCAACGACGATGTCCTCATCCCCGCTCTGTACCGGGCCTTCTGCGAAGGGGAAGACCCGACCGACCGGGCACGCCTGGCCGAACTTAAGGCCGTGGTCAACGACTACTGCGTGGACGGCTGCTGGGAACCGATCCTGAACGGCAAGAGCGACTGGACCTTCGGCATGATCAACGGTATGACCATCCTGGAGTGCTCCCTCAATAAGGGGGCGACCCTGGACAACAACCCCGGCACCCTCCGCGGCGGCAAGCTGAGCTACTCCTCCGGCGAGATCGCCAGTTATGGAGCGCTGCGGGAATCCCTGCGCGGCCACCTGCAGTTCTTCGTCGATCAGTCCGCCTTCGGCCTCTACAAGTACTACATGACCGACGAGTACGTGGTCCCCTGCCCGCTCTTTTCCGCCTTCCTAGGCACCTGCCTGGAGCGGGGACGGGACAAAGCCTGGGGCGGCGCCGAGTACAACATCGGCGGCACCATCCTCACCGGTGTACCGAACATGGTCAACACCGTCTGCGCCATGAAAAAATGGGTCTTCGACGAGGGCAAGTACCACCTTGACGACGTGCTGGAGGCGTTCCGCAACAACTTCGTCTCGCCCCAGACCACCAACCCGGCGTCCCAGCGCACCTACGACGCCATCCGGGTCGACTTTGCCACCAATAGCCCGCTCTTCGGCTCCAATCATCCCGAAGCCAACGCAGTCACCCGCTGGATCCTGGATGACTATTTCGATGCGGTGATGAGTTCCAAGTCCATGGCCGACCGAATCTTCCTCAAGAAGCCTGCGACGACCGAAGAAGAGCGCGAGGTAAAGCGGCTGCGTTACATTGCCGGCTACTTCGGCGAATCGTTCCAGGAAAAATTCGGCCCCCAGTTCAATATCAAGTTCACCGCCGGCTGCGGCACCTTCGAGCAGTATCCCCTCCAGGGAGCCGGCATTGCCGCCTCTGCCGACCGCGCCGCGGCAGCACCGCTGGCCCCCAACTTCACTCCCCCTCCCGGTACGCAGATAAATGGTATCGGCAACCTGCTCGCCTCGTTCAGCGGCCTCGGTCTCGACCGGTTAGGCGCGGGGGTCATCACCGACCTCTGCCTCGACCAAAGCCAGAATGACCCGGAGGTGATCCGGGGGATCATGGAGCAGTTCATCGCCAACAAGGGGAATATGATGACCCTGGCCATCGGCAACAGCGCCGTCTACCAGACAATCTACGAACTTTCCTGGGCTGCGTCAAAGATGTCGGACCAGACGGAGGCGGTGCGCAAGCTTGAGGAATATTCCGCCATCAACGTCCGGGTCGGTGGTTGGCAAGCCCCCTTCATCACCATGTCACTGGACCAGCAGGAAAACTACATCAACCGCCCGGTTACAGCCGGGGGAGGTGCCCGATGAGCAAAGGTTATATGGGACGCATTCTCTGGGTCGATCTAAGCAAGGGAACCTTTCACACCGAGCACCTTGACGATGCCCTCTACGAGCAGTTCCTCGGCGGCTACGGCCTGGCGGCGAAGGTCATCTTCGACCGGCAGAAGCCGAGGCTGTCCGCCTTTCACCCGGACAACATCCTGGCCATGATGAGCGGGCTCTTGACCAACGGCCGGGCCATCTTCAACGGGCGGTGGATGCTGGCCGGCAAGAGCCCGTTAACCGGGACCTGGGGCGATGCCAACTGTGGCGGCGACCTGGCTCCGGCCATTAAAGAAAGCGGCTTCGACGGCATCTTTTTTATCGGCAAGAGCGAGAAACCGGTCTATCTGCTGATCGACGGGAAGAAGATGGAGTTGCGGGATGCCTCGGCGCTCTGGGGAATACTGGATGCGGTCGAGACCGAAAATCGCCTCAGGGCGGTACATGGCGACGATTTCCGGGCCGCCTGCATCGGCGCGGGAGGCGAACGGCGCTCGCTGATCGCCGGTGTCGTCAACGGCAAGGGACGGCTTGCAGCCCGCAGCGGTCTGGGTGCCCTGATGGGCTCGAAGAACCTGAAGGCGGTCTGTCTCAGGGGAGACCACCAGACCGGCTGCCATGACGAGGCTGCGGTCTGGCAGCATACCACCCAGTTTCTCACTAGCCTGGAAACCGACCTCAACGATTTCGGCAAGAAGATGAAGCAGGCCGGTACTGCCGGCACCCTCACCGATTCCACCACCTCGGGGGACTCGCCGCTCCTGAACTGGCAGGGGGTACCGGCGGATTTCCCGGCGGAAAAGGCCAACAAGATCGATCTCTTCTCCGTCACCCGGTATGAAACCCGCAAATACCATTGCTACGGCTGCCCCTTCGGCTGCGGCGGTCTCTGCATGATCCCGGACGAACCACTGCTGAAGGAAACGCACCGCCCGGAGTACGAGACCATCTGCGGCTTCGGCGCCCAATTGCTCAACGACAACATCGAAAGCATCTTCATGGTCAACGAGCTCTTGAACCGGGCCGGCATCGACACCATCAGCTGCGCCACCACCGTCAACTGGGCCTTCGAGGCTTACGCCAAGGGCATTCTGACGCAGGAAGACACCGACGGGCTGGAGCTTACCTGGGGCAACCATGGAGCGCTGGTCGCCCTGGTGCAGAAGATCGTCGCCGGCGAGGGGATCGGCGCCATCCTGGCCAACGGGGTAAAAAAGAGCGCCGAGCACTTCGGTGGCGAGGAGCTGGCGGCGCCCATGCACGTGCACGGCCAGGAACTGCCCATGCACGATTCCCGCAGCACCAGCGGCGGGCTCGATCTCGGTGTGGGATACGAAACGGAACCGACCCCCGGCCGTCATACCGCCACCTTTGCCGGTTGGGACCAGTACAAGCATTCTGACCATCCCAAGAACAGGCTGTTCGACAAGTTCCGCCTGAAGAGCCGCTATGAAAAGCCGGTCGATGACGACCACGAGAAACAGGGGGAACGCCTGCGGGGGGCCAGCTGTGCGGAGGACATCATCAACGGGGCCGGGCTCTGCAACTTCGGCTTCTATCTGGGACCGGCGCCGCCGCTGGTGGAGTGGCTCAACGCCACTACCGGCTGGCGCAAGACCTTCGACGATTACCTGCTGGTCGGTCAGCGGATCAAGACCGTCCGTCATGCCTTCAATATCCGGGAAGGGCTGGAGGTTGCCGAGATCCGCATGCCCGAGCGGGCGCGGGGAAATCCTCCGCTTACCACCGGCCCCAACGCATACAGCGGCAATGTCCTGGCGTGGGATGACGCGAAGAAGGACTACTACCGGGCCATGGGATGGGACGAAATCACCGGGCGTCCCTTACGGGAGACACTCCGGTCCCTGGAGCTGCCGGAAGTGGAAAAGGCCCTGTACGGGGAATGACCTTATTCATGCCGGCGGATATTGCCAGGGAATCGCAGGACTGGTTCAACAGAAAAAATTTTTACCTGGTCAGCAATCGGCAAATAGAGGATAACTGCATCAAGAAAGAGTTGCTCTCGGAATTACATGGTTTCGAGACCATTGCACCTTTGTATCAGTATCTATACAAAGTGGCAGCATACAAAATGTCCAACAAGAGAGGGCATTAAATGACCAAAATTTTACTATTGGTCTTGCTGATCGCCCTAACCGTCCTTTGCCAGGGATGCGTCGGCAGGCTTTTCTACTACCCGGACAAAGAAACCTACGACACACCGGCTCGCCATGGTCTTCCCTTTGAGGAGGTCACCTTTGCCAGCAAGGATGGCACAAGACTTTCCGGCTGGTTCATTCCGGCAGTCGGCAAGCCCAAGGGCACGGTGATCCATTTCCACGGCAATGCCCAGAACATGACCGCCCATTTCGGCTTTGTCTCCTGGCTCCCTGCTGAAGGCTTCAACCTCTTTGTCTTCGATTACCGGGGCTACGGAAAGTCGGCGGGGCGCCCGAACCGGCAGGGGGTCTTTGAAGATTCCGTCGCAGCCATATCTTACATTGCCGCACGAAAGGACGTGGACCAAAACCGGCTCCTCATCCTTGGTCAGAGCCTTGGCGGCACCAACGCCATTGCTGCAGTGGGCATGAATCGCTTCACCGGCATCCGGGCCGTTGCCATCGAATCCACCTTTGCCTCCTATCGGGAAATCGTCCGGGACAAGATCGGAGAGATCCCTATAGTATCCCTTTTTAAATGGCCCCTCTCCTATCTCCTTGTCGGCAACAGTCACAGCGCCGATCAGGTGGTGGACAAGATCGCGCCCCTACCCCTCTTGCTCATTTACGGTGATGAAGATCCGATCATTCCATACCGTCACGGCAAGAAACTGTTCGAGAAGGCAAAGGAACCGAAACAATTCTGGACCATCAAGGGGGGCAGCCACACTGAGGCCTTCCTGGAGGCAGGCTCGCCATACCGGGCCAAGCTGGTCAGCTTCTTCCTCGAATCACTTGATGGCAAACTGAAAATCCCAAAGTGAACCTGCTTCTCTCCTCTTCCATCCTGTGCTACAATCCATCCGTTTTTAATCTCAAAACGGAGGAGCCCTCCCGGCAGAGGACTTCTTCAGAGGGGTACTGCCATGAAAAACTTGATCTATATCTTGTCGGTAGGAATTTTTCTGATATCCGGTTGCGTGTGGGTGGGGCCAGGCAAATCGGCTCCTCCAGGGCAGGTAAAGAAAGCCACCGGATATAATCCGGCATCGGGCAAGTTCAAGGTCAAGTAGTCATCATTGCCTGCCCCATGGCCTAATAAGCGACAGCCAATCCCAAAGGGTTCAGTCCGTTTTCTCTCTTGACTCCTGATGGCAACGATGGTACTGTCCTACGACTTTATTCCATACTCCCCTTTTAATTTAGCCCCGTGAGGTTAGCAAAGGTGATGAAGAGAGAACCTCCCAAGATAGCTTGTGAAGAGCCTCTCCGTCTTTTGCGCGGGAGGCTCTTTTTTCATGCCCCCTCATCAGCTGTAACCTCCCTGCTTCACCAACCTGACATGCGAGAAAGGAGTGCCTAAGTGGGAACTGAGAATACCGTAATTTTAGATGGAGTCGGCGTCAAACGAGCTCTAACCCGTATTGCCCATGAGGTGCTGGAACGCAACAAGGGGGTCAAGGACCTGGTGCTGGTGGGAATCCGCACCGGCGGCGTTTATCTGGCCCATGAGCTTGCGTTGCGCCTGGAGGAGATCGAAGGGGAAAAAGTAGGTGTAGGTGCTGTCGACATAACACTGTACCGGGACGATATCAAAGGGCATTCGGAACATCTGCCGGTGGGAAAAACGGACATTCCCTTTTCCATAGAGGGGAAAAAGGTTGTCCTGGTAGATGACGTACTGTTTACCGGCCGCACCATCAGGGCAGCAATGGACGCCATTATGGATCACGGCCGGCCTTCATGCATCCAGCTTGCGGTTCTTGTGGACAGGGGCCATCGGGATCTGCCCATCCGAGCCGATTTCGTAGGGCGTAACGTCCCAACAAGCCTGAAAGAGAATATTACGGTCGCCTTTGACTCTGCCAACAAACCGACCGAGGTCGTTCTGGAAAAATGATCTTTTGCCGGGGCACCTTTCGGGGCTGTCCGATATGGCACACAGGAGGTAACCATGGCTTTCAAGCATAAAGATATCATCGGACTGCAGGACCTGACCAGGGAAGAGATAGAGTTGCTTCTGTCCACGGCTGAAAACCTCAAGGAGATAAACAGCCGGGAGATAAAAAAGGTGCCGACCCTGCGCGGCAAGACGGTGGTGAATCTGTTTTACGAGGCATCCACCCGCACCCGCACCTCCTTCGAAATAGCGGCAAAAAGGCTCTCCGCCGACACCATCAACATAACCGCCTCCACCAGCTCGGTGACCAAGGGCGAAACTCTCTCCGACACGGCGCGCAACGTCCTGGCCATGAACCCGGACATCATCGTCATGCGCCATGCTGTTTCCGGCGCCCACCACTATCTGGCAAAGCGGGTTTCCTGCTCGGTGATCAATGCGGGTGACGGCGCCCACGAGCATCCATCCCAGGGACTTCTGGACATGCTGACCATGCGCCAGCAATTCGGCAAACTTGAAGGGCTCAAGGTGGCCATCGTCGGCGACATCACCCACAGTCGCGTGGCCCGTTCAGACATCTACGGCCTGACCAGGATGGGGGCCAACGTCTTTCTTGCCGGGCCGCCGACCATGATGCCTCCGGGTATCGAGCGTCTCGGCAATGTGACCGTGTGCAAGGACATGCGCGAGGCGGTGGCCGATGCGGACGTGGTAATGATGCTTCGCATCCAGCTGGAGCGCCAGGGGAAGACCCTGCTCCCCACCATGAAGGAATATTCCCGTTATTTCGGTCTGAACCAGAGTGTGCTGAAGCTGGCAAAGAAAGATGCCATGGTCATGCATCCAGGACCGATCAACAGGGGGGTCGAACTGAGCTCGGACGTTGCCGACGGCAGCCAGTCCCACATCCTGAAACAGGTGGAAAATGGCGTCGCAGTGCGGATGTCCATGCTGTATCATGTGAGCGGCGGGGAACTGCCCACCGAATAATAGGAAATTGTAGGGGCGAATCTTGTATTCGCCCATCCCAAGGGGAAATCCTGTATTGCGGCAAGGCATGGGCGATCACAAGGATCGCCCCTACATCTAAATTATGGGGTGATAATTATGAACATATTTATAAAAGGAGGGCGGGTAATTGACCCGTCACAGAACATTGATGAAACCCTGGATCTGCTGGTTGTGGCCGGCAGGATCAAAGAGCTCGGCAAGGGGCTGAAAGCTCCTGCCGACGCAGAGGTCATCGATGCCGCCGGCCTTCTGGTCACCCCAGGCCTCATCGACATGCACGTCCACCTGCGTGATCCGGGGCTGGAATACAAGGAAGACGTCATTACCGGCACCATGGCCGCGGCAGCCGGTGGGTTCACCTCGGTGGCATGTATGCCCAACACCAAGCCGGTCAACGACAATAAGGCCATTACTTCCTATATTGTCAACAAGGCGAAAGCTGAGGCACTGGTAAACGTTTTTCCGGTCGGGGCCATTACCCAGGGAAGCAAGGGAGAAAATCTGGCCGAGATGGGTGAACTGAAGGAAGCAGGCTGTGTCGCCGTCTCCGACGACGGCCGTCCGGTTGTCAATGCCGAGTTGATGCGCAGGGCTCTGGAATATGCCAAGGGCATGGGGGTCATGGTCATCGCCCATTCGGAAGAACTGGCATTGGTGGGTGAAGGGGTGATGAATGAAGGCTTTACCGCCACGGAACTTGGCCTCAAGGGCATTCCCTGGGCAGCGGAAGACGTGGCGGTCGCCCGTGACGTTTATCTGGCCGAATTTACCAATTCCCCCATCCATATCGCCCACATCTCCACAAAAGGATCGGTACGGATCATCCGGGATGCCAAGGCCCGTGGCGTGCAGGTCACCTGCGAAACGGCCCCCCACTATTTTTCCCTCACCGATGATGCGGTGCGCGGCTACGAAACAAACGCCAAGATGAATCCGCCGCTTCGTGAGGCTGAGGACGTGGCTGCCATCAAGACCGGTCTGGCAGACGGCACCATCGATGCCATCGCCACCGACCATGCGCCCCATCACCTTGATGAAAAGGACGTGGAATTCAATGTGGCCCTCAACGGCATCATCGGTTTGGAAACATCCCTCCCCCTTTCCCTGAAGCTGGTTGAGGAAAAGGTGCTGGATATGAAGACCCTGGTGGAAAAGATGGCGGTGAGACCGGCGCAGATCCTTGGTCTTGACCGGGGCACCCTCAAGACAGGAGCACCAGCCGATGTGACCATCATCGATCCCAAAGCCGAATGGGTGGTGGAGGCGGAGAAACTCGCCAGCAAGTCGAAGAATTCCCCCTTTCTCGGACGGAAGATGACGGGGGCTGCTGCCTACACCATTGTCGACGGGAAGGTAGTTCATAAAAGGGATTGATCCCGGTGGGGAATCGTAGGGGCAATTCCGTAGGGGCAATTCATGAATTGCCCCTACACATTAATACATACCAATTCAGGAGCATTAAACATGAAAGCAGTTTTGGCGCTCGCTGACGGGCGCATTTTCAAGGGCAGGTCTTTCGGCGCATCCGGTGAAGCTACCGGTGAGGTAGTCTTCAACACCGCCATGACCGGTTACCAGGAGGTCCTCACCGACCCATCATACAAGGGGCAGATGGTCACCATGACCTATACCCAGATCGGCAATACCGGGATCAATGGAGAGGATATCGAGAGCAAACAGCTCTATCTTTCAGGGTTTATCGTCAAGGAATATCACGACTGCCACTCCAACTGGCGCGCCACCATGAGCCTGGATGCCTATCTCAAGGAAAACGGCATCGTCGGCATTCAGGGGCTGGATACACGAGCGTTGACACGCCATCTGCGTGACAATGGCGCACAGAACGGCATCATCTCCACCGTCGATTTCGATCCTGAGAGTCTTGTAAAAAAAGCGCGTGCTATCCCCAGCATGGCCGGGCTCGATCTCGCCTCCGGCGTCAGCACCGACAAGCCTTACCACTGGACACAGGGGCTGTGGGATCTGGAAGGGGGATACCCTGAGGTTGATGCCAAGAACCTGAAATACAAAGTGGTAGCCTACGATTTCGGCATCAAGTACAACATTCTCCGTTGTCTGGTGGATGCAGGCTGCGATGTGACCGTGGTCCCTGCCACCTTCCCGGCGGAAGAGGCGTTGGCCATGAATCCGGATGGCATATTCCTCAGTAACGGCCCTGGCGATCCGGAGCCACTGGTCAAGGTCCAGGAAGAGATCAGAAAGTTCATCGGCAAGAAGCCCATTTTCGGCATCTGCCTGGGTCACCAGCTCCTTGGGCTTGCCCTTGGCGGCAAGACCATCAAGCTGAAATTCGGCAACCACGGCTCCAATCTGCCGGTCATGGACATGGAGACAAGAAAGGTGGAGATCACCGCCCAGAACCACGGCTTTGCCGTCGATTTGGAATCGTTGGGTGATGTTGCTTGCCTGGGGCATGAGAACCTCAACGACCAGACGGTGGAAGGCATCCGCCACTGCACGCTGCCCATATACTCGGTGCAGCATCATCCGGAGGCATCGCCGGGGCCGCACGATTCACATTATCTGTTCGCGCGTTTTGTAGAGCTGATGGAGAAAAATCGGTAACTGGTCGGCGGTGGATAGTCGACGGTAAAGCAGATTGATGTTTTTTACCTTCCGACCATCGGCTGCCGACCGCCGACTGTTTATGCGTTACATCGATCTTTATCAATCTGGAGAATTATTGCAGCGCATCCGTGCTGCTTATCAGCGACTGAAAAGCTGCGACCTCTGCCCCCACGACTGCCGGGTCAACCGGCTGGCAGGTGAGACGGGCATCTGCCGTAGCGGTGCTTTGCCGAAAATTGCCTCGGCTAACATCCATCGCGGCGAGGAACCGCCGATTTCAGGCTCGCGCGGTTCGGGAACGATCTTCTTTTCCAACTGCAACCTGTCGTGTCGCTTCTGCCAGAACTTCCCCATCAGTCAGTTCGGCAACGGAGAAGAGCTGAGCATAAGGCAGTTGGCGGAGAAGATGCTCAAGCTGCAACGGCAAAAGGCGCACAACATCAACCTGGTTACGCCGAGCCATTTTTTGCCCCAGTTTCTCGCTGCCCTCTTCATGGCCATCAAGGAAGGCTTCAATCTCCCCATCGTCTGGAATTCCAACGGCTACGAAAAGGTCGATGTGTTGCAGCTGCTGGACGAGATCGTAGATATTTACCTGCCAGACATGAAATACGCCGCCGATGAACCGGCCAGGGCACTTTCCGGCGCCCCAGCCTATCCAACCTTCAACAGGCTGGCCGTCCGGGAGATGCTGCGCCAGGTTGGGCAACTGCAGGTTGATGAAGAAGGTATCGGTATTCGTGGGCTGATCGTCCGGCACCTGGTATTACCCGTAAATAAGGCTGGAAGCGATGAAACCTTGCCCTGGATTGCAAAACACCTGGGAGAGGCAACCCACGTGGCGCTGATGAGCCAGTATTTTCCGGCCCATTTGGCAAGAGCCACCCCAGGCATTGACCGGCCCCTGACTGCCGAGGAATACGATGCAGCGGTGGAAGCGCTGGAAGAGGCAGGACTTGAATCGGGCTGGGTACAGGAACTGGAACAGGAGCGCCGGCCGGTATGAGAACTATTGTCCTGTTGATCATCTCCAACGTTTTCATGACCTTTGCCTGGTATGCCCACCTGAAGAACCTGCAGAACCGGCATTGGCTGATTGCCGTGGTCGTCTCCTGGGGCATCGCCTTTTTCGAGTATCTGGTGCAGGTGCCGGCCAACAGGATCGGCTATCGCGGCAGTTTCTCCCTGGCCCAGCTGAAGATCACCCAGGAGGTGATTACCCTGGCAGTGTTCGTCCCCTTTGCCGTACTCTACATGGGGGCACCGCTGAAACTGGACTATCTGTGGGCGGGGTTTTGTCTGGCAGGCGCGGTCTATTTCATCTTCAGATAGGTGCAAAGGGAGTTTAGGAAGCGCTGATTTCCACAGTCGCCCCTTGACATATGCATACAACTGATACATATTTGAGCATATAAAATATACATATGGGGAACCCTATGAGAACAACGCTCAATATCGAAGATGCCCTGTTGGAAAAGGCGGTAAAGCTGACCGGCATAACGGAAAAAACTTCCCTTGTAAAACTTGGGTTACAGGCGCTGATCGCCAAGGAGAGCGCCAGAAGGCTGGCAGGTCTGGCAGGGAGTGAAAAAGGCCTGAAAATGCCCCCGCGGAGAAGGGTAAAGGCTAAAGACGATGATCCTTGTTGATACATCTGTCTGGGTGGAGCATTTCCGCTCAGGCGCAGTCGGCCTTGAAACATTTCTGAATGACGGTCAGGTCATCTGCCACCCCTTCATTATCGGTGAGCTGGCATGTGGGAATCTGAAGAACAGGACACAGATTCTTTCCCTTCTTCAGGACCTCCCCAAGGCTTTTTGTGCCGACGATGACGAGGTGATCCGGTTCATCGACGACCATAAACTGATGGGTAAGGGCCTTGGCTACATCGATATCCATCTGCTAATGTCCGCCTTGCTCACACAGGTGCCCCTCTGGACCATGGACAAAAGGCTGCATGAGGTTTCGCTGTCGCTACTGCGCCACTGAAGCTGCACAACAGTCTAACGTGACCCCTACTACACGAAGGAGTTTGGAATACATGCCAAAACGCACAGACATCAAGAAGATTCTCATCATCGGCGCCGGCCCCATCGTCATCGGCCAGGCGTGCGAATTCGACTATTCCGGTACCCAGGCCTGCAAGGCGCTGAAGGAGGAAGGCTTCGAGGTGGTGCTGCTCAACAGCAACCCCGCCACCATCATGACTGACCCCGACTTTGCCGACCGCACCTATATCGAGCCGGTCACTCCGGAAATTCTCGCCAAAATCATCGAGAAAGAGCGGCCCGATGCGGTTCTGCCCACACTTGGCGGACAAACCGCCCTCAATACGGCGGTGGCTGTGGCTGAGAATGGCGTTTTGGACAAGTTCGGGGTGGAGCTGATCGGTGCCAAGCTCCCTGCCATCAAGAAGGCCGAAGACCGGACCCTGTTCAAGCAGGCCATGGAAAAGATCGGTCTGGCGGTGCCCCGTTCCGGCCTGGCCCACAACAATGCCGAAGCCATGGAGATCATCAGGGAAATCGGTTTTCCGGCCATCATCCGTCCATCCTTTACCCTGGGAGGGACCGGCGGCGGCATAGCCTACAATATGGAAGAATACGAAAAGATGTCGGCCACCGGCATCGATGCCTCCCCCACCGACGAGATCCTGGTGGAGGAATCGGTCATCGGCTGGAAAGAATACGAACTGGAAGTCATGCGCGATACCGCTGACAACGTGGTCATCATCTGCTCCATCGAAAACTTCGATCCCATGGGGGTCCATACGGGCGATTCAATTACCGTTGCCCCGGCCCAGACCCTGACCGACAAGGAATACCAGATTTTGCGCGACGCAAGCCTCAAGATCATCCGCGAAATCGGTGTCGATACTGGGGGCTCCAACATCCAGTTCGGCATCAACCCGAAAAACGGTCGCCTGGTGGTTATCGAGATGAATCCCCGTGTTTCCCGCTCCTCGGCCCTGGCTTCCAAGGCGACCGGCTTCCCCATTGCCAAGATCGCCGCCAAACTGGCGGTCGGCTATACCCTGGACGAGATCACCAATGACATCACCCGGGAGACCCCGGCCTGTTTCGAGCCGACCATCGACTACGTGGTGACCAAGGTGCCCCGTTTCACCTTCGAGAAATTCCCGGCCGCCGATTCCACCCTCACCACCCAGATGAAATCGGTGGGCGAAGTCATGGCCATCGGTCGTACCTTCAAGGAATCACTGCAGAAAGCGCTCCGTTCCCTGGAGATCGGCTCCTGCGGTTTCGAATCCCGTCTCTTCGAACAGACCGCCGAAACCCGTCGGGCGCTGACGGGCAAGGAGCAGCAGCTCCTCATGGAGAAGTTGAGGACCCCAAACTGGGAGCGGCTCTGGTATCTGGGAGACGCCTTCAGAAGCGGCATGACTGTGGAAGAAATCTTTGCCGCCACCGCCTTTGACCCCTGGTTCCTCCACAACATCAGGCAGATCATCGAAAAAGAGGATGAGCTGAAGAAGGTGGATTTAGGAAAGGCAGCCGACCTGAAGGATATCCTGCTGGAAGCAAAACAGTACGGTTTTGCCGACAAGTTTCTGGGCAAATTGTGGGGCAAGAGCGAGGATGAGGTGCGGAGCCTGCGCCTGTCATTGGGTATCAAGCCCGTATTTAAGCGGGTCGACACCTGTGCCGCCGAGTTCGTTGCCTACACCCCCTATCTTTACTCCACCTACGAAGAAGAATGCGAAGCGGAGGTTACCGATCGCAAAAAGATCATGATCCTTGGCGGCGGACCGAACCGGATCGGCCAGGGGATCGAGTTCGACTACTGCTGCGTCCACGGCGTCTTTGCCCTGGCCGATGCGGGCTACGAGACGATCATGGTCAACTGCAATCCGGAGACCGTTTCCACCGATTACGATACCTCCGACCGCCTCTATTTCGAGCCCCTTACATACGAGGATGTGCTCAACATCGTCCAGCTTGAAAAACCGGTAGGGGTGATTGTCCAGTTCGGCGGGCAGACGCCGCTGAAGCTGGCGGTGGCCCTGGAAAAAGCTGGCGTACCCATCATCGGCACCTCTCCCGACGCCATTGACCGGGCCGAAGACCGTGAGCGATTCCAGGAGATGCTGCACAAGCTCGGCCTGCGCCAGCCGGAAAACGGCACCGCCCGCTCCTTCGAAGAAGCGGAAAAGGTTGCCGACCGCATCGGTTATCCCGTCGTCGTCCGTCCTTCCTATGTTCTCGGCGGGCGGGCCATGGAGATTGTCTACGACGTGGACAACCTGCGCCGTTACATGACCACCGCCGTTCAGGCTTCCCCTGAGCACCCGATCCTCATCGACAAGTTTCTGGACGAAGCAATCGAAATCGATGTGGATGCCCTCTGCGACGGCACCGAAGCAGTCATCGGCGGCATCATGGAGCATATCGAGGAAGCCGGCATCCATTCCGGCGACTCAGCCTGCTCCCTTCCCCCCTATTCCATCTCCCGGGCCATCACCGACGAGATCAGGCGCCAGACCAAGCTGATGGCGCTGGAACTGAACGTCAGGGGGCTGATGAATGTCCAGTACGCCATCAAGGGCGGCGTTATATATATCCTGGAAGTGAATCCACGAGCCTCCCGCACGGCTCCCTTCGTCTCAAAAGCCACCGGCAGGCCGCTCGCCAAACTGGCGGCACTGATCATGAGCGGTAAAACCCTGAAGGAGCTCGGCATCACCGAAGAAATCGTCCCTACCCACATTT
This sequence comes from Geotalea daltonii FRC-32, assembly GCF_000022265.1. NCBI lineage: Bacteria > Pseudomonadati > Thermodesulfobacteriota > Desulfuromonadia > Geobacterales > Geobacteraceae > Geotalea > Geotalea daltonii. The sequence goes on from NC_011979.1 coordinate 3,598,700, forward strand.
CGGTAAAGGAAGCCGTCTTCCCCTTCGTCAAATTCCCCGGCGTCGACACAATTCTGGGACCGGAAATGAAATCCACCGGCGAAGTCATGGGCATTGACGACAACTTTGCCATGGCCTTTGCCAAGGCCCAGTTAGGAGCCGGAGTGAAACTCCCCATGAGCGGCAAAGTCTTCATAAGTGTCCGCGATGCCGATAAAAAACATATTGTCACTGCTGCAAAAAAACTGTATGATAACGGCTTTGAGCTGGTGGCAACTCGCGGAACCGCTGCCTACCTGCAGGAAAAGGGCATCACGGTTCAGGTAGTCAACAAGGTCCTTGAAGGACGGCCACACATCGTCGACTCCATCAAGAACAATGAGATCTGCATGGTGATCAACACCACCCAGGGTGCACAGGCAGTGGCAGATTCATTCTCCATCCGTCGCAGCACTTTGCTGAACAACATTGCTTACTACACCACCGCATCCGGAGCAAAGGCGGTCGTTGACGGCATTATCGCCATGCGCCAGGAAGAACTGGCCGTAAAGCCGATTCAGGATTACCTGAATTAACCGCTTTTTAACAATTACTTAGAAAAATTTATGGGGCGGCCGGTTTGGCTGCCCTGTAAAGTTCTGGGAGGAGTATTACAGAAATGTCACAGTCCGTGCCGCTGACCAAAGAAAGTTACGAGTTCCTGCAGGAAGAGCTGAAGCGCCTGATCAAGGAGGAAAGGCCCAAGGTCATTCAGGATATAGCCGAGGCCAGATCCCATGGCGACCTTTCCGAAAATGCCGAATACGATGCGGCCAAGCATCGCCAGGGGTTTATCGAGGGACGGATACTGGAGTTACAGGATAAGCTGGCCCGCGCCTATGTGGTGGACCTCTCCAACCTCAAACCGGACAAGGTTGTTTTTGGCGCCACCGTCACTGTTTACGATACCGCCACCGAGGAGGAAGTGACCTACAAGATAGTCGGTGAGGACGAAGCGGACATCAAGATTGGCAAGATGTCGTGCACCTCTCCGGTTGGCAAGGCTTTGATCGGCCACAAGCTGGACGATACCGTCAAGGTCAGCGTTCCTTCCGGAATGAAGGAATACGAAATAATAGACATCAAATACGAATAAGCGGTGTCGGCCCCGGCAAGCCCACCAAAGGAGAACGAGAAATGAGTCAACAGGTTACCAAGGATATGACATTTGCCCAGGTGATGCGCATGCATCCCGATGTGGTAAAGGTTCTGGCAAAGTATAACCTGGGCTGCGTCGGCTGCATGGGCGCCCAGAATGAATCCCTTGAGCAGGGCTGCAATGCCCACGGCCTCAATGTGGATGATGTGGTCAAGGACCTGAACGCCATCTTCTAGATCCGGGAAGCCACGCAATAATGAAAAGCCGCCTTCAGCATCTGCTGACAGGCGGCTTTTTTTGTCCCTGCAATTTCTTACTGAATGGTTGCCGTGGCTTCCGGAGTGAGTGATCGTGTCGCAGCTGGCAGCGCCGAACGAACGGACGAAGTCACGGCAGTCGTTCGTTTAGCGCCTACCTGCTCTCCTCTATTTCGTCTGCATGGTCAGCTTTTTCTGAGGCCAGCTGAAGGTCTCCCCCACCTGCAGCACCTTGACGGTTGTACTGGGGCTGGTCTTTTTCATCTCGGCGATAAATTCTGGTGCAGTGCCGGTCAGGATAGGAAAGGTACCGAAATGCATGGGAATGGCCAGTTCAGGGTCAACCAGCCTTACCGCCATTGCTGCGCGGCGCGGCCCCATGGTGAAGCGGTCGCCGATGCAGACCATCATGATATCCACCTTACCGAAATCTTTCACCAGCGTCATGTCGCTGAAAAGGTCGGTGTCACCGGTATGGTAAATGGTAGGGCCGTTCTTGATGCTGACCACCATCCCTCCCGGATTTCCTGCGTATTGCAGCCCTTTAGGGTACTTACTGTCATCCGGGGGCTCAATGGACGAACTATGCAGGGCCTGAACGAAAGCTACCTTCACCTCTCCATCCAGCAGGCTTATCTCTCCGCCGAAATTGCCGGTAGTAGGAAAGCCGAACTGCTTTTCGGGGAAGCCTCCATACTGCACCATCGCCTTGCCCAGATCGAAGGATGCCACCAGTTGGGCGCCGGTTTTCTTCGCGATTTCCGAACTGTCCCCCACATGGTCGAAGTGACCGTGGGTAACCATGATCAGATCAGCCTTTTTGATGGCGGCGAGCACCTCTTTGCCCTTGCTGTTGGCCGGATTATTGATCCAGGGATCCATGTAGAGAACTTTACCCGTTGGAGTAGTAATCCTGAAAGCGGACTGGCCGTACCAGGTGATTTCAGTGGCCGGGGCAGCCAGGGCAGTAAAGGGAAGAAGGGCAAGAGTTAAAGTTATAATTAGTTGACGCAGCTTCATTGTGTCCCTCCCGTATCTTTTATTGAGGCCGGTAGCATAAGCTGTGGAACTTTTCACGTCAATAATTTTATTAATGACATGCAAGCAAGAGAAATCAAATTTGCCCCCATGATCAATGGAAAAAGCCGCCTGTCACGACTATGGTGACAAAAGCGGCTTTTGTAAGCAGGCTGCAGACAGCTAATATTATCTGGGCATCGGACAGTACATGTTGCCGTATGGGCGCTTGCTCTTCGGCAATACCTTGACGAACTTCTCCTTCAGGAGCTCCTTTAGGTCCAGCTTGAAATCGGCGCTGTATTCCTTGAGATACCCTTCCAGCTCCTTCTTGTCCTCGGCGGTCAGGTCGCAAACGCCCACCTCCGGTGAGAGTTTGCTTTCGTCCACGCCACCCCTGACGAAAATAACGCCACCATGCATACCGGTGCCGAAACGAAAACCGTGCTTGGCCTTGTCGGGACTGTCGGTGAACATGCCGAGCAGAATCAGCACGCCGCCGGCCATGTACTCTCCGAAGAAGTCTCCTGCCTTGCCGCCGGCGATGAGAACCGGCTTATTCTCATGGTAGGATTTCATGTGGATGCCGACTCGGTAACCTACATCCTTCAAAATATGAATGCGACCGCCACGCATGCCGTAGCCGAGAACGTCGCCGGCATGACCATGGACAATTACCCGGCCGGCATTCATGGTGTTGCCGATGTTATCCTGGGCATTGTCCTTGACGACGATGGTCGCCCCATTCATGAAAGCCCCCAGGTCGTTGCCGGGAACGCCGTTGATGGTGATGGTCACTGGTTTGTTGATGCCGTCGCCGATAAAATACTGGCCGTTGACGTTGTCCAACTGCAGCTTGTCGGCCCCTGCAGCAACCGCTTCGCGGATCTTGATGTTCAGATCTCGATAATATACGCCGTTAGCGTCGATCTTCATTTCTCACTCCTTAAAAAAGTTCGAGGTTCGGGGTTCGAGGTAACGTCGAACTTCGAACTCCGAACTTCGAACCTTAAATATTCAGCTTTGCCACCACCGGTTCGCCGCCGCGGGGAGACCAGACATAATCGGGTGCAGGGCAGATCTCACGAATAGCCGCCTCTTCCGAAGCCATGTAGACGAAATCATCCTTGGTGGCACAGACCAGCGGCCGCAGCTTTACCCGGTCGTTAAGGCCGATCAGACCTTCGTTGCTGGCAAAGAGGATGGCAAAGGGACCATTGAGGAGGCCACTGCCGTATACCTGGCGAATGGCGGTAAGCAGCTGGCGGTCATCTTCTGGCAATCGGTCGATCATGTCCCAGAAAGGGGCGGCCAGGGCCATGCTGGCAAGTTCCGGAGTCAGACCGTGCTTGCGGATGAGCAGGTCGAGCATGTAGGCGACAACCTCGGTATCGGTGAGCATGGTGCAGAGATAGCCGTACATCTCCAGGTAACGCTTGTTGATGCCATAGGAGGAAATCTCGCCGTTGTGGACGATGGACCAGTCCAAAAGCGTAAAGGGATGAGCACCGCCCCACCAGCCCGGAGTGTTGGTGGGAAAACGATTGTGGGCGGTCCAGATGTAGCCCTTGTACTCCTCCAGGCGGAAGAAATCGGCAATTTCTTCCGGATAGCCTACCCCTTTGAATGCCCCCATGTTCTTGCCGGAGGAAACGACGAAGGCCCCTTCGATCTCGTTATTGATGCGCATCACATGGCCGACGATGACATCTTCAACGGTCATGTTCTGGAACTCGATGGCCTCTTTGTAATCGGCGGTCTCCAGCGGTTTGACGAAATAGCGCTTGAACGCCGGCGGATTGGCAATGGCGGCAACACGCCTGGTAGGGATTTCTTCCTGGTGCTCGACGAAAAAGTGCTGCTCCAGGTACTCCTCGGTCAACTCCAGGGCAAGACCGCTTTCGTACATGAGGTGAAAGGCATAGAAGTCCTTGAAGTCGGGATAGATGCCGTAAGCGGCAAAGCCGCCCCCAAGGCCGTTGCCCCGGTCATGCATGAGGGAGATGGACTTGATGATCACATCCCCTTCCACCAATTGCCCCGATTTGGAGATGAAGCCGGTCAGGCCGCAGTTGGAGATATCTTTCTGAAATATATGGGTAGGTTTCATTTTCATTCTTGGTAATCCTCCGGTTAGGCTACTTTCCCTTGCGGCGCAAACAGGGTGCTGCGAATCTCTCTGGTCAGGTGGGCAAAACCGAAATCCACCGCCAGAAGCTTGTCCTTGAATGGCGCAACGTCGATCTTCTCCCGCACAAGTCCGGCAAAGATGCCGGCCCGATCAACGGCGCCCACCAGAACGGCGCCGACAAGAATATTGTCCTTGAGGACGATCTTGCGGTACTGGTAGTTCTCCTGGTCAAGATAAGTCAGAATCTCGAATTCCTTCTCATCCTGGGGATTGGTGATACCCATGGAAATGGTCGGCACCTTGAACAGCTCGATGGAGTTCATGGCCAGTCCGCCCACATACCCCTTTTCACTGCCGGTCATGGCAGCGCCGGCCACGTCTCCCTGAATGTATGCATCGGGCCAGATGGGCATGGGGTTCTTGCTTTTTGAAAAGAAATCACTAGCTTCAGCAACGTCACCCGCGGCAAAAATGCCCTTTACCGAAGTTTCCATGCGGTCGTCGACAATTACTCCCCGATTTACTTCGATGCCGCTCCCCTTGAGGAATGAGGCGGCTGGACGAACGCCGATGGCAACGATAACCGTATCGCAGGGAATGAAATCGCCGGATTTGAGGGTAACGCCGGTGATATCCCTTCCCTCCCCCTCGATCTTCACCACCGTATCCTCGGTGATGACGTCGATGCCGTTGGCCTTCATCTTCTTCGCTACAATGCGGCCGGCGGTACGGTCAAAGGCTGCTGAGAGGATGCGATCGGCCAGTTCGACTATGGTTACCTTCTTATCCAGCTGGTAAAGCCCTTCGGCGGCCTTGAGGCCGATAAGCCCGCCACCGATGACAACGACACGCCGGATATCATAGGAAAGAGCCTTGAGCTTAGCCGCATCATCCCAGGTGGTGAAGGTAAAAATCTTTTCTTTGCCCTGCAGCCCGTCAATGGGAGGGACGAAGGGATCACCGCCGGTGGCAATGAGGAGTTTGTCGAAGGGAATGGTCTCACCGCCAGCAAGCTTCACCTGTTTTTTGCCACTGTCGACGGCAACGACTTCAGCGCCTAACCGGATGTTTGCCTGGTTCTTTTCATAGAAGTCTTCCGGCAGGTAGGCCATTTTTTTGTCGGTTATGGTGCCGCCAAGGAGGTAAGAAATCAGAGGGCGGCCGTAAGCAATGCGATTTTCCCTGGAGAGCACCGTTATTGTTCCATTGGCGTCATGGTTGCGGATGCCTCTGATGGCGCCGACTGCGGCAACCGAATTGCCGATGATGACATAGTTCATTTCTGGCTCCCCTCCTTGTAAACGAGGGCCCGGTTGGGGCATGCGTCAACACAGGCCGGGCTCTGCCGATCGGGGCAAAGATCACATTTATTGCCCTTCTTTTTGTTCAGGTTACGCTGAACCGCTCCATAGGGACAAGCCATGACACAGGACCAGCAACCGACACATTTATCCGTGTCCATTAACACCCTGCCGTCATCCAGTTTCTGAATGGCGCCGGAGATGCAGGCCCTGAGGCAATCGGGCTCGTCACAGTGGCGGCAGTTTGTGGAAAACGACACCACTCCGCTGTCAATCTCCTCCACCGTACAGCGCGCGATGGGACGCTCAGGCTCATGGAGAAAAGCCTTGATGGGATCTTTCGATTTTGAGTGCTCGGTAATGCAGGCCACCTCGCAGAGATGGCAACCGATACAGGCGTCTTCGATGCTATAGATTCGTTTCATTGCTTTATCCTTCATGGTTCAGAGGATTAAATAGTTGCGTTTCCGGCTTTATTCACCGGCCGGCATGACACCCAAAAGGTTCATATCCTTTTCGGAAAGTCCGACCGCCCGCAGCTTGTAGCGGTTGCCACGCAGGGACTCCAGGGCATTCAGCCCCATGCCGCCGAGAATTTCCTTCATCTCGTGACCCCAGGCGTGAACCAGGTTGACGAGCTTTTCGGCACCGACTTCCGGATTGAGGCGCTTGGCCAAATAGGGGTCGTTGGTGGTGATCCCCCAGGGACACTTGCCGGTGTAGCAGCGTTGGCAGAGGGTACAGCCCATGGCGAGCAGTGTCGAGGTCCCCAGGTTGATGGCATCGGCACCAAGGGCGATGGCCTTGATGGCGTCGCCCGAGTTCCTCACCCCGCCGCCGACGACGATGGAAACCTGGTTCCTGATCCCCTCGTCGCGCAACCGGGAATCGACTGCAGCCAGGGCCAATTCCATGGGAATACCCACGTTGTCACGTATAACCTGGGGTGCGGCACCTGTACCCCCGCGGAAACCGTCGATGGTAATGATGTCTGCACCGGCCCTGGCAATACCGGAAGCAATGGCCGCCACGTGATGAACTGCAGCAATCTTGACCGAGACAGGCTTCTCGTAATTGGTTGCCTCTTTCAGGGCGAAGATCAGCTGGCGCAGGTCTTCTATTGAATATATATCATGGTGCGGCGCTGGAGAGATGGCGTCTGAGCCCATGGGTATCATGCGGGTTTCGGAGATCTGGTCATTGACCTTTTCTCCGGGCAGATGACCGCCGATACCAGGTTTGGCGCCCTGCCCCACCTTGATCTCGATGCCGACACCGGCATTCAGGTACTGCTCGCTGACACCGAAACGCCCGGAAGCAACCTGGACGATGACATTCTTGCCGTATTTATACAGATCCTTGTGCAAACCGCCTTCGCCGGTGTTATAGATGGTTCCCAGTTCCTGGGCGGCGGCAGCCATGGCCCGGTGCGCGTTGAGATTCAAGGCGCCATAGCTCATGGCAGAGAAGATAAAAGGATATTCAAGCTTGAGCTGGGGTGAAAGCTTGGTCTTCAGCGTCGGCTTGCCCGTCTTCTTGTCCTGGACAACTTCTATGGAATGGGGCTTTTTCCCCAGGTAGGTGCGCAGCTCCATGGGCTCCCGCAATGGGTCGATAGAGGGATTGGTAACCTGCGATGCATCCAGCAGCATATGATCCCAATAAATGGGATATTTGGCCGGATTGCCCATGGCGGCAAGGAGAATACCGCCGGTATCGGCCTGGGCATAGAGATTGCGGATATGGGCAGTGGACCAGGACTCGTTTTTCTTGAAAACTTCCTCGTTGGACCGGATGGTGATGGCGCCGGTCGGGCAGAGGGCCGAGCAGCGGCGACAGCCGATACAGCTGGTATTATCCTCAATCAGGACATTATCTTGTTCCACATACGAATGGACCCCATAAGAACACTGACGGACACAGACCTTGCAGCGAATGCACTTGGCATCGCTCCTGTCGATAACAAATTCGTTGAATGACTCGTTGACAGTTTTGTAAAGCACCTTGACCTCCCGAAACCAGGTACAGCGGATATACATGGGGCAGCTGTTTCGGCTATCTATATGCCAGATCCATGCCACCCAACATTCACCCGTGCTAACCCTGCGTAACTAGCGATTTTAGCAGCACCCACCCTTAAAACCCTATTAATAATTTACCAGTAACTCGACAATCATCCAATAAATATGAGTAACAGCATTACATAAATAATTTACTTTTTCTACACCTTACATAGGAAACGGTAAATGCAACACCAGAACGACATATCTCCAAACCTGCCATAATAAATTTGCCTTGGGTGGCTGGAGATGGTATTAATCGCAGCGATCAAAATAATTTACGGGGAACAGATATGCTGACAGGAAAACAGAAGAGATTTCTCAGGGGGTTGGGACACCCTCTGAAGGCGGTCATTACCATCGGCAAAGGCGAGATTAATGAGTCCCTGATCAGGGAAACAATGGAAGCCCTTGCCGCACACGAATTGATCAAGGTTAAAATACTGGAGAGTTGCCTTTTGGACAGATATGAAGCTGCTGCCGAACTTGCCGGATCATGCGGTGCCGAGGTTGCTCAAGTGTTGGGCAGAACCTTTCTGCTCTATAAGAAAGCCGACAAGCCAGCCATAGAGCTTCCCTCGGAAAAAGCCGCAAAAAAACCTTCCCGCAGATAAAGATCATAAAAAAGGGCGAGGAGAAAAACCTCCCCGCCCTTTTAATCAGATTATACAGATGTCCAGTTAGTCCTCATGCCGCCCATGCTTCCGCTCGTGCTTTTCCCACTTGCGTTCTTCCTTTTCCCACTTGCGCTCTTCCTTCATACGCTCGCGCTCTTCCTTACGATGCTCTTTTATTTCATGCTTGTCGGGACGGAAGTGCCTTCCACGATAATGATCGCCATCCCCACGGTAGCGTCGGTACTCTTCATCCCTGACATAGCGGATTCTTTCAAATTTGTGGCGACGGAGTCCCTGAGGAAGCCTGCGATACGAAGTAGCTACCCACGGTCCGTTATAACGGGGAGAACGATACCAGGTGTTGTCGCGGTATACATAGTAAGTATTGGAGATATAGAACATGTCGTAGGGGATACCCACTGCCACATAAAAACCTAGAGCTGACGGAATGATGAACTCGGGTGGTTCTTCTACGAAAATGGGAACGGGTGCCGGTGAAGGAACGACCACTGTTGCCGGCTGCCTGCCACCGCCATTTCCGATGTTGATGTTCATGTCGAAGCCGACATTTGCCAAAACAGGCTGTGCAGACAAAATTGCTGCCATCATCGGCACTAAAAGCAGTTTTTTCATACCATATCTCCTTTCAATTTGCCGGACCTGAAAATAGAAACAGCCGGGACCGGATATCTATAATTGATATTTCGGCAACCCGGCTGTCTCCTTGAGACCCATTAGGCTTTCCGCCCCACCTTCGCAGGTGGTTTAGTATTATCGTCTATCTGAATCAAATTGGTGTTGAAAAATCTATCCCATCACGGGCTAATGAGTCAAGATATTTCTCTTCAGGTTGTCGCCTGCCCAAAAGGTGATATAAGCCATCACTCGGCGTTTTCTAAACCCTCTCATATGGTTCGAAGAGCCGCTTGTATTCGTCCAGGGCAAAGCGGTCGGTCATGCCGGCAATGTAATCGCAGACCACCCGTTCCCGCTCTTCACGCTCCATTTTCTCCAGATATTTGCGCGGCAGCAGGGTCGGATGGGAAATGTAGACATCGAACAGCTGTGAAAGGTATCGCTCTGCCTTTACCCGCATCCTTTCCACCTTGTAATGATGGTAGAGGTTTTCCATCAAAAATCTCTTCAGCTGCCGGTTTTTCTCTGCCACCTGAGGGCTGAAACAGACCACCTGGTTGTTGACCCGGCGCAGGTCGTCGAGATCCTTGATGTTATTGGTCCTGATGTTGCCCATGGTGGTTTCGGTGATATCGGTGATCAAAAGGCCGATGATGGCACTTATGGTCTGACACTTCTGCCTGTCGGGATCAATGCCCGGATATTGCTCTGAAATATTCTGCCGGACCTCACGCCACAGATCCACACTCTCCAGTTGCTCCAGGGTTATGTATCCGGATTTGAGTCCGTCATCTATATCATGATTGTTATAGGCGATCTCGTCGGCAAAATTCATCAGCTGGGCTTCTACAGTCGGAACGATCCCCGGCAGAAATTCGGCAATGCCACCTTCAGGCCTGTCATAGGGAGAAGAATGCTTGATAATCCCTTCCCGAACTTCCCAGGACAGGTTCAGGCCGTTGAATTCCGGGTATCTTTCCTCAAGTTCGTCAACCACCCGGAGTGACTGGAGGTTGTGCTCAAAGCCGCCAAATCCCTTCATCAGCCGGTTCAAGACCTCTTCTCCGGTATGGCCGAAGGGGGTATGGCCCAGATCGTGGGCCAAGGCCAGGGCCTCAGTCAATTCCTCATTCAGCTTCAACCTGCGGGCAATGCCTTTCGCTATTTGTGCCACTTCAAGGGAATGGGTAAGCCTGGTACGATAGTAGTCCCCTTCGTGATTGACGAATACCTGGGTTTTGTATTCCAGACGCCTGAATGCAGCACAATGGATGATTCTGTCCCGGTCACGCTCGAATGCAGGGCGGTCGTCGCGCAATTCCTCCGGGTACCTGCGTCCGCGCGAAAGGGCGCTTTTTGCCGCATAACCGGCCAGGTCTGGCCTTTCCATCACACTTGCAGCTTCTGACATTTTATATTCCTCCGATTAAGTACTATTTTGTTTCCATCCGGAAACTCCGGATGAGAAACTGGTGGTTTCCGATTCGGAAAGAGGGGATTTTTTGTTCTGGCAGGGAAATCAAGGGCTTGCGCGGAGACGTACATCGGTACGTCGCACAAGTAAGCCCGCAGATTAACGCCGCCAGGGCAGAAAAGAACCCTTTCCGGATGGAAACTATTTAGTATCAGGTCAGGAGGGTGTCAACAACAAACTTCTCCTTGACGAGCCCCCCCCTTCATGGTAGGTTTTTAACCTTTTCAAAAATGCTGTTCTATAATAGCATATGAATCGAGCTTGGCAAAAAAGATCAGGTTCATGGAGAAACTGGCAATTGCGCATCATAAGCGGTTCGGCAAAAGGGCGTAAACTGGCTTCGCCCAAAGACATGCGGGTAAGGCCTACTGCCGACCGGGTAAAAGAATCCCTGTTCAACATTCTGACCAACCTTATGGACGACCTTTCAGCCGTCAGGACATTGGACATCTTTGCCGGAACCGGCAGCCTTGGCATTGAAATGCTCAGCCGGGGCGGCGCTTATGCCGTCTTCGTCGACAATCACCGCCAGTCTGCAGCCATGATTGCGAAAAACCTGCAGATGCTGGGTTTCGCGGAAAAATCCCGCCTCATGGTCGAAGAAGCGCTGGTAGCCCTGAGGCTCCTGGAAAGGCAGGGGGATGGATTTGATCTCATTTTTCTTGATCCACCATACAGCAAGGGACACACGGAGAAAATTCTTGAATTTTTATCCCACTCTTTGCTTGCTACCGATGATACTATAGTGGTTGCGGAGTTTTCGGTGCAGGAAGATATCCCTGCCGGTTTTGGCCAGTTGCAGCAGTTCGACAGAAGGGTCTACGGAGACACCGTCTTGGCTTTTCTTAAAAAATCAAGCTAGAGGATTAACATGCCCCTGAAAATAGCTGTCTATCCCGGTTCCTTCGATCCCATTACCTACGGCCATCTGGATATCATCGAACGTGGACTGAGGATCTTCGACAAAATTATCGTCGCTGTGGCTAAGAACTCGGAGAAAAACTCCCTGTTTCCCACAGATGAGCGCATTGCCTTGATCAAGGAGGTATTGGGCGACAGTGAACGGGCAGAAGTCGACACCTTTACCGGCCTTCTGGTGGACTACGTACGCGATCAGGGGGCAACGGTGATCATCAGGGGATTGCGGGCGGTATCGGATTTCGAATACGAATTCCAACTGGCCCAGATGAACAGAAGTATCACCCAGGATATCGAGACCCTGTTCATGATGACATCCGTACCCTATAGCTACCTCTCATCATCCATAGTCAAAGAGGTCAGCTCCCTCAACGGACCCATAGAAGGCCTTGTTCCCCCTGCGGTCAAGAAGGCTCTGGATGCGAAGTTCAATCGCTGAAATAATTTGCCGAAGATGGCACAAGGAGAAGCGACCATGATCAACAAGGACATGACCATTGGTGACATTATCCGGCGGTATCCCCAAACCATCACCATCTTCGAGCGGTACGGACTCGATTGCCATGACTGCCAGATAGCCGATTTTGAGGCAGTGGAGCATGGTGCCTCGGTACATAAGGTGGATGTAGATAAACTTCTTCATGAACTGAATGAAAAAATAGCTCCCTAATCTCACCCCTTTCCCCTCCTGGCAAAACCTCAGAAATCCCTTTACATTCAAGGTATAGTTATATATTGTTACTTGTTCAACTACAGGTAATAAAAGGGTAATATGGTACTGGATAACATACGCAACTTCTCCATCATTGCACACATAGATCACGGCAAATCGACCCTTGCCGACCGTCTTCTCGAATATACCGGAGCGCTGACCGAACGGGAAATGCAGAACCAGGTTCTGGACAAAATGGACCTGGAACGGGAACGGGGCATCACCATCAAGGCCCAGGCCGTCAGGTTGAACTATCAGGCTAATGACGGCAGGCAATACATACTGAACCTCATCGACACCCCAGGACACGTGGACTTCACCTATGAAGTTTCCCGCTCTCTGTCCGCCTGCGAAGGCGCTCTGCTGGTGGTTGATGCATCACAGGGGGTAGAGGCCCAGACCCTGGCCAATGTCTATCTCGCCCTGGAAAACGATCTGGATGTCTTTCCGGTTTTGAACAAGATCGATCTTCCTGCCGCCGAGCCGGAACGGGTCAAGCAGGAAATAGAGGACATCATCGGCCTCGATGCCCATGACGCCGTTCTCGCCAGCGCCAAGGAAGGCATCGGCACCAGGGAAATTCTCGAGGAAATCGTCAATAAAATTCCGCCCCCCAGGGGTGATGCTGCAAAACCCCTCAAGGCGCTTCTTTTCGACTCATGGTACGACCAGTACCAGGGGGTAATCGTCCTTGTCCGTATCCTTGACGGCTCCGTCAAGAAAGGGGACAAGATTCAGCTCATGTCCAACCGCCGTAACTATGAAGTCCTCAAGGTGGGTGTCTTTTCCCCCGCCATGTGCGAAGTGGCAAGCCTTTCCGCAGGCGAGGTCGGCTTCATTATCGGCGGCATCAAGGATGTGCAGGACGCCAAGGTCGGTGACACCATCACCAATCTGCACAACCCCTGCGATGCGCCCCTGTCCGGATTCAAGGAAGTGCAGCCGATGGTCTTCTCGGGGCTGTATCCCATCGACACCTCCCAGTATGAGCAGTTGCGCGATGCACTGGCCAAGCTGAAACTGAACGATTCGTCTTTTTCCTATGAACCGGAAACATCCCTTGCCCTTGGCTTCGGCTTCCGCTGTGGTTTTCTCGGCCTTCTGCACATGGAGATCATACAGGAGCGCCTGGAGCGGGAGTTCAACCTTGACCTGATCACCACTGCCCCCACCGTCGTTTACAAGGTTCACCGGCTTGATGGATCGATTATCACCATCGAGAGCGCTAACCAGCTCCCCCCGACCCAGGAAATAGAGTTCGTGGAAGAGCCATTCATCCTCGCCTCCATCCATGTGCCCAACGAATTTGTCGGTGGCATCCTGGCCCTGTGCGAGGAAAAACGCGGCGTGCAGCGAGAGATTAAATACCTGACACCGACCAGGGTGATGATTGTCTATGAACTGCCCCTGAACGAAGTGGTGCTGGATTTCTACGACCGACTGAAATCCATTACCAAAGGCTACGCCTCTTTGGATTACGAGCACCTGGACTACCGGCGCAGCAACCTGGAGCGGCTCAACATCATGATCAACGGGGAGGTGGTAGATGCCTTGTCACTGATCATCCACAAGGAAAAGGCCTATTACCGCGGGCGCGATCTGGTGTCGAAAATGAAGGAGCTGATCCCCCGTCAGATGTTCGAAATTGCCATTCAGGCAGCCATCGGCAATAAGGTAATAGCCAGGGAAACCGTCAAAGCCCTGCGCAAGGACGTCCTTGCCAAATGCTACGGCGGCGACATCACCCGAAAACGGAAACTTCTGGAAAAGCAGAAGGAAGGCAAGAAGCGCATGAAGAACGTCGGCAATGTGGAACTGCCCCAGGAGGCATTTCTCGCCATCCTCAAAGTAGAAGGATGAAGAGGATAAAGCAAAGCCCTCAATCTCTGATACAGACAAAGGATAATCCATGGAAGATTACAAGAACATGACATCGGAATCGGCGAAACCAGAGCTGCAGGTCAAGAAAAAACACATTGTTCGGGAATATGCCGAGTCCATAATTATTGCCGTTATTCTGGCACTTATTATCCGTACCTTTATCGTCCAGGCCTTCAAGATCCCATCCGGTTCCATGGAAGACACCCTGGCCATCGGCGATCATATCCTGGTCAGCAAGTTCATTTACGGTACCCAAATTCCTTTTACCAGTACAAGATTGCTGAAGATCAGGGATCCCCGGCGTGGCGATGTCATTGTCTTCGAATATCCCGAAGACCCCAGCAAGGATTTCATAAAAAGGGTCATCGGCACCCCAGGCGATACGATTCAGGTGATCGACAAGAAGGTCTACGTCAACGGCAAGCTGTACGAAAACCCCCACGAAGTCCACAAGGAGAAGGACGTTATCCCAAAAGAGCAGAATCCCCGGGATAACACCGATCTGATTACCGTACCGACCAATGCCTATTTTGTCATGGGAGATAACCGGGACCGTTCCTACGACAGCCGCTTCTGGAAATTCGTCAGGAATGACCAGATCAAAGGGCTCGCTTTCATCAAGTACTGGTCATGGGACAAGGAAAATTTCGGCGTACGCTGGAGAAGCATCGGCAAGCTGATCGATTAAGGACTAAGGCAGGAAATATGCACTTTAAAAAAAAATCCCGGTCACCGAGCAAGGTGTAACGGGATTTTTTTTATTCTTTCAGCCGCTCCCACTCAGCGACAATGCCGGGGACAATGGGAAACAAGGGGTGAGGGTCTGGAAGGGAAATGGACTGGATATTCATTAGCAACGACGGAGCACGAACCTGCAGTTTCTCTTTCAGGTGAACCCATTCGTACTCCAGCTGTCCCGAAGTGGCCACGATGAGTTCAGCACCCTCCGTCGGACCAATTTTTGTATTATCGAAGGAATAGCCCCGTTTCAGGGCCTCCCTGTGCACCTCCAGCAGATATAGTGCGATGGAAGCCGCCGGAGCAGCCGTTTGCCGAAAGCGGATCAATTGGGGATGCCGGGTATAGCCCCGGGTCTGCCCATTGAGAACAGCCTGGGCCAGCAGCGCTTCCCGCCACAGGGCAACCAGTCCCTTCTGGTCCAGGTATTTGGGATGCAGGGTCCAGAGGCGCACAATCAGATCCTCATATCTACTTCCGCTCTCCCTGCTGCAGGCGCTCAACCTCTGTTGAACTCAATTCCCGGTACTGACCCGGCTTGAGTTCCCCTATCTCCAGGAAGCCGTAACGGGAACGTTTCAGCCGGACCACAGTCAGCCCCACCGCTTCGCACATGCGGCGCACCTGGCGGTAACGCCCCTCGTGGATGGTAATGGAGATCCAGCAGTTATGGTCGCTTTCCCGCACCAGTGAGACCTGCGCCGGTGCGGTCATGCCGTCTTCCAGGTCTACCCCCATCTGCAGATGCTTCAGTTGCGAAGGGCTCGCCTGGCCCCTGATCCGCACCAGATAGCCCTTATCCACCTCGTGGCTTGGGTGTGCAAGTCTGTTTGCCAAAGCACCGTCATTGGTCAAAAGCAGCAGCCCTTCCGTGTTGTAATCGAGCCGCCCCACCGGATAGACTCTCTCCTTCACATCCTTGAGCAGATCGGTGACAATGGGCCGCCCTTCCGGATCTTTCATGGTGGTCATGTAGCCGACCGGCTTGTAAAGGAGGAGATAACGCTTGCGGGACTCCTGCCTGATGGGCTTGCCATCCAGAGTAATCCGATCTGATTCGGCATCTGCCTTGGAACCCAACTCGGTGACGACTTGTCCGTTAACGGCAACGCGACCGGCGGTAATGATTTTTTCAGCCTCCCGGCGGGAGGCGATGCCGGCCTGGGAAAGTATTTTCTGTAAGCGTTCCTGCATGTAAATTCCTTCTTAACTGTCGGTTCTTTCGTAGAACACCTTGCCTACTCTACGGATATGCTCCACCAGATTGGGATTGGTGATTTTATGAAACAGAGAAAGGTCTATCTTGTAGGGAAGCAGGAGGTCATCCAGCTCGTTCGCAAGGCGCAGCATTTGTGGATGAGTCAACTCATTGCCGATGATAGTCAAATCGATGTCGGAACCGTGGCGATAATTTCCTTTTGCGCGCGAGCCATAGAGAATGACCTTCTCTATTTGCGGACAGGAGGTAAAAACTCCATTTATCTTCTCGATGGTGCTTTCCTTGAGACCGAAGCGCTGGTCACTCATTCAAACCGCCCTGGGAATCGGCCAGATGTTGCATTGTTTCCTCTAATGCCTTGAAGAGTGCGAAGTAGCGATTGACGATATTCTCGGCTATGGTGCGGGCAGTATCTTCATTGTAGGTGTGCACTGTGAGGTTGCGGTCCTTCAGCATATCCATCCAGCCGTCCCCGTCAACGATCAGTTCAAGGGCGAATGCCTCTCGGATGGCGTCTCGCGACCCGTAAATATTCCGGTTGCCCTGCTCGCGCAAATAGTCGCGAATCACGTTCCAACCCAGTTCGTAGGTGTACTCGAAAGCCTGGATAACTCCCTGCTCTTCAAGCTCGCTCAGATTACCCTTATCGACAAATTTCTTCAATTGGGCCAGAGCTTTGTTGTAGTTAGCAAATCTTTGCTGCCAACGAATGTCATCCCTGTCCATGAAACCTTTCCCCCAACATGAATGAAGAACTCTGCGTAAAAACAAAAGGCGGGAAACCTTCCCGCCTCGATGCTTCATCTGCTGGCTATTCCACAAACCGTGACATCTTTCTGAATTTCTGGTAACGCTCCTCGATCAGCTGCTCGGCGGGAATCTTGCGCAGCTCTTTCAGGTTCCTGGCCAGGGCCTGGTGCAGGTTCTTAGCCATTGTCTCATGGTCCCGATGGGCTCCTCCCAGGGGTTCCTTGACGATCTCGTCGATGACCTCCAGCGCCTTGATATCCTTGGCCGTCAGTTTCAGCGCCTCGGCTGCCTGCTCACCCTTGGTGCCGTCGGACCAGAGAATGGCTGCGCATCCTTCAGGGGAGATAACCGCATAGACCGAATGCTCCAGCATCAGAATCCGGTCGCCCACCGCTATGGCCAGCGCCCCCCCCGAGCCCCCCTCGCCGGTGATGACAACGATGATCGGCACTGTCAGGCGTGACATCTCCCGCAGGTTGCGGGCGATGGCTTCGGCCTGCCCCCGCTCTTCTGCACCGATGCCCGGGAAAGCACCCGGTGTGTCAACAAAGGTGATGATGGGCAGCTTGAACCTTTCAGCCATTTCCATGAGACGTAGCGCCTTGCGATAGCCCTCAGGGTTAGGCATGCCGAAGTTGCGGAAGACCTTTTCCTTGGTGTCTCGCCCTTTCTGATGGCCGATAACCATGACCGGCTCGCCGTCGAGCCTTGCCAAGCCACCAACTATGGCATGGTCATCTCCAAAGTTGCGATCCCCATGCAGCTCGTTGAACTCGGTAAAGATAAGCTCAAGATAATCAAGGGTAAATGGACGATTGATGTGGCGAGCTACCTGGGCGGTCTGCCAGCGGCTGAGATTGGAATAAATATCAGCCTGTACCTGCTCTGCCTTTTTCTCCAGCTTGCTGATCTCGGTCTTCAAATCCAGGGTATCGTTTGATAGTTCGTGCAGCTCCTGGATCTTGCGCTCCAGGTCTGCCAGCGGTTTTTCAAACTCCAGGTAGGTCTGTGTCGCCATTTATTCGGGTCTCCTTTAGGTTGCACTGAATTTGAACCAGACATTGGTGAACTAACTGGGCTACTCGAAAGAAACGGCATTATAACCCAGCAGATTCTTTACTTCCAGAGATAAATCTTCAGAGGCAGACAGCATGCAGGTATCGGGAAGATTGATGGTGGTCCTGGATTGTTCGGGAATGACGATATGCAGATAGGATCTGCAGGAACCCGGATAGCGTTTGATGATCCCTTTCAGGGATTCAAGCTGTTCACGGGCAATACCTGACTGCACCGTCACATGAACACGGCGCGTCTCCCGCTCGGTTAACTCCCTGAGCAGTACAACATCGCTGGCAATGACCTTGATATTTTTCTCGCCCACTTCCACCGTGCCGCTGACGAGGATGGGGTCATCGCCGGCGAGACACTCGGCAACCCGACTGTAGACCTTTGCCAGCACCACCACCTCCACCGTGCCATGCAGGTCTTCCAGGGTGACGAAGGCCATGCGGTCACCTTTCTTGGTGATGAACTCCTTTTTGGCCACGACGATGCCGCAGATCTTGACCTCGGCCTTGTCTTTGATCTCGGCAAAATCGGAGGTATGGACGGAAGCAAAACGCCTGATCTGGGCAGAATAGCGATCAAGGGGATGCCCGGTAATGTAAAAGCCGAGGGCTTCTTTTTCCTGGTTCAGGAGAAACTTGTCATCCCACTCTGGCAGGTCGGGCAGGCTTCCCTTGCCGTTGCCGTTCCCCCTGGTCATTTCCTCGACACCGAAAAGTGAAACCTGGGCACTCTCCCGCTCCTGCTGGATTTTCTGCCCCAAGGACATGGCATCTTCCAGCCCCGCCATGAGCGGCGCCCGCTTGGCGCCGGTGGAATCGAAGGCGCCGCATTTGATCAATGATTCCACCACCCGCTTGTTGACCTTGCGCTGGTCCACCCGCTCGCCAAAATCGAAGATATCGGCGAAAGAACCCGTTTTCCTCGCCTCCAGTATCGCTTCGATGGCAGATTCACCCACGTTCTTCACCGCCCCCAGACCAAAGCGGATGGAATTTCCCAGGACCCGGAAGGAAAGATCGGAGGCGTTGATGTCGGGGGGCAGCACCTCGATCCCCATATCCCGGCAGTCGCTGATGTTCTTGATGACCTTGTCGGTACTGCCCATGTCCTCGGTGAGGAGGGCTGCCATGAACTCTACCGGATAGTGGGTCTTGAGATAGGCGGTCTGGTAGGCCACCAGGGCATAGGCGGCGGAGTGGGACTTGTTGAAGCCGTATTCGGCGAACTTGGCCATGAGGTCGAAGATGGCCTCGGCCTTTTTCGGATCGATATTCTGCTTTTCCGCCCCCGCCAGAAACGGGATCTTCTCCTTGGCCATGACCTCGGGGTCTTTCTTACCCATGGCGCGGCGCAGGAGGTCGGCCTGGCCGAGGGAATAGCCGGCCAGGACGCGGGAGATCTGCATGACCTGTTCCTGGTAGACGATGACCCCATAGGTGTCCTTCAGGATCGGCTCCAGTTGCGGCAGGTCGTAGACAACCTTTTTGCGGCCATGCTTTCGGTCGATGAAGTCGTCAACCATGCCGCTGCCCAGAGGGCCGGGACGGTAAAGGGCGCAAACCGCGATGATGTCCTCGAAACAGGATGGCTTCAGCTTGACCAGCAGTCCCTGCATGCCGGAGGATTCAAGCTGGAATACGCCAGTGGTGTTGCCGGACTGGAGCAGCTTGTAGGTCTCCTCGTCATCATCGCGCAGGACAGTGATATCGAAATCGGCATTTTTCCCGGCGCGGATCAGTTTCACCGCATTGTGGATGACCGTAAGGTTCTTGAGGCCCAAAAAGTCGAACTTTACCAGGCCGATCTTTTCCACGTACTTCATTGAGTACTGGGTGGTTATTGACCCGTTCTTTTGATCCTTGTAGACCGGGCAGAAAGCCTCCAGCACGTCAGGCGCCACAACCACACCGGCTGCGTGTGTAGAGGCGTGTCTTGCCAACCCTTCCAGGCAAAGAGCCACATCCAGCAACTCCTTAATGCGAGGATCGGCCTCGGCCAGCTCGTTCAGTTTCGGCTCCTGCTGCAGGGCCTTTTCCAGGGTAATGCCCAGGACCTCAGGCACCAGCTTGGCTATGCGGTCCACATCGCCGTAGCTCATGTCCAGCGCCCGGCCCACATCGCGGAGCACGCCTCGAGCAGCCATGGTACCAAAGGTGATGATCTGGCAGACCTTGTCCCGGCCATACTTCTCGGTGACGTACTGGATCACCTCCTCGCGGCGGTCCTGGCAGAAATCCACGTCGATATCAGGCATGGATATACGTTCCGGATTGAGGAACCGCTCGAAGAGCAGGTTGTAAGGAATAGGGTCCAGATCGGTGATACGGATGGAGTAGGCAACCAGCGAACCGGCTGCCGAACCGCGTCCCGGGCCGACGGGAATGCCATGGTCCTTGGCCCAGTTGATGAAGTCGGCAACAATGAGGAAATAACCGGGAAAGCCCATTTGCTTGATGCAGTCGAGCTCAATCCTGAGCCGGTCGTAGTAACCCTTTTCCTGATCCGCCGTCAGGTCCGGATATTTGGCCCGCACCGCCACCAGCCGATCCTTGAGCCCTTCATAGGCCTGCTCCTCCAGGACATCATCAAGGCTTTTATCCGCCGGCTTGATGTATTGGGGAAAGTGATAGGTCTTGAAGTCAAGCTCAAAGTCGCAGCTTTCGGCAATGCGCACCGTATTGGCAATGGCCTCTGGCGCATAATGGAAGGCAGCAGCCATCTCTTGGGGGGACTTGAAGTAGAACTCCTCGGCCGAAAAGTGCATGTGGTTCGGATCGTTCATTGTCTTGCCGGTCTGGATGCAGAGCAAAACCTCGTGGGCCTTGGCATCCTCGCGGTTAAGGTAATGACAGTCGTTGGTGGCAACCAGCGGCAGTGAAAGCTCCGAGGCCACTTCCAGCAGGCGCTTATTGGCCACATCCTGCTCTGGAAGGGTGTTTTCCTGGAGTTCGATGTAATAGCGGCCGGGAAAAAGCTCGGAATACCAGCGGGCTGTGGCAACGGCATCTTCGATTCGGTTACGGCCGCACTGATAGGCAACCTCCCCTTTGAGGCAGGCGGAAAGCGCTATCAACCCTTCGCTGTGCTCAGCCAGTATCTCCTTGTCGATGCGCGGTTTGTAGTAAAACCCCTCCTTGTAACCGGCTGAGACCAGCCAGGAAAGGTTCCTGTAGCCCTGCAGGTTCTGGCAGAGCAGGACCAGATGATAGCTCGAAGTAGACTCGTGGCCATTGCCGCTCTCCTTGCTGAACCGGGAGCCGGGAGCAATATAAACCTCGCTGCCGATGATCGGCTTGATCCCCTTGTCCTTGCACTTGGTATAGAACTCGATGGCGCCGAACATGTTGCCGTGGTCGGTAATGGCAACGGCAGGCATCTCATAGCCCTTGACCTTCTTGATCAGGTCACCGAGGCGAATGGCGCCGTCCAGCAGCGAATACTGGGTATGCAGATGAAGATGTACGAAATCCGGCTGGCTCATGGGTCCTTAAATACAACTATGGGAGCCGGTCCTGCCCATGGCTCCCTTTTAGTCAAACTAAAAAATTTCGGTTATTATTACATAACAACAGCTGGGGTGTCAACAAGCCAACGGGGCAAAACCGCCTTCCCTTGCGCACATGGCAATACGTGATAGAGTATTTGCACTATTCATCGTCTGCACTTTTCGATAGGAGGTAACTGCATGAAAGTACTGGTAGTTTATTATTCCATGTATGGGCACATACACCGCATGGCAGAGGCAATTGTTGAAGGGGCAAAGGAAGTAGTCGGGGCGGAAGTAGTGCTCCGCCGAGTTCCGGAAACGCTTTCCCATGATGTACTTGAGAAGATGGGAGCGGTGGAAGCGCAACGGAGCATGTCCCATATTCCCATCTGCACCGTTGACGAGCTGGCAGAGGCCGATGCTGTAATTTTCGGTTCACCGACACGTTTCGGCAACATGTGCGGCCAGATGCGCCAGTTTCTGGACGCAACCGGCGGTCTTTGGGTAAAAGGATCACTGATCGGCAAAGTGGGGAGCGTCTTTGCCAGCTCCAATACTCAGCATGGAGGGCAGGAATCAACCATCCTCAGCTTTCATACTACGTTGCTCCATCACGGCATGGTCATCGTCGGCCTCCCCTATGCATTTCAGGGCCAGATGCGCAATGATGAGATCACCGGGGGGTCTCCCTACGGCGCATCCACCGTTGCCGGCACCCAGGGGGAGCGGCAGCCGACCGAGAACGAACTTGCGGCTGCCCGCTACCAAGGGAAGCATGTGGCATCCATAGCCTACAAGCTGGTGATGGCCCGCTGAATATCTGTTCACGGAGGGTTGGTACCGTTTCGGCCAGCTCTCTCCTCAATTTTCCTGCCTCACTATTGCCGATTCTCCATGGGAAAAATTTGCATGCAACGGCTGCCGGTGCTATCCTGCCTCCCTAATCAAAACTGAAGGGAATGCATAATGATGCCTTATAACACCTTGATCGACTCACATGCCCACATCTACGGGCCTGAATTCAAAGATGATTTTGCTGATATGCTGAAAAGGGCGGAAGAAGCCGGTGTCAGCGAGATCATCGTCGTCGGCACCGATGTGGCGACAAGCAGGGCAGCCTGTGAACTGGCGACCAAGTATGAAAACCTCTATTGTGCCGTGGGTATCCACCCCCATGATGCCTCAGGGGTGACGGACAAATGCTACGAAGAAATTCGCCATATGGCCAACAGCTGCACAAAGGTTGTGGCCATCGGCGAAATCGGCCTGGATTTCTACCGGGACCGCTCGCCCCGCCACCTGCAGGAAGAGGTCTTCCGCCGTTTCATCCGTCTGGCCAGGGAGGTATCGCTGCCGGTCATCATCCACGACCGGGACGCCCATGACCGGGTAATGGCCATTGTCATGGAAGAGAATGCCGGTGCTGTGGGAGGCGTCTTCCACTGCTTTTCCGGCGATCTGCAAATGGCCAGCCGGTGCATCGACCTGGGTTTCCATATTTCCATACCGGGCACCGTCACCTATCCGTCCAACGAAGGCCTGCGCCAGGTTGTACAGGGTACGAAGATCGAAAAGATGCTGGTCGAAACCGACTGCCCTTACCTGACCCCTGTCCCCCATCGGGGCAAACGCAATGAACCGGCTTACGTGAGTATCACCGCAGCCAGGGTAGCCGAAATCAAAGGATTGTCGGTGGAGGATGTGAGCCGGATAACTACACTCAATGTGCGCAACCTTTTCAATATCGGCGCCAAAGACCAGAATGCCCGCATTGCCTACCGCATCAGGCAATCCCTCTATCTGAACATCACCAATCGCTGCTCCAATCGTTGCTCGTTCTGCGCCAAATTCGAGGATTTCACCGTCAAGGGGCACTATCTGCTTTTGGACCACGAGCCGGGATTCAGCGAGGTTATGGCGGCAATTGCCGAGCACCACGGCTATGAGGAAGTGGTCTTCTGCGGCTATGGCGAGCCGCTCCTGCGCCTTGACCTGATCAAGGAGATCGCTGCTGAGCTGAAGACACGGGGGATCAGGACCAGGATCAATACCGACGGCCAGGCCAACCTTGTTTACGGCAGGAACATTCTGCCGGAGCTGGAAGGCCTCATCGACTGCGTCTCCGTAAGCCTCAACGCCGCCGACCCCGAGACCTATGATCGGCTCTGCCACACCCCCTTTGGCGAAGCCGGTTTCAACGGGGTCTGCGATTTTCTCCGGGAAGCCCTCAAATATATACCGCAAGTTGTAGCCAGCGCTGTCACGGTGCCGGGACTCGATATCGGCCAGGTCAGAGAGCTTGCCCATTCGCTGGGTGTTGAGTTCCGGGAGCGGGAATTTGCGGAAGTCGGCTGAGTCTTTACCCATAGCAATGGGGCAATAAATTTAATGATGCAGGTTGCAATCTTCAGACTACCTGCTATAAGATAAAAAAGACCGAAATGGTCGTCTTAATTTTAAATGAAGGAGGGTAACACTATGAGCAAAAAACTGGAAATCTACAAATGTCAAAGCTGTGGAAACATAATCGAGGTCTTTCACGCCGGAGCGGGTGAACTGGTCTGCTGCGGCAGTCCCATGGCGCTGCAGGTGGAGAATACGGTGGACGCTTCCCGGGAAAAACATCTGCCGGTAGTTGAAAAGAACGCCGGCGGCATCACTGTCAAAGTCGGCAGCATCCCCCATCCCATGGAGGAGCAGCATTTTATTGAATGGATCGAAGTGGTTGCCGATGGCCGGATATTCCGCCAGGAACTGAAGCCGGGCGATGTTCCCCAGGCAGTTTTCCCGGCGGGAAGCGGTAAGGTTGTCGTTCGAGAATACTGTTCTCTTCACGGCCAGTGGGCTACCAACGAATAGCCTTCGACCACGGCTTTCAGACAAAAGCCTGCCCCTCGGCAGGCTTTTTTATTCTGGCTAAAAAATAACCGGCCAGCTATAATGCCCGCCTGAGTTGAGTTCCTTACCCGGAAAAAGGTTATCATGAACCAAAAGACCCGCTGGCTTTTGACCCTCTGCCTGGCCCAGATATTCATCATGCTGGCTTTCATCAATTATTCGGCGGTTCTTCCACTCTTGAAGCAAGAATGGGAGATGAACAACGTCAAAGCCGGTTCCATATTCTCCGTCTACCAGCTGGGATACATTGCTTCTGGGGTCATCCTCTCCACCCTGACAGATCGGCTGAACACCAAGCACATCTTCATTTTCTCGGCCCTGTGGTCAGGCACAGCCAACTTGCTTTTTGCCTTTTGCGCCCATGATTATCTATCTGCCTTGGTGTTCCGGGGCTTGACCGGCATAGGCATGGGGGGGACCTACATGCCCGGACTGAAACTGGTGGCGGAAAAATTTGCTGCCGGCAAGCGGGGAAAGGCAGTCGGCATCTATGTGGGATCGCTGGTTCTTGGTGCATCCCTATCCCTGGCGGTGACCGGCGCCGTCACTTCCCTGGCCGGCTGGAGATGGGCTTTCATCGTCTGCTCCATCGGTGTCTACTGCGGTGCAGCCTTGTCCCTCATCGTCTTCAAAGGCTACCACCCCACTGTGCACGTCGCTTCCGAACAAGGTTTTCGCGGCGAAGTACTTCGCAACAAGCCGGCATTTCTGATGATATTGGGCTATGGCTCCCACATGTGGGAGATGTACGGCATGAGAAGCTGGCTGGCGCCTTTTTTCACCGCCGCACTGGTGGGTCACGGCATAGCCAAAGGAATCGCCACCGGCTGGGCGGCCACTGCAGCAGCGGTTATTATCGGCATCGGCACCTTTTCCACCGCCATTACCGGTACCCTGTCAGATATCCTGGGCAGGACCAGAACCATTTTCATAGTCATGTGCGGCAGCGCCATGCTCTCCTTCACCTTCGGCTGGCTGGTGAATGTCAATCCCTACCTCACCTTTGCCGTCGGCATTGTCTATGGCTATTTGATAGTTGCCGAATCACCGGTTTTTTCGGCAGGACTGACGGAATTGGTGGCTCCCGGCTATATGGGTGCTGCCATGGGACTTCAATCCCTGATCGGTTATTCCCTGGGAATGATCTCGCCAACCGTTTTCGGCTGGGCTCTTGACCTGTGCCACGGCTGGCAACCCTGGCCCGGAATAGATGCCGACTGGGGAGTCGCATTTGCAACTGCAGGCCTGGGCGCGGTCACCGGCCCCATCTTCATGTACATGTTGCGCCGTTGTCCGGAAAGCGAGCGCATGGCAGGCGGCAGGCGCTAGTGTCCCGATCGGTTAATTCATTCCTTACAATTCTGGCTCTTTTGGCCCCTGGCTGCGTTGCGTCTCCTTGGCTTAGGCCCTGCTAGGCCTGCGTCGCCGCGCCTTGCCAGGAACCAAAATCCCTCAGAATTCTTGCGGCGAACTAACCGCACGGGAACCGCCCCCCCGGACAGCGTCAACAGGACCGAAAATGTTTGTCAGTTTTTTGACAGCAAGTGGCAACCAAAGTGATTCCGTCGTGGAAATAAATACTTCCCCCCACTGAGCGGCCGTCAATTAATTGTCGTTTTTGGGAACAATAAAAAAAGTGGAAAACTTTCTGACTTTTATGGATAAAAGCCTGCTGGATGCGCCTGTAATCCACAGAATCTGTGGATAACTTTGTGGAAAAAGGTGTACGAGCAGGTGAATTTCTGCGAAATTTTATATGAATTTAACATTCTGCCTCTTTTTTGGGCAGGCGAGAAACCTTTCTCGACCCTTCTTTCCTTCAGAGCCGCCCTTCTGATGACAATCGCCCATAAAAAAAAGCCGCATCCTTGACAGACGCGGCTTTTAGCTGCCTTTATCCAGCCTGAGGCAGGCTACTTCTCCCGGTAGGTTATTCGGTAACTGAAGGTTGCCGGCTCCAGCCAGTCTATCACGTTGCCACCAACCTCTGCATAGGGATAGCCGAAGGTATTGAGCGGCGCTCCGCTTTGGGCAGGATTAAGGACCAGATCGCGCCCGAAGGCAAGTTTCACCCGATATTGGTCGATCCCTCCCCAAAAGTAGTCATGCAGCTCCCGTGTCCTGACATCCTCTGGCTTCAGCTTTTCCACCAGCATCGCCTTGCGCACGTCTGCCGGATCCACGGGAACCCAGCCGTAACCGGGCAAATAGAACTCGGCCCAGCAGTGCTGCCACCCCGTGATATCCTCTTCTGCCTTTTTGCCCAGCCTGATACCGAAGATCTCGCGGGCCGGAACCCCGGCCGCTCTGGCAAGGGCGACAAAGACCGAAGATATATCAGTGCATTTACCGCCGGGCTTCTTGAGCAGGGCACAGACATCCCCCTTGCCGCAGCCGCGTGTATCTGGATCGCGCCAGGTGTTTTCGCAGGTCC
Source organism: Geotalea daltonii FRC-32 (assembly GCF_000022265.1). Classification (NCBI taxonomy): domain Bacteria; kingdom Pseudomonadati; phylum Thermodesulfobacteriota; class Desulfuromonadia; order Geobacterales; family Geobacteraceae; genus Geotalea; species Geotalea daltonii. Next base: position 3,625,415 of record NC_011979.1, read on the forward strand.
AGTCATAGATGGCCTTCGCCTTCTCCAGTACGGTTGTTTTCCCTTTGGTGATCATTTCAGCAATTTTCTTCACTTCCCCATCGACCGGTCCGAGGCTGGTAGCAGCAAGATATTGTCGATAGTCGTCAGGGCTCCACGACGACTCCTTTGCAGGAAAACTGCGGCGCACCGCTTCCTCCCTTTCCACGGTGAAGGAATAGACCAGCTTACGGCCGGCAGTATTTTTGTCCCATTGGGCATAAAGGATCGGGGTACCGTTGACCCGTTCTGTATACACGGCAGAGGAGGCATAGTCGCCGGAGATCTTCACATGGGAAATCTGCTGCTCCGCATCGGAAACGGCATAGGGGAGCCAGAGTCTTGCCTCCTTGCCCGGCTCCTGCGCGGAAAGATCCACCTCCACCGTGACGACACCGCCACGGCTCTTTGCCAAGCAAGGAGCGGCACTAAGAAGACAGGAAACAACCAACAGCATCAACAACTTATTCATTTATTACTCCTTCCGGTTTTTTATCGTTTTCTAACAGGTTGTTGAAAAACGTCATGAGGAGGTCGCAATGCAAGGCTCAAGCGAGCGAGGAGACGAGGTGTACCCTCTGTACGTCGAGTTTCCGAGCGAGCGGCAACGCAGCAGAGCGATCCCGCAATAGTTTTCAACAACCTGCTAAACTGCTCGGCACTAAACATCAGTCCTTACCTTCTCCCCCTGGACCGGACGGTAGTGCTAATCGGGTTTCTAACTGGAATCGCTACTCTTCTCATAAATGATTGACTCCCCACTGTCAAATTGATAATTTTGATAAAACTTATAATTACCATCGTTTTTCCCAATAGGAGAAATATTCATGAACCTGAAACAGCTAGAGGTTTTTTTGGCAGTGGCCGAAACGGGCAGTTTTTCCCAAGGGGCAGAGGCGACCTTCATTACCCAGTCGACGGTAAGCCTGCACATATCCTCATTGGAAAAAGAATTCGGCGTCAAGCTACTGGACCGGACCGGCAAGGGTGCACTGCTCACTGAGGGGGGGAAGGTGTTCCGGCAGCACGCCCGGCAGGTTGTTGTCGCGGCACAGGAGGTCGCACTGGCCATGAGCCGCTTCCGGGGAGTCGAATACACAACCCTGTGCATCGGTGGCAGCAACATTCCAGGCGACTATATCATTCCTGAAATACTGTCTTTATTGCTGGCCCGTTTTCCTTCGCTCACCGTAAACATGATTCAGGGTGACAGCCGGGAGATTCTTGCCAAGATCCAGAATGAAGAAATTGAAACCGGAATCATCGGCAGTTGGTTCGACAATGATGACTTTATCCTCACACCGGTGGGTAATGACGTAATCAGGCTTGTGGTGGGGGAAAAACATCGATGGCACGGCAGGAAAGCAATAGGCCTGGAGGAGCTGCAGGAGGAGGCTTTCATCCTCCGTGAGTCCGGTTCCGGGACGGGCAAAACAGTAGCTGAAGCCTTGGTGTCTGCAGGAATGAATATAGCCGCCATACAGGTAAAGGCGCGGCTGGGAAGTAACGAGGCCATAAAGCAGGCGGTGATGAACGGATTGGGGATTTCTTTTATTTCACAGATCTCAATAAATAAAGAACTGTCAAGAAAAGAACTAGCAGCAATGGACGTAAGCGGGGTGAATCTTTCGCGACATTTTTATTTGGTACAAAGGAAGGGGCGGGAACTATCGCCCGCAGCCAATGCCTTTGTTGAAATTGCCCGGAAGATGCACTCAACGGAGAAGGCATAGGTTCTTGGTCTATTTCTAGGTTTTAGCAGGTTGTTGAAAAACGTCGAGAGTAGGCCGAAATGCAAGGCTTAAGCGAGCGAAAAGCCGAAGCGTACCCACTGTACGTTGAGGTTTTGAGCGAGCGATAACGCAGCAGATCGGCCACGCAACAGTTTTTCAACAACCTGCCAGGAGTCTGTCTGACATGGGGGATCGCAGCGAGAGGATAGCAGGTCGAGGACAGATTTACGGAAATATGGACTGATCTGCTATTCTCGCGGCAGATTCATTCCTAAGTACGACAGAGTCACGTGCGGCTAATTCTTTCCTGATAATTTCGGGTCTTTTGGCCCCCGGCTGTGTTGCGGCTCCTCGACTTAGGCCCTGCTAGGCCTGCGTCGCCGCGCCTTGCCGGGAACCAAAATCCCTCGAAATTCTTGCAGAGAACTAACCGCACGGGACACTAGCGGCGGTTACCGAGCAGACGTAGCAGCATGAGAAACAAGTTGATGAAATCCAGATAAAGGGTAAGGGCACCGAGGATGGCCGGTTTCCGACCCTCTGCACCGCTCGCGGCCATGGCCTTGATCTTCCAGGTGTCATAGGCGGTAAGACCGGTAAAAACTATCACCCCCAGGGCAGAAATGATCCACGAGGCGGCGCTGCTTTTGGTGAAGATATTGACGATCGAGGCGATGACAATACCGATCAGCCCCATGAAGAGAAAGCTGCCCATGCCTGTCAGGTCACGCTTTGTCACATAACCATAAATGCTCATGGCACCGAAGGTGGCGGCGGTGATGACAAAGGTGGAGCCGATGGATTCGGCGGTGTAGACGGCGAAGATGGCGGACATGGTGACGCCATTCAGGGCGGCATAGAGAATGAACAATGACGAGGCTGCAGTGGCGCTGAGCCTGTTGATGGCGCCGGAAATGGCGAATACCAGCCCCAGTTCGCCCAGGATAAGTGCGTAGAACACCAACCTGTTGCCGAAGATGGCATTGAGCATAACCGGTGAAGAAATGGTGACCATGGCCAGAATTGCAGTAACCAGAAGTCCGCCACCCATCCAGGCGTAGACCTGTCTGATAAGGGTGTTCTGGGCGATGGCAACCTGATCGGCGGTGCGTGGGTAATTCACATTGAAGTCGTCCATTTTGTGCTCCTTCCTTTTTTAGGTTTGCTGATAAAGTTGATTAATATGTGTCCGTTTGTCAAGCGTGCACTCTATGCTTCGCTCAATGGGAGACCGGCCAGCAGTTCCAGTGGAGCTTCCAGAGTCTTGCCGGAAGTAGTTACATAGATAGTGCCACTGGTGATGGTAACTTCCCAGGCGATTGACCGCTCCAGGCCGTCAGCCAGTCCCCTTACAAAATTGAAATCAATGCCGACGACCGAAAGGTTCGGCATGGCGCCAAGCCGGGCCAGGTGCTGGTCCTCCCAGCGGCTCCGGTTCTGGGCGCTCGCCACAAGCACTACCCTGCCCGCATGACGGGCCGCCTTGAGCAAGCGTTCCGGCTCCGGTGTTCCCACTTCGATCCAGAGCGTAACCCGGCCATCGCCCCCCTTGACCCACAGATCGGGCTCGGCTCCGGCGCCGACCCCTTTGGTAAAGGCCAGTTCGGGCACGTAGCAGATGGCATAGGCCAAAAGACGCAACACCAGGCGCTCTGCAGTCTCCGATGGGTGACGGGCAATGGTTGCCTGCAGCGTTTCATAGCTGCTACGATCAACATCGGCCAGTTGGATGTTTGCACGGTAGATGGTGGAAGGTAAGGCCATTATCCGATCGGCTCCTTGTGTTGCTCCGGGTTAAATGCAGTTTCAGGTGCTACTGCCCAACCGCCGCCCCGCGCATGGCACCCGGCGGCCTGATGAAAGAGAGAAAACGCTCCTGCAGCTGCTCGGCCTGCTCAATCCGCCCCGTGCTCCGCAGTATCTCGATGACGCATTCGGCCGTACACAGGCAGGCCTCTTTCTGGTTTTTTCGCAGGTTGTAGCGGGACATGCCGGCCGGCTTGAGGCTGACCCGGTGGGCCTTTCGCAGATAGGGGCTGCGCTGGTGAATCTTGCGGGCCTCGTGCCAGGTGCCGTCGATGAGGATAAAGTGGGTGATGTGCGACAGATTGCCGTTGATTTCTTCGCTTTCGTCAGCAGGTCCAGGATAGACAAGCGCCACCCCGCCGGACTCGATCTCTTCCACCAGCCCGGCAGGGGGATTCATGCGGTCCCAGCGCACCTGCTCGGCCGCATCCCCCATGATTTCCAGCACCAGACGGCCGGTATTGGAGCGCTTATCGAATTCCTTGAAATGGGTCAACAGGGTGATTTTCATTGGTGGGAAAATATCACGTAATGGGGAATTCAACAAGAGCTACGTCACTGGGCGCGCCGCGAGCGATGTACCCGTTGCCGTGAAGCACCAGGGCGAGCTTCCTTACCCGGATGGCCCGCTGCCACCTGTTTTGCAGGCTGGCCGCCTTTGGCAGGAGCCGCGCTTTTATTTGCGGCTGGCTTTGCCTTGGGCTGTTTGCGGACTTGGGGCGTTCTGGGGGGGCGTGCGAATTCAGCGTCGCGGTGCGGTGCCGGGACATTGTAATCGAAGCCCTCGACCGTGCGCCGTTCCAAAGGGGCGCCAAGGGCCTTCTCGATGGTGCGCACCATTGCCGTATCCTCGGCAGTTACCAGGGTAAAGGCGTCGCCGCTTCTTGATGCACGACCGGTACGGCCGATACGATGGATGTAGGTCTCCGCCTTATCGGTAATGTCGTAATTCACCACGTGGGATATCTGTGTCACGTCGATGCCCCGGGCTGCGATATCGGTTGCTACCAGGATCTGGAACGAGCCGTCACGAAAGCCATCCAATGCGGCCTGACGCCTGTTCTGGGAAAGATTTCCCTGGAGGGAAGCGGCCCGGTAACCGGCTTTTTCCAGCTGCTCGCCGACACGCTTGGCGCGGTGTTTTGTTTTGGTGAAGACCAGCACCGACTGCTTGTCGGTGTGGCGCAGCAGTTCCAGGAGCAGAGGGGTCTTGAGGTGTTGGGAAACCGGATAGATTGCATGATTCACCGTAACCGGCGGAGCGGTGGATCCCACCTGCACCGTAACCGGGTTGTGCAAAATTTCTCCGGCCAGGCGTTTGATATCCGGAGGCATGGTTGCCGAAAAGAGCAACGTCTGGCGCTTTTTCGGCAATTGTCCTAGGATGCGGCGGATGTCGGGAAGAAATCCCATGTCGAACATCTGGTCGGCCTCATCCAGGACCAGCACTTCCAGATGGGATAGATCGATGGTCCTTTGGCCCATGTGGTCCAGGAGGCGTCCCGGACAGGCAACGACGATTTCCACGCCATTTCTCAGCTTCTGTATCTGCGGATTGATGTTAACGCCGCCATAGACGGTGGCGCTCTTAAGGCGGGTCTGCTGTCCGAGCACCGTAATGGCCTCGTGAATCTGCTCGGCCAGCTCCCTGGTCGGTGCGATAATCAGGGCGCGCACCCTGCCCCTCGGTCCCTCCATCAGCCTTTGCAGGATTGGCAGAACGAACGCGGCTGTTTTTCCGGTGCCGGTCTGGGCCAGGCCCATGACATCCTTTCCATCCATAACAGGAGGAATTGCCTGGGTCTGAATCGGTGTCGGCGTCACATAGCCTGCTTCCTTCACTGCGGCCGAGATAAGTGGGTGAAAATTAAATAACTGAAAATTCATAAGATCCTTTTTTCAAAAAAAAAGCCGCGGATTTCTCCGAGGCTTTTTTTGCGTTGACGAAGTACTACTTGCTTCAAATTCTGGTTACATTCGCGGCCTGAAGCCCTTTCGGACCCTTGGTGACCTCAAACTGAACCCTATCCCCCTCAGCAAGGGATTTGAATCCTTCGCCGCTGATGGCGGAAAAGTGGCAAAATACATCTTCGCCGTTTTCCTGCTCGAGAAATCCAAAACCTTTGCTGTCATTAAACCATTTTACTGTTCCGTTTACCATTCGTTACTTTTCTCCGATTTCTTTACTGCTTGATATTATCCGGCATATTCCGGACCGAAGTCACCATAACAGCATTGTTTGTACGGAGTCAAGCTAATAAAAATAAATATTAAAATATTTTTCCAGAGGCGGCCTGGGTCTGCAACCGCAGTCGATGGGTTTTATTCTACGCCGGTCATGAGATTCACGGCTTTATCCGCCATCAGGGTTTCGGTAGCCTTCACATAAGCGGTGAAATGAGGCGATGCCATGTGCCGGTCCAGGGCATCCTTGTTCTGCCAGTTTTCGTAGAAAATAAAGATGGCCGGGTCATGGTTATCCTGGTGCAGCCGGTACTCGATGCATCCTTCCTCTTTCCGGGTGGGTGGGATCAGTTTGAACAGCTCCGCCTTCAATGCCTCGATGGATTCCTTTTTTGCCACTACCTTTGCCACGACGGTCAAGTGTGCCATGATACCTTCTCCTTTACTATGTTTACAGGTTACGGCGCAGCATAACAAAACAATGCTGCCAGGGCAATCATGGATATTTTTTCCCTTCCAGCATCCTGAGCATCTCCACACGCTTTTGCAAAATGAAGTCGGCACGCTTTTCTGCCGGAATGGCACAAAGCCGCTCTATCTCGATCCCCAGTTCCGCCGTAGTCATGGCGGCAACTTTCACCGCTGTTTCCCAGCCGAGGGGTATGGTGTTCTCCGGCTTGTCGGCCCCGGCGATCACCGGCAAGATCGAGGCAATACCCGCCTTGGCGGCCTGTTCCGCACTCCTGATCCTGGTAGAAGAGCGCAGCTCAGCCCATTTGTTCAGATGCATATGGAGCCGGCTTGTCCAGGAAAGAGCCTTCATGTAACTGGCAGGCAGACACAGACGCCTGCCCAGACGGTGTCCCATATGGAATCCTGCCTCTTCGTGGCCATGATGCCTGGGATACAGGTCAGGACCGGTGGCCAGCTTGCCGATATCGTGAAAAAAAGCACAGAAGCGGGCCAGCGGGTCGCCGGTCACCGCTGCGGTCCGTTGCAGCACCTGCAGGGAGTGGGTGAACAGGTCTCCCTCTGGATGATGCTCCAGGGGGCCGGCCGGGACTTTCGTCATGGAGAACAGCTCGGGCAGCCACTCCTTGCCCACCCGGCACGCCAGCATCCGCTGAAAGAATATCCCCGGCTCCTTGCCGCCGAGGGCCTTGAGCATTTCCCGGCTGAATCGTTCCACCGGGATATGGCCGAGCCTGGCAGTCCAGTCCCTACCCAGGATCAGCGCCTTGGACCCGGTTGTCATCTGCCAGCCGTCCGCCTCGAAACGGAAGGCCCTGAAGATCCTCAAGGGGTCGTCGGCAAAAGTATTGTCGGTACAGGCCTGCAAAAGGCCTTCCCGCAAGTGGCGGCTCCCGTCAAGGGGATCGTATAGCATACCGGAAAGATGCATGGCAATAGCGTTGATGGTGAAGTCACGGCGGCGCAGGTCCTCAATGAGGGACTCTTCCCTGAGCTGAATGATCTCGATCTTCCCCAGTTCAGGGTGGCACTGGAACCAGATGGGGACGGTCGTCTTGCCCGTGATCGGGTAAAACCCGCAGCTACGGAGCGTTTCATCGGGAAGCGCCGCCACCAGGTCGATATCTTCGCTCTCCTTGCCGAGTAGGAAGTCACGGACACTCCCCCCTACCACATAAATATGTTCATGGCAGTCGGTTGGGAAAAGCGCCTGCAGGGAGATCAGCAAATCCTTCATGGATTCTCCATACTCCTCACTACAACCGCACCTTCGGCCGCCTGTCGCTCTTCGTAGCCGCAACCAGCCCTGTCCCTTGCGGTTTCCTCACCCAGGCTACCTGCGATTCCCTGGAAAGCCCGGCAAAACGATACCCTTCCCGCTTGAGCCTCGGCACCAGTTCCTTCAGCGCCGCCAGGGTTTCCTGGTGCCCCGCTCCGTCGTGGAACAGTATGACGATATTTTCCCGATGCCGGTTCTTCAACTGGTTCAGCACGCTTCTGGCAATGAATGCATGATTACCCAGCCCTTCCGGCCTGGTATCGTTGCTGTCTACGTCCCAATCGATAATCTGTACCGACGGATCGCTGATTTGGGAGATTCGGCGCCGGATGGTGTTCGACCCGTACGGAATGCGGACCAGAAGTCCGTCTCCTCCAAGCTGGTCCAGGAGTGCCGCTGTTCTTGCAATTTCGCCGTTGAGGGCCGATGGGCTGGCGGATAACCTTCTGGCATCATGGGTAAAGGTATGGTTGGCGACCGTATGGCCATTGCCGATGGTATCTTTCACAAGCTGTTCGTGTCCCTTGATATTCCGCCCCACGGCAAAAAAGGTAGCGTTAATCCCTTCGGACTTGAGATATCGGGCGATGGTGAGGGTGAGCGGCGAGGGCCCGTCATCGAAGGTAAGATAAAGGGTCCGTTTGGCCCCCTTGCGATTGGCCTTTTCCGGCGAGCCGGCCGGCCTGGCAGCTGGCTCGGCCGGGCGAAGGGAAAGGATCTCTTCGTTTGCCAGGGCCGCCTGTTCTTTGGCTTGCAGAATTGCACGCTCCCGTGCCCGTTCCAGGGAAGCCCTGTTTGCTTCGCCCGCCCCATGGAGAAGCTGGGCAGTTTTTGCAATGACATTTTTATGCAGCATCCTCCCCTTGATGACGGTCAGCTGGTAAAACCGGTCGGCCTCTTCATCCTTTCCCTGCTGCAACAGGAGTTCGGCCTGGGAAAAGGCGATATGGACACTCTCGAATTCAGTGGGCAGGTGCTTATCGGCACTTTCCTGGCGGGCAGCGTGTAAGGCGTTAACGGCGTCGTCCCGCCAGGGAGACGGGGTTGTGGAGCATGCAGAAAGACACAGGGAGGCAATCAGCAGGAGGAACCAGTGCCTTCGGTTGAATGATGCTTTGAATATGCCTTCAGCCATTACGTCCCTTCCCTCATTCACAATACATTTAGATCAGGCGGCGATTTCACCCTTTATACATCACATGCAGCAGAATTCAATACGCAAAAAACAACAAGTATTCGTAGCATTGTAACGTCATAGCGTCAAGACGTTGCATGCATGGTATGTTATTGAGAAAGTCGGTAAGTCGATCTTGCTTTTAAATATGGAATCACAAAACCAGTAGTACCACAACGTTTAGCTTGACAACACAGCTAGTTACAAAGAAAGCCGGTTCTGGTATGAACCGGCTTTCCTGTAGATCCATTTCCATACGGTACTACTGCTTCTGATACCACCTGCCTGAAAAGCTTACCAGCAGCTTGTCCAGCTCCCTCCTTATAGGGGCGGTATCAACAGTATGAATATCCACCATTGCACCGATCGCTTTAAGCAACTCGTGAATTATTGCATCTAATTCGATAACGGTGTACGAGGCCTGTATCGTTACCTTACTCATTGCTGTTAGTGCTGTTGCAACATTTGCATTTTCTTCATTGGTAAGCGGATAAAGGTTGGCAAGCTGCATTCTTACTATATCAATTGACTCTGCCGTATCACTGGATATTGCCGGCGCAACCGCATAACGTCCAGTCTCATCCCAGATACCGTCAACGGAATAACTGATGCTGCTTTCAAGGGTATACTCCCCCTTCTCAACCGGCAACTGAGCGTAATAGAGCATGGTCTTCTTCTCGTCCGGCATCAGCATGAGATTGTAAACCCATGGGTTATCAGTAATCCATTGACCCGACGCCGGATCGAACAATCTCACACCGGCAGGGTACGACTCGCTGATCTTCAGGCTGAATTCGTCAGCCAGGCTTTTTACCGTGAGTTCAACCGGAACCATCTGCCCCGGTCCGTAAGAGACGGTTGAAGCCGGCTGATGGATATGGCGGAAAGCATTGGTCAGGAGCTGGGCAAAGGCATCATAGTTGCGACTGGTCATGCCCAGGTCGAAGCCAAGGAACACCACATTGCCCAAGCCATACTGTCGCACGATCACAGCCGGATACCTGGTCGGTTTGTTGTTGCTAACCTCGGTGATCCACCCGACAACCTCAGCAGGATTGACCGCTTCCACCTTGATCGACCGGCCATAGGACTGCAGGCTGCCGGCAGCGGAGATCGGACTTGACGCTAATTCCACAAGGTAATCGCTTCCCGAAGCTACTCCTATGGTCTTGATGCCAAACATCGCCTCGTTCAGATTGTTCCTGGTAAACGGCGAGGAGATCAGCCCTTTCCCGCGATTTACTTGCTCTCGCAATTCTTCAGAGAAGTGGTCCTCGGTGGGAAGCTGATCGCCAAGGATGAGGTAATCAGTATAGATTTGATTGCGGATTTCACGTTCGAAATCTTTCTTGTCGGTTACGATGGTATAAAGCACCCCGGCCTCGCGGAGCGCCCGCTCCACAGGTGGCCGCTCAGGACAGTTCTGGCCGCTTGTCCAGGGGTAGTCGAGCCATACAAGTACGTTGCCGATACCCGAAACAGCTTTCGTCACCTCAAGTTTAGGCTTAACGGGAACGACCACTTCGAAATTGGCGCGGGCCAGAGTCTTGGTTTGAGAGCTCCCTGAAAGGGTTGCTTTCAGGAAGGCTGCGTAGGTGCCGACGTTGAGCCCGGCAGTGGAAACGGTCAGGTTATCGGCACTGGTTGCCCCCATCGGCAGCGTAATGGACGCAGGCAGGGTTTGTTTCACCTCCATGGTGACAGCATCGGCAATGACTATGCTTAGTGCAAGATTGAACAGATCTTCATTACCAGTATTGGTCACCGTATAGGCGATTTTCTCCTCTAGCCCCTGATATACCGGACTTGGCTGGGCGGTTATGGTGCCGCTGACCCCTACCCCGGTTGCGGATGTACCCAGGATGTCGAATGCGGTGGAGGAAGTGGTGAGCAGGCCGGAGGCGTCACTCACCTCAAGCTGTGCCATATATTTCCCTTTGGCATGGGAGCCGCTGTTCCAGTCGCTCCTCAGGTCGGTGCTCTGCCCCTGCAGCAGCGTCTTGATCACTTTATCATCGGAAAAGACCTTGTTACCGGCGCTGTCGGTAACGGTTACGCGCGCAGTAAGATCTTGCAGTACGTAGTTAGGGCTCGTACTCCGAATGGTGGAAGTTATAACCACCGGTTGATAGGAGACATACGCGGCCTTGTCGCTGCTGATGTTAGATGTGGCGCTTCTCTCCGGAGTCACTTTAAAGGGGGCGAAGGATTCTCCTACCTGTTTGCCGTTGTCGAGAAGAAGCAGATGAGCCCTGTAGTCACCCGGGTAGCTGGTCCCGGTATTGTAGGTTACGGTAAAGCTTTGCGGGGTGCCGACGGCGAAGGGGACGGCCGGGCGGGTTTCCTGCCCCAGGACATTCCCCATTGCGTCCTCTATAAGGATTTTGACGTCGACTGAACGCTGGTACTGCCCCACGTTTTTCACGGTTGCACTGACCAGCGCATCTGCATTGGGACCATAAGACGGTTTGTCCGTCGCAATTGCAGTTTCGAAAGCTGATGTCAGCACCTGGGCCAAAAGGGAGCCTAACTCGGTGCGGACCGGCTGACCGTTCACGGCGTTGTACAGCAGTTCCACCTTATGGGTCACCAACCGTTGCTCGCCGGGGACAGGATTTTTCAGGATGACGTCGAAGGCGATATCGGTCGACAGATCGGCAGGAAAGCTGTCATATCGCCATTCGATCACCGTGGTGTCTTCGAGGTTCGTCACGCTGTAGGGGGCTTTGGTGAACGAGTTGGTATCAACCTGGATATCCTTGGTCGAAACGGTATCGATAATCCGGACAGCGGTCAAGGTCGGTACCAGCGACAAGGTGATGGGTGAGAGCACTTCATTGCCGACGCCGTCCGTTACCCGGAGCAAGCCGCTTCCCGGCAGAGCCGAATCTATCAAGGTCACACTGAAGCCAACCGACAGTGCACCCGGCACAAAGGCAAGAGTGGTCAATTTGAGGTTGTTCGCCCCCGGCTCCAGCTCAATTTTGAAGACACCGGTATCACGGTCCAGGTATCCGTTGCCGTTAAGATCTTCTCCGGCATCCAGCTTGCCGTTACCATTCACGTCTTCACTGCGACGATCGACCACGCCGTTGCCGTTCAGGTCCTCTCCCGCATCGAGCACACCGTTGGCATTGATATCCTCGCTATCGGTAGCGGTCCCCCAGATAGTGTCGTTTATCTGGTTCAGTCTGACATTTGGCGCGTAGGTATCCCCCATGGGATTGATGAACTCGTAGGCCATCCCTCCGGGATACCCATAGGAATCGTAACTGCCGAAACCGTAGACATAGATGCCGAAGGGGACACTCCCTGTGATGGTATGAGACCCGAGGCTGATGGGAACCTGCCCGCCGCTGAATCCGCTGGAGCCGACCGGGGAAAACAGCGCGGCATTGACCGGTGTGCCGTCAAGCAGCAGAGACGACACCGACGAGGTCGGGACCACGACATTGACATAATTCCTGCTGAACCCGCCGGACGGAGTGCTGAAGGTGTACTGGTTCAAGAACTGCTCAGTCGGTGGAATGAGCATCATGAAAGGGTCCGAGACCACACCATCGAAATCCTGTCCCGCAGAGTATTGGGACACCAGTACCGGCGCACTGGCCTCGATTTGGGAGCGAGCAGTCAAGATTTTCTCGAAAAATCTCCCGCGGTTGATCGTCGCAGCCAAGGCGCCATTGATGTACACCTTGGTGTCATCTTGGGAAGCAAGGATCCTGTAGGGATCACCCTTCAAACGCGTCGCCAGGGGAACCGTCAGGAACGATTTTCCCCAGGTGGCGACCGGAGGCATCATTTCCACAATGTGGTCACAGGCCCAATAACCCACCGGAACGTTGACGCATTGCACACCGCTCATGACCGACACCGGTGCCGTCGCGGTCACAATGGTTCCGGTCAGGTCTGCGGTGCCGGAGCCGCGAACCTCATAGGTGTCGCCGCGATTGAGCCGGATGGTGTACGGGACCCCTGCCGCCCTGCCGTCGGCCGCATTCGAGGGAGTGATGGTGACTTCGGTATTATCATACGCCCCAACAACCGCAACCTGAGACGGCTCATACTGTATGTTTAAGCCGTTATAGCTCATGGCTATATACTCCAGCCCCAGAATGTCGGTCGGAAGAGCCAGGAAGGCATCGGTTGAAGCAGTCCTTTGATTGAGGGCGTATATGGTCACTTCCTTTTGCGCCGTCACGTGGATACCCAGCCTAGCAACCACGTTGCTTCCCAACCGTTGCGCTGATTCTGGAATGCTGATGGTGGTAACCTGGTTTGCCACAACGGTGAAGGTGGTACTGAAATTTATGCCCGCTATTTCAACGACACCCTGAGTATCCTCCTTGCCGGTTATGAACAGAGCAAGGTTGGAGGTATTGGTGTAGTTTTCCTGAAAGGCGAAATAGAAGTCTTTGCCTGAGCTGTCGGAAGCCGCCCGTGATGCCACCGGCATCGTCAACAGCAGGGCAAAAAACGCGCTGAAAAGAAATTTCAATGTATGTTGAGTGGCTCTCATTTCAGCACCTCCCCCTTCAGATGGATGTTTATACGCAGACGCTTGTCGCCGTCAGGGGTCACCTTTGCAGGCGTCAACTGCTGTGTCGGTTCAATGTGGGTGCCCGGTGCCACCGTAACGGCTTCTCCGGTAAAAACCGCAGGCATCGGTCCGCTTTGCAGCGTCACCTGTACGGGATGCACACCGCTCTGCGTGAAGGTAAAGGGGAAGGTTTCCAGCTGCAGGGATTTACTCCCTTCGCCGGGCAGTACCGAAATGGTTCCGGTGCCGCTGTGCAGCACGCCTCCGCTTGGGCTCAGCCACTGGTAGGCGACTGCCAGCTCGATGGGGACGTTCGAGCGGTTCACCAAGCTTGCCAGTAATGCTATCTGCTCGGTTGCGTTAAAGTTTGCAAAACGCGGCAGCGGCGTCAGGGTCAGGCTTGCCACCGCCTGGGTCGGAGCCACCGTGAAGAGAGTCGCGCCTTTGGCGGCAACCACCGTCCCGAAGCTTATGCCCGTTTCCCCTTCGGTGACTTTCAGCACCGCCCGATAAATGCCCGGTTGTCGGTTGCCGGTCTCCCATGGGATAGTGATCACCTTCGGAACCCCCGGTTCGAACCATATCAGGGAATTCTGCACCCCGTTGTCATCGGCGGCCGTTGCCAGCAAATTATCCGTTACCTGCCCGTCGGCATCGAGTATGGTCACGCTCACGGTGCCAGCGATTGCCAGGGTGCCCATGTTAAGAACTTCCGCCTGTATGGAGACCGCTGAGTACGCGGGATAGCTCTGACTATCCGTTTTGAGCGAAGCTATGGACAAGGAGCTCGCCTGGCTGGGGTTCAGGGGGAAGTTCACCCGGTAGAATCCGTTGGCTGCCGAGGAGACGCTTTGCAACAGGGAGTCGTACCCGGTGACGCCGGCTCTCAATGAGAAGTCCAGCAGCGTAATACCGGAGATGCTGTAGGCGCCGTTACTGTCGGTTCTGGCAGAGAGGCTGGTACCCGCCACCGTCACCTCGGCGCCTTCAATCGGGTTGCCGGTCAAAAGGTCGCTGACCACACCGGCTACAGCCGAACTCTCCAGCAGGGGGGTAAGGTAGACGGTCTGGATGTTGGTAGTTATCCCTTCCACTACGATGACAGTGTAATTCAGGCTGACATGATCAGCTGCGGAAATGGTCACATAGCGTGCGCCGGGGACAACACGGCTGGCATGAAAGACCCCATCCGCATCGGTATTCACCGAGATTTCCCCAACCACAGTGATGGTCGCACCGGGGATGGGAAGATTGGTCATGGCATCTACCACAACACCGGTGAATTCCCCTGTGCTGCCTGCAGGGGGCAATTCCTTCAAGGCCCCATTGCTGACCAGCATCCCTCCTGCCTGCACCGTGCCGGTCCCCGTCTGCGGGTAATATCCCGCTTTGGTAATGGCAATGAACACAGGACCAGGTGTTGCCTGGGAAAAGGCATAGGAGCCGTCTGCCTGAGTGACGGTGCTCCCGCTAAAGGAGCCGCTGACTGTGACTGTTGCCCCCGAAAGCGGCAGATTGGTAGACCCGTCGGTGACGACACCCTTGATGAATCCGGTGGTAGCGCTGGAGGCAAGTGGCAGGCTGCCGAGATCGAGGATCACGCCGGCGATCATGTCGAGGGTCACGCGGCTCGTCATGTACCCGGAGAGGCTGAAATCAACGGTATGGCTACCGGGAGTAACGTCCGGTAGCGAGAAGCCGCCTGCGCTGTCGGTGTTCACCACGACCGGGGGATCACCGGCCAAGGTCACGGTGACGCCGCTCAAGGGATGACTATCGACCGCATCCACCACTCGTCCAATGAGAGTGCCGGTAGTTGGCTGGGCTGGTATCGCCTGCAGTTGAGTGTTCAGAGACAGAATCCATCCTGCCATGAGAGTTACCGTACCTGTCGTGGGATAGTAGCCGTTCTTGACTACACTCAGGGTCCGGTCTCCTGTAATAAGTTCCGGAAAGAGGAAGCTGCCATCGGTTCCTGAAATGCCTGTCAGGCCGGCTCCGTCGACCGTGATGGTCGCCCCTTCAATCGCCTTGCCGGTTGCCGCATCGGACACCGTCACTTTCAGCACGCCGGTGGTCGGGTTGGAAGAGAGAGGGAGCGTGCCGAGATCCAGGGAAAAACCGGCTGTGCTGGTGATCTTTGCGACAGCCGCCGAATATCCCGGCAGGGAAAAATCCACAGCCTGGTCACCGACCGGGATATTGCTCAACAGGAAACTGCCGGTGGCATCTGTTACGGTACGGACAGCCGAATCATTTTGCAGGGTCAGCACGACCCCACTTAACGCTTCCTTCGTGGTGGCGTCCACCACCCTGCCGGTTATGGTACCTGTGTCCGGCTGAGGCGGTATCAGGACCAGCTGCGGAGTGAACAGCAGCAAGCCACCTGCGGAAATCGATCCACTCCCTGTAGCCTGGAAATATCCGGCTTTAGATGCAGTAACAGTCACGCTTCCGGGAGTGACCTCCGGAAAGAGGTAAGTCCCGTCAGCACCGGTTATGGCTGTGCCATTGAAGGAGCCGGTAACGGCAACGGTCACTCCTGCCAGCGCTTGCCCATCGGCGGCATTGGTGATGGTGCCTTTTATAACGGCCGACGTCGGATTCAGAGAGAGCGGCAGATCCCCGAGATTGAGCAGAGCTCCGGCTGCCACCTCTACGGCTGCGGTCCCTGAAGCATACCCGGTTAAGGTCACCTCCAGCTGCTGACTCCCAGCCGGTATGGCCGTGAGAGTAAAACTACCTGAAGCGTCGGTGGTCGCTTTGATCGAGCCATTGCTGCCAAGAGTCACAACAGCGCCAGTCAGCGGCAGTTTGCTTGCTGCATCAACCACTTTTCCGGTCACGGTCCCGGTAGTCGGTTGCGGTGGAATCGCGGTCAAGCGGGCGTTCAGGTATAACACGCCGCCAACAGGCACAACCCCGGTCATGGATGCAGGATAAAAGCCACTCTTCGCCCCGGTTACGGTCAGCGCACCAGGTGAAACACCCGACACCGCAAAGCTGCCATCGGCTCCCGTAACCGTAGTGCCGCTGAAAACGCCGGTCATGGTTACTACTACCCCTGGTAGCGGCTGGTCGGTGGAGCCGTCGACCAGTACCCCTTTAACCGTGCTGGCGGTCGGGGTTAGCGAAAGAGTCACCACTCCCAGATTTACGGTAGATCCCCCCACAACGCCCACCGCCGCACTGGTGGGGGCATAACCCGAGAGGGTAAAATTGAGCTTCTGGCCACCTTGCGGTATGCCCGACAAGGTAAACGTGCCGGTAGGATCGGTGGTCGCAGTGATCCCCGGATCGGCTTGCAGTGCCACAAAGGCACCCGACAGGGGCTGTTTCGTTGCTGCATCGAATACCTTACCAGTCACTGAACCGACCAATGGCACGGAAACCGGCGTCTTCATCTGCGGATTGAAAAAGAGAACCTGTCCGGCCACCACGGTCCCGGTAGTGGCAACCTGCTCATATCCCGTCTTGGAGGCTGAAATGGTGACGCTTCCCGGGGAAACATTCCCGATCACGAATGCGCCATCGGTACCGGTCACTGCATTCCCCTGGTAGGCGCCGGTAACAGTCACGCTCACCCCCGATAGGGGAAGACCTGTTGCCGCGGCCGTCAAAGTTCCTTTGATAATGCCGGTTACAGGGTTTGGCGCCAGCTCCAGGGGGCCAAGGTCCGAAATGGCTCCCGCCGTAACCGTCATCGTGCGGGTCAATTGCCCATAATCGTTCAGCGAGACGACAATAGACTGGGAACCCTGTGGGACATCGGCAAGAGTGAAAGAGCCATTAGAGGTCGACATTGCAGTAATGGCGGGATCGCTTGCCAACGTAACGCTCACGCCGGCAAGAGCCTGATGGGTAGTGGCATCGGTGACCGTTCCTGTGATGGTGCCTTTGGTCGTAGGGGGCGTTGGCGGCGGTCTCCTGGCGAAGTTGTATAATGCCTCCACCGCCAGTGCAGTCGTGTAAGGGTCCTGCAGCCATGATCCATCCTCCAACTGTGTCGAGGACAGGTAGCTGGCCGCCAAGCCCAGAATCGTCATATCCGTGATATCTCCGGACAACGCGCCATAAGCGAGAGCCGTTTCATATACTGTTGAAGGGGAACTACCGAAACCTCCATCCACGTTCTGATGGCTCAACAGGAATGTGGTCGCCTTCCTGATAACTGTCGCCAGGAGGCTGTTGGACGGCAGTCTTTGCAGCGTGGCCGAGACCTGGGCCGTTACCAGGACGGCACTGGCCGCGTCGGCATGGAAGCCCCACCCGCCGTCAGGATTCTGCCTGGCAATAAGGAACGTTTTGCCGTTTTCAACGGCGATCCCAGTCGTATGCGCAGCCACGAGAGCCTTCAATGCCAGGGCGGTATCGACCGGATTACTGGAATAGTTTCTGTCGCTTCCCCAACCACCATCCCCATTCTGTCGAGCAAGCAGTTCGGCAAGTAGTGTTGCGGGAATCTGTCCGGCATCCGCCAGCGCCGCAATTCTGGTGGCGAGATAATCAGTGTTACCGTTGCCATTGGCAGTCAGCCACTGCAAACCACGGGCTGCCGCCGATGTGCCGGTGGCGAAATTCCTCAGTACGGTCACGGCTTCCGAGGTCTCCCTTTCCGTAAGCCGGAGATCGGTGGCCCAACTGCCGTCCTCCTTCTGTGCAGCCACTAACCAGGCAGCACCTTCATCGACATTTGCCGCTGCCGTGCGTTTGGTACCTTGTTCCGGGAAAAGCCCCGGATTGTCAGCCACCTCTTCAATCGGCGCCGGCGTTGCCGACAAAAGCGCAGCAGCATCGGTCAAGATTGAATATCTGGTTGCCACCCCCCGCAACAGGTTCTCCAGCGCATTGGTCTCATCACCCGTGAAACTCCCAGGGGTGGTAATAAAAATCACCGCCATGTTGAACTTCTTTTGCGACTGCGAAGCGGACGGTATCCGCTCACCCTCTACGGCAATGATATCGTCTATGGTGACATAACGGGGGATGCCGCTGATGGTGGTCCCGGGCTTTGGAACCTGGTTGGCATCGATCGCAGGATTTTCGATCAACGTAATGGGGGGAACGCGCGACTTGTCGTAAATACCCATCAGGTAGAGATCGAGCGGGCTGAAGTATTTGCCCCCTTCTTGAGCGGTAAATGTCCCGTCTCCGTTATCATGCCAGGTGTTGCCGTAGAGGACAGACCTTTGGGAATCTAGGAGAAAGCTCCAGTGGCTGCCGTCCTTACCGAGAAGGGCGCTACTGGTAGTGCCGTCGGCAGCCTTGAATTTTACCCGCGCCCCCCACCGATGCATCATTTCGTGGTTCATGATATAGAAGGTGTTCTCGAAATCGGGGCTGTAAGGGTCGGTAGCGATGTAAGCCAGGTTTCCCATGTCGATCGTCCCCTGGAGCCTGCCACCGCTGCCGAATAAGCTCGTATTGTCGAACAGTTCCTCGCCGATGCCGCGGGTATCGTTCTTCACCCCCATGTAAAAGGCCCGCGCCTCTGTCTCCGGCATCTTGAAGTCGAAGTTGCTGACAATCACCAGGAAGTCGTACTCATCCTTGTGGGTCTTGTAAAACTCCCTGGCAATTACCGCCCTGGCGTCCGAATTGACTGTGCCATCGGTGTTTTTGGCGTCATAATTCCCGGTCACCTCCATGGCGGTCACGTTGCCGAAATCACCCAGCCATACGGCATTGAAATCGTTTGCAAAGGTGTTGTCAGGGGGAATGAGCAAAGCGATCGCCGACAGCAAAAAGAGCATCAGGCCCTTCATTGCGAAGGCAAACCGACGGTGCGACAGTATCAATGAGCGTTGCGGGTCCATGTTCCCTCCACGACAGTGTCTATTTAACCGGCTGGGCCTCAACCGGGATGCTGAAGGTCCCTGTTGCCGTTAGCGGCCGGTGCTCACCGGATGTTTTGCGAATTTTTTCGATTCTCTGCACGCCGTTATCGAGGATCAGAAAAACTGTCTCCACCCCTTGGTCCGTTGTTTCCTCAACGACGATTTTTCCCTTGGTAATATCAGAGACTTTCGCCCCTTTTCCCAATTCGTCACCGATCTTTAGCAGGTGAAGTATGCCATCCGCAGACTTGACCGTAGCCAAACGGTCCTGGGCTGATATCTTCACGATCTTGATTGTTTTAAGCGATAGCGGAGCGGTTTCCTGCGCCAGCACAGGAAGGGGCAGTAGCACTAAAATCAGCAGCAAAATGCTTTTAATCATTAACTAAACTCCTTGGTATCCTGTTCTTTAGGATGACGTTTAAGCCAAAACCATCTTAACAAGCAGCTTGTGATTCAATTGTTGTCAACAGGTTTTCCGTTCATGGTCCAGACTGCTCCATAGCGTTTTTTCTGATAGTTTTCGTAGGAGTGGTTATAATCTCCCACGACCTTGTTCCCTTTGTACAAAAAATCGGCATGCATGTGAATCGGAGCGGTCCACTCCTTCCAATCGGTTGTGGAACGGACGTGCAAGGTAAGGCACTGCTTTGCGTTGGGAGGCAGATCCCCTTTCCAGTGCAGATCACCATCGAGTAACTTCAATTCCGGCGGCAGAGATACTTTGATATTCACGTTGGATAATGGCTCTACAAAGGAATTCAGACATAAGTCGAAACTATTTTCACTCCCTTTGTGAGCACCGAGACTGCCGGAATACCCCATATCGAACTTGATCATGATCTCATGGTCAGCCGGAGACCATCCTTCCTCATCGCAACCGGCCAAAGCTGAAACGCATATTAGAAGTACAATGATAAATTTCTTCGCAAAAACCATCACTCTCCTCAGTTCAAACAGAAAGACAGATCCAGGTTCTCATCCAGATCGGCCCTGCTCTGGAATACCTGGCCCGCAGCACCTATGACATGACGGCGTTTACATCTTGTTCAGTCGTTTCTGATCTGTTTTCCGTTCATTGTCCAGACTGCTTCATTGCGGTTTTTCTGAGTGTCATCGTAGGACACGTTATAATTCCCCACAACGTTGTTCCCCTTGTACAAAAACTCAGAATGCATATTAATCGGTGTGGACCAGTCCTTCCATTCGGTGGTGGAACGGACATGCAGGGTAAGACACTGCTTCGCGTAGGTAGGCATGTTGCCTTTCCAACGTAGATCCCCGTCGACTAACTTCAATTCTGGCGGCAATGAAACCTTAATGTTTACATTAGATAGCGGGTCGGCAAATGACATTAGGCATAAATCGAAACTGTATCCATTACCTTTGTGAGCGCCAACACCGCCGGAATACCCCATTTGGAATTTTGTCAACACTTCATGGTCAGCCGGAGACCATCCCTCCTCATCACAACCAGCCAGTAAGGTCAGGCCGACAATTAACACCATTATCCACTGCTTGATAAAAAACACCTTTTCCTCAGTTCAAACAAAAAGTTATATCCAGGTCCTCATTCAACTTGGCCCTGCTCTGGAATACCTGCCCCGCACTTCCCAGGACGGCGTTTGAGCCAAAGCCAACCTGGAGTACAGCGGCCCTTTTTCCGAACAGATCATTCTGAAACCATTTCCAATCGTAGACGTCGGTTACCGTTCCGACGACATGCACACCGTTGATACATAAATGTCCAGATTGATCTTCAAGATTGGCATTAATAGTGGTAAGTTCAACTGTTGCCGTCCCGTAGGCCAAGCCAAGATCGTTCAGAATAAACTTGCCGGCAATACGTTCCCTGAAGTCTAAGGAAACTGCGTTAGCAAAAGTCGGATAAAGCTGGCCCGGATTAGCGTTAAACCAGGCAACCATTTTCGCCTTCTCGTTACGCAAAGTCGAATCTATCAACCCTCTGACACTAGGAGCATTGGCAATCTTGGCCATCATCTCCGGGCCTCTTGCTATGTTTTTGTCATAGACTAATTCCGGAATGTCCGCCGAGCAGTCCGCCCTCAGGTAAGCCCCTGAATTAAGGTCAAGCTGTCCAGCCGCTAACGGGGCTGTACCTATCGGCCGTAATGGCTGGATCGGCGCATCAGCCCCCTCACCGATAAACTGCATCAGGAAGGAGGAACCCATCGGTTTTTCCAGTACGCCGGTGGCGCTAAGCAGGAAATAAAGACCCTGCATCTCCAAGGGCATGGTCATTACCAGAGCAGCACACGCCGCGTCAGGCCTGGCGATACACTTGAGCCATTGCCTGCTCAGTTCAAAGTCAGCTTTCGAGATCACCGTAACAGTAAAGGTGCGTACAATATTGTCACCGGAATCAAAGACGCCGTTGCCATTGATGTCGACACCGACAGATAGCTTATAATCCCGTGTCACGAGCGCGGAAATGTCGCTGAACGGATCGCCGGACGTGAAGCTTCCCGATTCGGGGAAGGCACTATTTGGAAACGCACTGAAACCCCAGACAAGTTCTGGAGCCGCACCAGGAGGATCGAGCTCCACGTGCATAGCCACTCGCGCTTTATTGGACGGATCGACGCCAATCACCAGGCTGTCCATCAATTTACCCGGCGCCTGGTTACAAGGGTTATTGGCATCGTAAGCTTTGACGGTGTTCACGCTGCTTAAAACAACTGGTTTCTTGTCGCCGCGAAGTTCTATGTCCCCCCATCCGTAATTCAACACCACTGTTGCATCATAGCTGCTGTTGGTGTCATACCAGAAGCCTTTAGATAAAGTCGCGAAGCCGTTCCCGCTCACTTCCGTGGGGATTGACGCTATGGTCTCACCATTTTTGGTAATCACCACGTAGGCCGACCCAGCCTTATAGTCGGCAGGTTCAATGGAATAGGCAGCCTTCACGTCGTTGTACGAATACCCCTTAATATCCAGGAAAGCCCGGGTTGGCGTTTTCGACACGATTTTGACACCGTATACCGGGATGTTTATGCCGGTGGTTGCTGTAAAATCGACGGTCTGAATGACATTGCACAATTGGCAAATGGAATAAGTCTTTCTCCCTGAGACGGTGGCCGTCGCCGAAACGGCTACATTGTTGAGCCCCGGAGCCAGGGTATATAGCCCCCGGTAAAGCCCTCCCCCCAGGTTGACTCCCGGTTGTCCGCCGAAAGTCACCGTTGCCGATTTGAAATTGGTGTCTATCCGATACTGCCTGTTGCCGACGATTTTCGTGCAGGTCCTCGGACCGCTGCAATTAAGGGTTTCCAGAATCTCCTTTTCCCCTTCGCGCAAATAGAAAACTCTCGCCTTCAGGGGGACGGCAGTACCTGCCTTACCGGCATATATGTTGTTTCCGGCGCTATCTACAGGTTTCGAATAGGTGACGTACAACATGTTGGCTGGCGGCTGATCTCCTCCACAATTGCCGTAAGGCTCAGTGGACTGGGTGAATGTCTCTGTCAAATTTCCGGAAGTAACAATGACACTGTATGTGGCATCAGGGACCCCACCCAAAATCATGTCGACCGACGCCCCTTGCTTGCTGCTGATATCCTGTAGAGTCATGGTTGGAGTTCCACATTGTCCCCATACCGGAAGATTGGCTGTACAGGTATCCCCCGTCTTAATCAGGTACCCTTGCCTGCTATCCTGGTTGGGGAGAGTGCAGGTCGAAAGGTTTGATCTGGCGGCCTGCAAGGCAAACTTCACCACACTGTTGGATATGGGGTTGTCGTACATATCTTCAACCATCACCGACAATGAGCCGGTGTGGGACAGGATCGGCCTGGTTATGTCGTCCCCCAAGGTCTTTTTCAGGTGGTGAGGGGTTTTGGGAAAGGCATAGGCGGTAAACGGCTTGGCAGTGGGAATTCCTGATGCCAGGGTGGCGTCGATTATGTTTTCGCCGATCTGCTGCGCGTAGGTATAGCCGTCCTCCCACCAGTAGGTCGGGTTCGCCCCGGTCTTCTCTCCCACAGTCGGGCTGACTGAGGCAATCCCGGCGCGGTTGGTATAGGTGGTGTAGGATCCTGAATTATAAGCCAGATGGCCCCCTCCTGCACGCACAGTGAAGGTTACGGGGGCATTTTGCACCGCTCTTCCCTGTTTATCGGTAACCCTTACCTGCAGCCACTTGGGCAGTCTCTCCCCGACCTTCACAAACTGCAAATCTCCTGTCATCTTCTGGATAAACAACGCTGCGTTTTGATCGGGATTGGGGGGCTCTGTAAAAGGGGTGGTCAGCATGCTCGCATAATAGGCGGGCCACCGGTCGATGCCCCACGCAGTCATCCCGCCGGCTATCATACCGCTTAACATGTAGCCGGCCTCGCCGGTCGCAGGATTCTCTTTGATGTATCCGGTACCTGTCCAATCCTGAAAGGAGGTAGCAGCTGCGGGTATTCTTACCAGATAATTTTGGGCCACGCTCTGGGTTATATCGGCTTTAATTGCGTCGTCATATGAAAGCGTCGGAAGTACCGTATCGATATTGGTGGAGTCAATGGTCAGCACCTGGCCCCCCAGTTCTTGGAAAAGCCGCGCCGTCGATATTGCCCCGACCTGAAAATCATCCTCGAACAGCCTGTGCTCCAGCACCGACCCCTGCAGTGCGGAAAAGAGCATGAAATCCTTCCGTTTTGCCGCAGCAGAGTCGCCGGCGCCTTTTGCCGCTCCAGGATAGATCCGCCGCAGGGCTGCATCCAGGTATACCCCCTTCCAGGCGAAGCCATGGGGGGTATCGAGGATGTATGAGACATCGATCACGCCACCCAAAATGGCCACCGACGGTATGGGGCGTGCCATCGAGAGGTGCAACAGTGAAGAGAGTTGCTCCTCAGCTTCATACCAGCGACGGGCGTAGTTTTCCGCCTCCTCAAGCAGAATTCGTTCAGCGTCCACATCCTCCGGTTTGACTTCCGGCAGAGTGATGGTTTTCTGTGCAACAACAGAGAGCACCGACAGGTTTCCTACGATGTGATTGCCGCTGACAGTCTCGGTTCCACGTGGGCCGACCAGGGAAACAGTCACGGTGTAATCGCTTCCCATGGGTAGTCCGTCGGTCGCCACCACCATCCGCTCCCCATCCAGCTTCAACACCGGACGCAACCTCACCAGATAACTCGGAGTGTTGTCGAGGCCGCCGTAGGAGCTTATTATCTGCTGGTCTTCGACGTTCTCCGGCTCATAGCTTAAAACCAGGCTGCGGTTGGAAACTTTGAAGGTATCGATAGTGGTTTCGAAAAGTTGCTTGCCATCCCGGTCCGCGGCGGTCACTTTCACCTTGTGGAGCAGCTCATCCGGAATGCTCGAAAGCTCCTGTGTCACTTTGATTTCTCGAAATTGCAAACTGGCTGGGAGGATTTTGAGCAGTTCCGGTGCGTGGGTCCGGACTCGCAGTAAATTGGCATAGACCAGTTCCGGATGATTGGTAGTCAAAAAGTCTTCGATTTTTGTTTGGAGAAATTCGACAGGGGTCTGCTGCGACGGCGCGGATAAATAAAGATCACGAGTATCGGCAAGGGAGATCTCGGGCATGAGATCCCTTGGCGCGTTCCACTGATAGTCGCCACCTTTGATACTCGTGTCCAGGGCGATCCAGGTCCGGCCGGCGCCATCCTTCATGGTGCCGCGGTAATTCAGATAGGGAACCTGAGTTTCTACCCAGACGTGCTCTATCTGAAAATTGTCTATTTTCGAGCCTGATATGAGCGGCCTGTATGGAATCCCCGCATGCCTGAAAAAATTCGCGATCTCCAATGGGTCGTCGATTCCGGTCAAATTCTTCACCCGCTCCATGCCGGGAAAAAACTCTATCACACCTTTGACGTACCGAGCCGGATAACCGGAAGCCCTCAGCAGGGAAACAAGTAGTGCCGCCTGATCACAGTCATTGCCACTTTTCTGGCGCATGGTCTCCTCTGCGCCCTTCATGCTACCCCAGTACCACTCGGTTTCCACGTTGTTCTTTACCCACTCATAGATGCCGACCGGGTTCCAGTCCAACGATTGTGCCAGAGCCGCAATTTCCCTGGAAATCGGCGCCTCAGGGGAACCCTTCAGATCAGCGGCACCGACCGCAGTAGCTGCACCATTCCGGTAGGCCGGCAGTAGCGAGGGGGCATCCGTCGGCTCCACCGCAGGATAATTGATAACTTTGTACGGAAGGGTCCCGAGAATCTGTGTCTTTTTCTTGGGAAGCGAGGTATCGAGAAGCAGTTCAAGCCTGGCCGCAGCTGAGTCGCTGATCGCCTCGCCTGCCGGTATTTGCTCAAATATGGAGATGATTTCCCCTAGCGCTGCGCGGTAGCGCTCGTTCATGGCGTTATGCCGCTCCACTGCAGTTGCAGATACCGATTTTGTCCGTTCCTCTGCCAGTCGGAACCGTTCCGACAGAATCAGGTCTACGGCCTTGATCTGCTGCAGCAGTTGTTTCAGTAACGCTGTCTCGGTAGCCGTATACCTGCCGGTTTCCCGCATCTTTTTGATGACGGCCCGGCTTTTTTCCGAGATTCCTTGCAGGTCCTCCTCGATATTGAAGTCCGCTGCGTAAATGAGCATTGGACTGAGAAGGCTGACCAGCAGAATGAGAAGCTGGAAAAAAGGCATGTTTACAGAGCCAAGGAAGCTGTTTATCGTTTTCATATTCCCTCGCTAGTTCAGATCAAACCCCTAACTTTGGATAATTAATATTTTGTATATAAAATTTTGTCAACAGATTAATAAAACATTTTTATATAAATCACTATCCATCATCGTCTGCCTGATCGGCTACGACTGGATCTATCTATAGCGGCCACGAAGAGAATTCCGGGAAAAGGTTGGTTTACAGCATTCAGTACAGGAGCTGTGATTGCAGGGATATAATAGGTCGCAGAATCGCCGCCGGGCTGGAATAAGATGAAGAATCCTGAGGGGGACATCCATGATTAAAATAAAGTAAGTCAAGGGAGTGGTAGTAATTCCCTGGCTCTATAAGCCTAATGAAGATGCAGGACCGGTTTGACATCGCCGGGAACTATGCCAGACTTTTTAGTGGGAAGGGGTGCACAAGGAGGAAAAATATGGCTCAGACAATGCCGAAGATTAAAGTCTGTGACGTTACCGACTGCGCCTACAACAATGAGAAAATCTGTCATGCCATGGCAATAACGGTGGGGGATTCTCACCCCACTTGCGATACCTTTACCAATTCATCACAGAAAGCGGGTGTGTCGGAAATTACCGGCGGCGTAGGCGCCTGCAAGGTGGACAGCTGCAAGTTCAATCAATCGCTGGAATGTTCCGCCCCCGATATTCAGGTTACTATCCATAAGGACCATGCATGCTGCAAAACGTTCACGGAAAGGTAGTTGTGAGCATTTGACAAAAACCACTCCCCCTTCCCGCCTTACCTTATATCAGAACTCCGCGAGGACCAGCTCTTCCGCGTCCTTGCGGATGGAACGCTGACCAGTGTCTGCAGGATAACCGATGGCTAATACCGCCATCAGCTCCATTTCCGAAGAAACCTGGAGCAGGCGCCCCACCTCGGCGGCACTTTTGAGGATTTCCCCCAGCCAGACCGCCCCCAGCCCGAGCCCGTGGGCGGCAAGAAGCATGTTCTGCAGGCAGGCGCCCATGGCCTGGTGGTCCTTGACATCGTTATACATGACCGTGCGATCGCAAAAAACGGCAATGGCCACCGGTGCACCGCCGATAATGTGCCGGTAACGGGTCAGGGCTGCCAGCTGCTGCCTTATTTCCGCACTCCTGACGATAACAAACCGCCACGGCTGGTTGTTGAGCCCTGAGGGCGCCCAGGAGCCGGCTTTGACTATTTCCAGCACTTGATCCCTGGTTGGTTCTTCATGGGTGTAGCTGCGCACGCTGCGGCGCGAATAGATCCCTTCCATCAAATCCATCAGGACACTTCCTCCTTAATCATCGCGAACAACACGTTCCTTTTTTCTCCGTGACACAATTTTTTTCTCGGAGAGCCGTCGCTCTTTGGCCTTTTTAGGCGTTTTGGTGGCGATTCTTTTTTTTGTTTTTCGCTCCCGCTTGATAAGCGCCTGCTGCAGACGAGACATGGCCAGCTCACGATTTTGCCACTGGGAGCGATTCTCGGCTGCCTGCACCACGATGCCCGTGGGCAGGTGGCGGATACGCACGGCGGAATCAGTGGTATTGCGGTGCTGCCCCCCAGGTCCCGAAGCCCGGTAAAACTCCACTTTTATATCAGTTTCCTTTATCTCCATTGTCACCCGACAACTCCGTTTTAAATCAATAATTATTATTGCGCCTGCTTGTATACAATTGACAGGCAGGCACGCCTCAATATAATAGCTTCAAAATGTTGCGGGGTAAACATATGGATGCGGCAGCACTGCTAAAAAAATATTTTTCCAATGAAGCGGCTCTGGAGATTGTGCTGAAACACAGCCGACTGGTCGCCGATAAGGCCCTGGAGGTTGCCGGAGGACTTGGCATACCGATTGACCTGAAATTTATTGAAGAAGCGGCACTGCTGCATGATATAGGCGTGTCGCGGGTCCACGCGCCGAAGATGTTCTGTTTCGGCAGCCAGCCCTATATATGTCATGGCATCACCGGCAGAGAGATCCTTGAAACAGAGGGCTTGCCCCGCCATGCCATGGTATGCGAGCGACATATCGGGGTCGGACTCACCGCGGAGGACATCCGGCGCCAGAAACTGCCCCTGCCGGCCAGGGACATGGTGCCCCTCTCCCTGGAAGAGGAGATCATCTGCTTTGCCGACCTCTTCTATTCCAAGATTCCCGATTCGGTGACGGTGATGAAATCCAGGGAAGAAGTTCGCGCTTCACTGGAGAAATTCGGTGAAGGAAAAATCACCATCTTCGACCGCTGGTATGCAAGGCTGTGCCCGCAGCCTGAATGTGCATCCGGTTGTCCTGCCTGAGTAAAAAGGAGAAACGTTATGGCTAAAAGGATTTTCATCGGCGCCACCGGTCAGAACTGCGGCAAGACCACCATGAGCGTTTCTCTCATGCACCTGGCGCGCAAGAAGTACAAAAAGGTCGGCTTCATCAAGCCTATCGGCCCAAAGATCGAGCTTTACGAAGATTTCATCGTCGATATGGATGCGGTGCTAATGGCCAGAGCCTTCGGCCTTGAGGAGGATATCGCCCTCATGTCCCCGGTGGCATTGCATAAGGATTTTACCAAGGACTATCTCAGCGGCAGGCTGAACGACCTGTCCCTGGAGGACTGCATAATAGATGCGGTGGAAGAGCTTGATTCAAAATACGACTTTCTCATCATCGAAGGGGCCGGACACGGCGGCGTCGGTTCGGTCATCGGCCTGAGCAATGCCCGGGTGGCAAATATGGTAGAGGCGCCGGTAGTCATCGTCACCGAAAGCGGTATCGGCAAGGTGGTGGATGCCGTACACCTGAACCTGGCCCTTTACGAGCGGGAAAAGGCCGATGTGCGGGCAATTCTGGTCAACAAGCTGTTGAGCAAGAAAAGGGAGCATGTCCTCGGCTACCTGCAGAAGGCCCTTGCACCCAACCACATTCAGGTAATCGGCGGCTTCAACTTTTCTCCGGTCCTGGCCAACCCCACTTTGGGGCATATCGGCAAGCTGCTCAACCTCCCCCTCAACGGGAATCCAGATGAAAAAACCCGCATCATCAATCATATCCAGCTGGGTGCCGCCTCTTCACAGCGGGTTATCGACGGTCTGCTGGACTCGACCCTGATGATCCTGACCAGTTCCAGGGACGAATTGATCGTCACCCTTGCCTCCCTCTATCACATCCCCGCCTACAAGTCCAAGATCGCCGGTCTGGTCATAGCGGGCCATGTGCCCGTATCCAAGATCAGCCAACAGATCCTGGACGACAGCAACATCCCCTATATCCGCGTCGATAAAACCACCGCCAAGGTCTTCACCACCCTGTCGGCAGATGTTGCCAAAATCACCGCCGAAGACGAAGAGAAGCTCAACTGGATCAAGACCAATGCCGAGCAGGATGTTGATTTTGATGCCATCGACGCCCTGCTGTAAGCCCTCCGCCGTAAGCCTGCCGTGGCTTCGGGAGTGAGTGACAGAGCCACAGCGGCGAGCGGACACCCGCCAATGCATAAACGAAGTATCCTCCGCGGCAAATGGAAACTCTGGCATGAGGTCAAGAGACGGTGCAAGGTCCGCAGCTGGGGCGACCAAGCGATCGGACGAAGTCGCGGCAGGCCCCCTCCACGGCTGCCGTGGCTTCGGGAGTGAGTGACAGAGCCATAGCGGCGAGCGGACACCCGCCGATAGCAAATGAAGTCCACTGTGCGGCAATCTTGGTTCAGGCAACGACACCAAAAGGCAGTGCAAGGTCCGCAGCTATGGCGACCGAACGAACGGACGAAGTCACGGCAGGCGTTTTCTCCTCAGCACAGCCTTTTCCAGCTCCGACACCAACAAAACCGCCACAGACAAGGCCAGCACCATCCCCATTTCCCTCAGGTCCAGGGGCTCTGTGGCAAAAACGGGGTTCGTGGCAGGAATCCAGACGACACAGGCATGCAGAATGACAACGAGGAGTATGGCGCCGATCAGCTGACTGTTGCTGAAAATGCCCAGTTGCAGAAGCGACAACTGCCGGGACCGTGCAGAAAGGGCCATGGCCATTCTGCTGAGGATGAGAAAGGTGAAGACCATGGTCTGCCAGGAATGCCCAGCCTTCATGGCATAAACCTGCAGACCCAGGGCGAGACCGCCGATAAAAATGCCATAACGGGCCATGAACCACCCTCGACCTTCGGCAAAGACCCCTGAGGCTGGATCGATGGGGGGCCGATCCATGGCATCCTTTTCTACCGGCTCCACGGCCAGAGCCAGACCGGGAAAACTGTCGCAAAGCAGATTAAGCCATAAAATCTGAATGGGAAAGAGCGGCAAAGGCAACCCCAAAAATGGGGCAAAGGCAATCAGCACCAGGGTGCCGCAATTGGATGAGATGGAATAGATTATGAACTTGAGAATGTTGGCATAGATGCGCCTTCCTTCCCTGACCGCTCTTACGATAGTGGCAAAGTTGTCGTCCAGGAGGATCATGGCTGCTGCCTCCTTGGCAACGTCGGTACCGGTAATCCCCATGGCGACGCCGATATCGGCCCTTTTCAGGGCAGGGGCATCGTTGACCCCGTCCCCGGTCATGGCTACATATTTCCCACGATCTTTTAGCGCCTGGACGATTTTCAGCTTCTGTTCCGGTGCCACCCGGGCATAAACACGGATGTCCTCCACCCGTTTCTCCAGTTCATGGAGCGGCAGCGCCTCAAGCTGGGGGCCGGTCATCACCTCCCCTTCCCCATCGAGGATCGACAACCTTCTGGCGATGGCCGCCGCCGTCGCCGGATGATCGCCGGTTATCATTACCGGAATTATCCCGGCCGTCTTGCATTGGGCTACTGCATCGAAAGCCTCCTCCCGGGGCGGGTCCTCCATTCCCACCAGTGCGAGAAAGGTCATATCCTTTTCTATCGCCTCTGACGAAATATCCTCAGGCAGGGATGCCCATCGCCGCATGGCCACGGCCAGTACCCGCTGACCGGAAGCTGCCATAGCCTCATTTGCCGGGTGAACAGCACCAAAGTCAAGGGAGACAATGGTCGAACCGGAAAGCATGGACGAACTCCTGGCGAGAATTGCCTCCAATCCCCCCTTGGTGTACGACACGACCCCTTCCGAGCCTTCATGGATGGTGGTCATGCACTTCCGATCGGCATCGAAGGGGAGTTCAGCCAGACGCGGAAACTGGGCCGCCAGTTTTACCGGATCGAAGCCATTTTCAGCAGCCATGACATAGAGAGCAGTCTCCGTTGGATCACCACTCAGCCCGTTGTCGCCGTTAGTCCTGGCATCGTTGCACAAGGCCGCTGCAGCCATAAGGTGGAAGAGGGAGGAATTGCCGGCAACCCCGGCATCCCGTGCAGACGTGGCCGCCGGAATAGTCCGTCCATCCGCAAAAAGCCGGGTTACAGTCATTCGATTGCGGGTCAGGGTGCCTGTTTTATCGGTGCAGATATGGGTAACGGCACCAAGGGTCTCCACTGCCGACAGCCGCCGGATAAGCGCTTTCTGCCTGACCATCTTTTTGGCGCCCAATGCCAGCGAGATGGTCACCACTGCCGGTAACGCTTCGGGGATGACCGCCACCGCCAGGGAAATGGCGGTCATGAACATGAGCAAGGGGGATTCCCCCCGCAAATAGCCCATGGCGAAAATGACGCCGCAGATGAAGAGCACCAAAAGGGCCAGACGGCGACCGAAAGCCGCCAGCTTCCTTTGCAGCGGCGTCCTGGTATCCCCTTCCGCCTGGATCATCGACGCTATTTTGCCAAGTTCCGTCTCCATGGCGGTGGCAACAGCCAGTCCAACGCCCCTGCCCGCTGAGACGATGGTCCCCCTATAGGCCATATTGACTCTTTCGCCCAAGGGTAGGGAGGCTTCATCAAGGGTGCTTGATTTTTTTTCGGCGGGAAAGGACTCTCCCGTAAGCGAAGCTTCATCCAGTTTAAGCTGGGCGGCCTCAGTAATCCGCAGATCGGCAGGGACAACGTCACCGGCTCTCAGAAGCACCACATCCCCCGGCACGATCTCTTCCACCGCCATCGTCTGCGGCTCTCCCCCCCGGATGACTTCAGCGGTAAAGCCCGCCATCTTCTTCAGGGCGGCAATGGCCCGTTCAGCACGGTATTCCTGCATAAAACCTATGATTGCATTGAGCAGGACAATGGCAATGATCGGCGCCATATCCCCGGCATCGCCGATTATCCCGGCGATGACAGCCGCAGCTATAAGCACCAGGATCATGAAGTCGCCGAACTGGGCAACGAACATGACAAAGGGAGACCTGGCCCGTTTTTCCCTGAGCTGGTTCCGCCCGTATTGTTCCAGTCGCTTACGAGCCTCCTCAAGGCTGATGCCGCTCTTGGAGGAGCCAAACTTGGCGAATGCTTCTTCAATTGAGAGTAAATGCCAGTCCATATGAAGGTCTTTCTTAGTTGCAGGGCAACTGGAGGAAATCTGGTATAAGTATAAAGGTCGGTCCGGTTATGGCAATTATTGAATTGAAAAGGTGACAAAGCGTGCGTTTCTTTGCCGATCTCCATATCCACTCCCCCCATTCCATCGCCTGCAGCCGAGATCTGAACCCGGAAAACCTCTGTCGGTGGGGTCAGCTGAAGGGGATTTTCGTGATTGGCAGCGGCGATTTCACCCATCCCCTTTGGTTGAAAGAACTGCAGGAAAAACTGGAAGAGGACGAAGGCCGACTGTTTGCCTTGAGAAAGGAGCTGATCCCGGTCAAGGTCCCCTCTTCCTGCCGCGCCCAGGTCAGGTTCCTCCTCTCCGGAGAGATAAGCTGCATCTACCAAAAAGCCGGTAAAACGAGAAAAGTCCATGCCCTCGTCTTTGTCCCCGATTTCACCTCGGCAGTAAAACTGACGGAGCGGCTGGCAAAAATAGGTTCCATCACCTCAGATGGCCGCCCCATCCTCAAGCTTGACGCAAAGAAGCTGCTGGAAATGGTGCTGGAAGTTTCACCGGAGGCGATGTTGGTGCCGGCCCATGTCTGGACGCCACATTTTTCAGTGCTTGGCGCTGCTTCCGCCTTCAGTTCCGTTGAAGAGTGCTTCGAAGAGCTTACTCCATATATCTACGCCGTGGAGACGGGGCTCTCTTCCGATCCGGCCATGAACTGGCGCCTCTCGTCCCTGGACGGGATGCGCCTCATCTCCAATTCCGACGCCCATTCGCCCGCCAAACTGGGAAGGGAAGCGACCATCTTTGATACCGACCTGAGCTACGGCAGCATCATGGCAGCGATTAAAACAGGTAAAGGACTTTGCGGAACGGTGGAATACCTGCCGGAGAAAGGCAAATACCACAGCGACGGACACCGCAGCTGCGGCATACGCCTGACGCCCCGGGAAACCATTGCCCACGGCTTTCGCTGCCCCGCCTGCGGCAAAAAGATTACCGTGGGGGTTTTGCACCGGGTGGAAGAGCTGGCAGACCGGCCGCAAGGGTTCAAGCCGCCGGGGACGCCGCCTTTTCATTCGGTAATTCCGCTGCAGGAATTAATCGCCGAAACGCTGAAAATCGGCGCCGGCAGCAAACGGGTTGAACGGATTTATTTTACCATGCTGGAAAAGCTGGGGAACGAACTGGCCATATTGCTGGAGAAAAGATATGAAGAGATCGCCGGCGCCTCATCCGTGGAGATCGCCGACGCCATCGTGGGAGTGCGGGAAGGAACAATCCGTATCGAGCCGGGGTATGACGGCAAGTTCGGCTCGATACGGATTGAGTAAGATTATTTCTTCAGTAATTGATCGATCTTGTTTGTATCGGCGCCAACCACCTGCTGGCCATTGACAAAGAAGGTCGGCGTCCCCTGGACCCCCATTTTTTTGGCCAGTTCGATGTGTTCCTGGGCCAGCGCCTTGACCTTGTCGCTCACCGCCGGGGCATTGGCAGGAATCTCCTGGCCCAGCATCATCTCGTCATAGGCTTTCACCTTGTTTTCGGCATTGAGGATGTACTGGATCTTGGCGATGGCTGCAGGATGGGCCAGTGGAGTAAAGAACACGTAGCGGGTGACATTCGTCTTCTTCATGAGGTACTCTGAAGCTTTCCGACAGTATGGACAGTCAGGATCGGTAAACTCGACGATAACATTCTTTCCCTCGCCGATTTTCACTGCCTTGTCCAACGGCAGGCTCTGCACCAGCTTGGCTGCCATTTGCCCTTTTTTCTCCGCCGTCAGGCTTTTGCCTTCCTTGGTGAATATCTCCCCGAGTATTACGTAATCCTTCTCCGGCAGGTAATAGAGCACATTCTGGCCGGTAACCACCTGATACAGACCATTGATGTCCGTTGATTCAAAGCTGTCCACCTTTACCTGAGGATAGGCCTGTTTGAAGGCGACCTCGGGCTTTACGGCTGCGGTAGCGGCAAAAGCGGCCGGCGAGCAGACCAAAGCCAGTAAAAATCCTGCGCAAAGCTTTCTGCTGATGATTGTCATCTCTTTTCTCCCCTGTAATCACTGGATTATTCAATTCTAACTCCTAACGCTTTTGAAACTTACCCCAGCACAACAAGGTTGTCAATAGACTGAGGGTCTGTTGCCCAAAGGCTGATTAGGGCAAGCATAGGAGTTCAACTTTCAACTAAATTATTTTTTAGTAATATTCAAAAATTTGACTTGGATTATTCTTGTTAACCATTGGATTTTACTATGGCACTGTAAAAATTTTTTACAGTGTAAAAATTTTTTACACTTATTTTAATATTGATTTTTTTAAGATTCTTAGATAGTTGATTTCTTGAATATAATCACCAATTTAATAAAACGAGCCAACTTAGCATGAGAGTCGCCCCATTCAGAAAAATCCGACACAGGCACGTACCACCTGGCAATCTTACCGGGCCCGACCTGCTGTGGCTGCTTGGCAGTCTCTGCCAACTGCACCGGATCCCATTCGATCCCCTGCTGGTCGAACGCCAGTTTCCTCCCCCCTGCTCATTCACCTCCATCCATAATGCCCTCCATGCCTTCGGTTTTAAAACCGGTGACCGCTCCCTTCCCGCAAGCGGATCTGAACTTAACAAACTGCCACTGCCGGTGGCGGGTTTTCTGCCGCTGCCGGTTACTGACACCCAGCCTCGACAATCGGAAACCTCCGGAAGCACCAGCGAACCTAACCTCACCCCGATACTGATCGTTAAAGTTAATGAAGACAGCATTCTGTTCTTCCGGCCACGCGCCCAGACACCGGAGACTCTTTCACTGACAGAGGCCCAGGCGCAGTTGTCCCCTCAGCTGCTGCTGGTCTCCAGTGGCGAACAGACAACGGGCAGCGTCGGTACGGACGGACTGGACGGCCAGCAGGTTACCCGCCGGTTCGGCTTTCGCTGGTTCATCCCCGAACTGCTCAAGCACAAGCTGATCTGGCGCGACG
Organism: Geotalea daltonii FRC-32; assembly: GCF_000022265.1. Classification (NCBI taxonomy): domain Bacteria; kingdom Pseudomonadati; phylum Thermodesulfobacteriota; class Desulfuromonadia; order Geobacterales; family Geobacteraceae; genus Geotalea; species Geotalea daltonii. The sequence goes on from NC_011979.1 coordinate 3,660,465, forward strand.
TGCTCATCGCCTCCCTGATCATCCAGTTGATCGGTCTGGCCACGCCGCTTTTCACCCAGGTGGTTATTGACAAGGTAGTTGTGCACCAAACCCAGAGCACGCTGGTAGTCATCGGTGTCGGTATGCTGATGTTCATTGTCTTCAGCTCCGTCATGACTTGGTTGCGCCAATACCTGGTGTTGCATACAGGCAACCGGATCGATGCGGTGCTGGGTACCCAGGTTTTCAGCCACCTGCTCCGGCTGCCCCTCACCTACTTCGAGCACCGGCCAACGGGCGTACTGGTAGCCCGCATGCAAGGGGTTGAGAGCATCCGCCAGTTCGTCAGCGGCGCGGCTGCCTCTCTGGTGCTCGATTTCCCCTTTCTGCTGATCTTTCTGGGGGTCATGTTCTGGTACAGTTGGCAGCTCTCCCTGATCGCCCTGGGTATGCTCTCCCTGATCGCCTTGATCAGCTTGCTGGTCACGCCGGTCTTTCGTGACAAACTCAATAAGCAGTTCATGCTCGGGGCACGAAACCAGGCCTTCGTCACCGAATACGTCTCAGGCATGTCCACCGTCAAGTCACTGCAGATGGAACCGGTGCTGGAAAAACGCTACGGCGATTACCTTGCCTCCTATCTGGCAGCCGGTTTTTCCACCCGTCAACTCTCCAACACCTACAATACCATTGCCAATGCCATGGAGCAGTTGATGACCCTCGCCATTCTGGTGGTCGGCGCCCTGCTGGTCATGCGCAACGACGGCTTCACCATCGGCAGACTGGTGGCCTTCCAGATGTTCGCCAATCGGATGAGCCAGCCGATGCTGCGGCTGGTAGGGTTATGGCAGGAGTTCCAGCAAGCCGACATCGCAGTCAAGCGGCTGGGCGACATCATGGATATGCCGCTGGAGCCCTATTCCCTGGTTCCTACCCGCAGTTCCTCCTCCCAGGGAGGCGTGATGGAGCTGAAAGATCTGAGTTTCCGCTATTCCGAGCAGCACCCCTTTCTCTACCGCAATCTGAATCTCACCTTCAGGGCAGGCCACTTGAGCCTCCTCATGGGACCGTCCGGTTGCGGCAAGAGCACGCTGGCCAAACTGCTGCAGGGCTTCTATTTCCCCAGCGACGGCCAGATCAGGATCGACGGTCGGGATATCCGCCACATGGCCGCCAACGAACTCCGCTCCATCTTCGGTGTCGTCCCCCAGGAAACGGTCCTCTTCTCCGGCACCATCTACGAGAACCTGAACCACGCCAATCCCCACGCCACCTTCCAGGATATCGTCACCGCCTGCCGGCAGGCCGAGATCCATGATGTGATCGAAGGACTGCCCCAGGGCTACCAAACCGAGATCGGCGAACAAGGGGTCGGCCTCTCCGGCGGTCAGCGGCAACGGATCGCCATCGCCCGGGCACTGCTTAAGCGCCCCCGCATCCTCATTTTTGATGAAGCCACCTCCAATCTGGACCAGCAGACCGCCGAACACTTCGCCGCTACGGTTAACCAGCTTAAGGGCAAAGTTTCCATGATCTTCATCACCCATCAACTGCCCAAGGGATTGCAGGTGGATGAAGTGTTCAGGTTCGGGCAGCAGGCCCAGCCGCAGATGATGGGGGTGGTTGGGGAGGAGAAGCGGGATGAGTAATGGTGAAGACTGGCGATACAGAGGGTTAAGGGAGGAACCATGATAGGCTTAATGTTCCTGGCAGCATTTGGCATCTACCTAGCTTTTTCAATTTGGGTCATCAAAACAACCATAGCCTGGGCAAAAAGAACAGGCAGGGGAGTGAGACGATGGGGCTTAATTGCGTCACTTGTCATGTATCTGCTGGTTTTCTGGGACCATCTTCCTACCCTGCTGCTGTACAAGTACTACTGCGCGACCAAAGCGGGCCTATGGGTTTACAAAACACCCGAGCAGTGGATGAAGGAAAATCCTGGCGTAGCAGAGACATTAACCTGGAAGGAAAACTCACCACAAGTAACTAATGGTACTGGAGATTTAATTTTGCAAGTCAATGAACGATTTGTATGGAGGGAAGCTGTTTCAAAGAGCCACATCCTCCCCGTTCGAATCAGCACTGAAACTATTGTTGATACAAAAAAGGATGAAGTTATGGTCAAACGTGTGAGTATCGGCGCTGGCTACAGGGGCAGTCTGGAGATGCTAAAATTCTGGACATCTATGGGACCCTGCATGCCTAAAATCAAAGAGTATGGATACTATCAAGACAGATTTCATAGAATGGGGAGGGGAATTAAATGAGTGATCTTTCGAAGGTCGATGACACAGCAGCCTGGGGAAACGTAAGCTCTGTATATTTTTGGAATTCGGTTATTTTAAAGCTAACAGAAGTATCCACATTTACTATAAATGACGCCCTTGCCTGTGCTCATAACTTTATGAACAATAAAGGTGGCAAAAGGCTGGTGCCGTAATGGCCAGTTTGCTTGTCCTTGCCGTTATAGGTGGATACATTATTCTCTCGGCTTTAGCTGTTTGTTTTGTTGTGCGTGCAGTTACTAAGGGCCGTAAAATAAAACTGGTAGCTGGAATTGTGGCAACCATAGTAGTAACTCTGCCGGTGACAACAGTGCTATTGGAATACGTCCAAACAAAGCATCGCCTAGAGCGCTATTGCAGAGAAGAGGCAAAAGTAATCATATTTAAGAGCCTTGAAGAGTGGAAGAGAGAAAATCCAGGCGTGGCAAAGAATTTAAAGCCCTATGACGATAAAAATGCGCCGGATATTATAAGCAAAGGGGATGGGCTCCACAATAGTTCAACGACTAAATTCCTCAACCCAAGGTTTGCACACATAACTAAAAAAGAGGGGCCACTACAATTAAATGTGTTCAGACACTCAGAAGAATTGGTCGATACCAAGACAGGTCAAGTCATCGCCATCCTAACTGATTTCAGTTCTGGTTACGGCAACCCCTTTCTCGGAGCTAGGTATGGATGGCGCAGCTACAAAGTCTGGTTGGCCACGGATAACTGTCCTAGTTTTGATAAGAATGTAACTGTGTTTTCAAATTATTTCGAATCGATTAAGAACATAGGGGGGATAAAATAATGTTACAAAATAAAAATTTGTATCAACTGACCCAACTAGCTGAAGCTTCTTATGCTAACTTTTGGAACTCTGCTGTTAATCGACCATTTACGACTGCTGCAGATATTCAGCGACAACTTTCAGCCAAGGGCATTAATGATACCCAAGGCAAAGCAATAACTGACCATTGGTCAGTGGTCAGCCATCAAAAGAACACCGAACACGGTTTTTCCGCTACCGTATTTCAATCTAAAGACGCTTCGTCCCAATATGTACTTGCCATAAGGGGCACAGAAACGGGAACGGGAACTATTGTAGACGACCTGATTAACTCCGACGGTGGCGATCTTGTCCGCGATGGCCTGGCGCTTGATCAGATAGTCGACCTCTATAACTATTGGCAACAATTGACTTCTGCCAAAGGCTCCGTTTATCAAGCCGCTGTTTTTGAAACACTTACGGCGGAAACGGTTGCCTACAATGCTGCAGTTGCATCGGGACCGCTCGGTTTGACATATATTGCTTCCCTTCGTGCCCGAACAGACATAGTCATAGACGAACCCACCGGCCAGGTTCGAAAAATTCTGTTCGTCGATTCCAATGTTATCTACTCCGATAGTCGCAGCCAGGGACTCGGCGTTAACCCTGCCTCTGTAACAGTAGTCGGTCATTCGCTGGGTGGACACTTGGCAGCCGCCTTCTCTCGGCTCTTTCCTACAGCAACTACTGGCACTCTCATGATCAACGGCGCCGGATATGGTGACGGCTTTGCGATGGGGGCGGGAGGTAACGGACCTTCCAATGTAAACAACCTGTTCAGCATGCTTAATGGCACAAGCTCCTTCGATTCGAGCAATATAACAAATCTGGTCGGTTCGGCTGGAATGGACTTCGTTGCCCAGGACTGGTGGATTGGCTTGCACCAGCCCGGTTCGAAATTGACAATCCAAACGGAAAGCGCGAACCTGAGTACCACTTTCGGACATGGTTCCTCCCAAATGACGGACAGCATGGCTATCTACGACCTGCTCTTCCGCCTTGATACTAACCTAGCCGCAAGGAGCACTGCAGATGCCTTGGCACGGCTTGAGTCAACCTTCAAGTCCAGCAGCCCCACCGCAAACAACACCTTCGAATCTATCGTCAACACCCTGAGCAAACTACTTGTATCGGCTAACGCCACACCCATTCCTATCGCTAACAGAGAAGCGCTCTATGCCCGCATCAAGCAAATCAGGACCGCAATCGACAGCATACCTGCCGGTTCGGTAACTGTTGACCCCCTGCCGATCTACCCAGTTAGCACCATCATCAACATGGCCAAAGGTATCGACCTCAACACCAACGATTCTCTGGCTTATCGCTATGCGCTTAAGGAATTAAACCCCTTTGCTGTGCGCGGGCTTGATTACAGCAACGCCAACAAAAACGGTGAACTTAATCTGCTCAACATGAGCACCGGCCAAGGCAGCCTTTCAGAAGCATGGATTGCCGACCGCGCCGCCATGCTCTCCTGGATCATACAGGCCAATACCCTTGATCAGGGCACCGTTCCGACTTCCTTCAGCGATGGATCTGTCTGGCATTTCTCCGACTTGACCACCGGAAAATCCGTGAGGGCAGGTCAAGGCCTTTTTCCCCCTCGACATTACGTCATTTTCGGTAAGGAAGGGGCCGACACCATCACCGGTGGCGAGTATGCCGACCGCTTTTACGGCGCCGGCGGCAATGATGCCATGTATGGATATGGCGGCAACGACTACCTGGAAGGGGGCAAAGGTGACGATACTCTCTATGGCGGCAAGGGCAACGATATTCTTTACGGCGGGCAGGGATACGATACCTATATCTATAACATAGGCGATGGGACCGATACCATCGTTGACCAGGACAATCTGGGCCGCATCCTCATCAGGCGCAACGGGCAAACCATCCAGACCGGCACCCTGTACAGCAGAGGTAACAACATCTGGACCGATGCCAGCGGCAAGGTGCTTCTCACCCACAACTCCCCCTGGCGGTTGGTTCTTGAGGATGGCGGCATTATCGAGCTCGGCGAAAACTTCCAGGACGGCGATTTCGGCCTTGACCTGACCGAACTCCCAGCCAATAACATATCCAACACCATACTCGGCGATTACACTCCGGTGCCGGCGGAATCCAACGAATACCAGTATGATGCTATCGGCATTCCAATCGCTAATGCGAAAACCGATTCTTTGGGCAACATAATTTACGATGCCACCGCACCTTCTCCCACGCGACGGGATTACCTGTATGACAGTGCCGGCAACGACTTGATCAAGGCCGGCGGTGGCAGTGACATCATCAACGCAACCAGGGGAGGCGACAATATCATTGAAGGTGGCAGCGGCAGCGACATCGTAGCAGACTATGGCAATGGCAACAATGTCCTCTTTGGCGAGTTCCAAGGAGATATGGCCGATCTGGTCAGTGCGGGGGAAACTGCCGAAGGCATCAATGAAAAGGGTGACCTAGTCTCCTCCGGTAGCGGTAACGACCAACTGTATGGGTCGATTCGTAACGACGCCCTCTTTGGCGGTGGAGGAAATGACCTGCTGGTTGGCGGAGGCGGAAACGATACCATCCTTGCGGATGCAGCCATAAGCTCTGCCTCGCGGGAATGGAACGTCAACAACGCCGACTTCACAGGCCTTTCTTTCGATGAGGCATTGGTAGGCGGCATAGACAATATCTATGGGGGCAGCGGCAACGATATTATCTATGCCGGCGGAGGCAACGACAGCGTCGATGGCGGTATCGGTAACGACAATCTTTATGGCGAAGGAGGCAATGACTCCATCACCGGCGGTGGGGGTGACGACTTTATCCAGGGAGATGCCGACTGGCAGGCGTTGGATACCCACGGCAACGATTATATTGACGGCGGCGCAGGTAATGACCGGATTGCCGGCCTGGGAGGCAATGACGAAGTATTCGGCGGTGATGGCAACGACGTACTTCAGGGAAATGACGGGGACGATTATTTGGATGGAGAAGCAGGTGATGACCTGTTGGTAGGAAATAATGGCAATGACCAGCTGATGGGTGGCGACGGCCTTGACGAAATGGCAGGTAACGAGGGAGACGACTATCTTGATGGCGAGGCCGGTGACGACAAGATGTATGGTGACGACGGCAAAGATGAGCTCTTTGGTGGCGATGGTAACGACTGGCTTGAAGGTAATAAGGACGGCGATTATCTGGATGGAGAAGATGGCGACGATGTCCTTCTTGGTGGAGAAGAAAATGATCGACTCTTCGGTGGTGAAGGTAATGACCGTCTTCAGGGAGACATGGGCGACGATTATCTGGATGGGGAAGCCGGCAATGATAACCTGATGGGCCTCGAAGGTAACGACAGGCTCTTCGGTGGCGACGGCAACGACTTGTTGCAGGGAGGTGCCGGAGACGATTATTTCGATGGTGGCAACGGCGATGATGAATTGACGGGTGAAGCCGGCGACAACCGAATCTTCGGTGGTTCAGGCAATGATCGTCTACAGGGCGGTGTTGGTAATGATTACCTTAACGGCGGTGAAGGGGATGACAACCTGTATGGGGGTGATGGTACGAATGTCCTGGTTGGAGGCTCAGGAAACGATACCTATTACATTGATCCGACCAGAGAAATAACGGAAATTTATGACAACTTCAATGGTGATGAACAAAACACCATCAAGGTACTTGGTGACATAAATCTGGACAATGTAGTTACGGAGGTAAAAGACGGCAAACTTACCCTTACCTTGCGCACTAAACCCGATAACGGAAACACTGGCGGCAATTCCAGCGGTACAGTTGGCGAATGTGCTTCACAACTGGGTGATCCAATTACCTTTTACATCGGCAATGAAATTTCCTATGCAATCTATGATCTGGGTTACACTCCCGGACCGATGACTGTGGAATCAGCTCTTATGCAGCTTGGCCTCCCGCTCCCCGGAGACAACGGCGGCTATTTGGATGAACAACAGCTTAGCCTGGACGAACTGGTGGCATTGAGCCGCGATCAGAATGAGGTGGATTTCTGCAGGGCCGGCTCTACCCCACCGAGCAGAAAACCGGATCCGCTCTTGGTTGACCTTGACGGTGACGGCATTGAAACAACCAGGATCAACACAACCACCTACTTTGACCATGATGCTAACGGAACCGCAGAACGAACTGCCTGGATCGGTAAAGATGACGGCCTGCTTGTGATGGACAGGAACGGCGACGGTATTATCAACAACGGCCGGGAACTGTTCGGGGATAATACCTTGTTACGGAGCGGAAGTTTAGCAGGCGGCGGTTTTGCAGCCCTGACAGATCTGGATTCGAATAAGGATGGCAAAATCGATGCCACAGATCCAGGATTCGATCGCTTGCGGGTCTGGCAGGATGGTAACGGAGATGCCGTCAGCACGCCTGACGAACTGATTGACCTTTACACTCTTGGTATCAAGGAAATTGCACTGGCAACACAATCAGTAAACGCACTCGACGGCAAAGGAAACACAATAGTCAGTAACGGCACATTCACTCGTGAGGATGGCAGTACAAGCACGATTGCCGAATATCGCCTTAAACGCAACCTCACTCATACCATTTCTGCCGGTGGTACTGCCGGTGCTGACGAAGTGGCGACACTGCCGGAACTAAAGGGCTCAGGCAATCTTATCGACCTGAGTCAGGCAATGGCTGGCAACCCGGCATTGAAGACACTGGTGGGACAATTTTTGACTGAGGGCAGCGCCACCGCCCGTGCCGGCCTGATGGAGCAGATACTTTTTACATGGTCGGGAGCCGATTCGGTAACTGCAGGTTCACGAGGTTGGTTTATAGACGCTCGCAAGGTGGCCTTCATCGAGGCATATATGGGCCGCGAGTTCACCAGCAGATGGGGAAGCTCGCCCAACGATCAGGCGGCAATCCTCCTGGACAACATTTACCAGAGGGTTTCGGAAACCAGTTATGCCCAATTGATGATGCAGACCCATCTACAAGACCTGTACAGCCAGGTGGAATGGAAATGGGATGATGCACAGCAACGGCAAGTAGCAGACCTGTCGCAGGTAACCGCGACCATTGCCGAAACCATGGCAACGGATGCTGAAGCAGGCAGGCAACTGCTCACAGAATTTGCCCGCACCTGGCGGGCATCCAATTCCACCAATAGCACTGCCTACCTTAACTTCCGCGAGTACTTCATCAACATGGATCCAGATCTTGCCTGGATGATGGATACCGGCGGCCTGACCGCTACTGCATCCAGCTTCGGGACCAACAGATCGGAAGCTTTAGACGGCCGCACCATGTCGCAAACCTACCTGTCTTCGGGTGACGGAGACGATGTCCTCTATGCCGGTTCTGCCGATACAAAAATGTTCAGCAATGGAGGCGATTCGCTCCTTGTCGGCGGCACCGGCAACGACTATTTAGTTGGAGGAGAAGGTTCAGATGTCCTGGAAGGGGGCAACGGCTACGATATTCTTACGGGCGGAGCTGGTAACGACACATATATCTTCAGGCGAGGAACAGGCATTGACTCGGTGTCGGATTATGGGATCAGCGCATCGCAGGACGTTATTTATGTGGGTGATTTCATTACTGCGGAAGAAGTGTCCCTGCGAAGAACCGGAGACGATCTTGTTCTGACCATCACCGACAGCGGCGATCGGATGGTCGTCAAAAACTGGTTCTGGAATGATACGTCACAGGTGGAACGTATACAGTTTGCCGATGGAACATTCTGGAATGTGGATACCATTAAAAAGAAGGTTTTGCAGGGTACTGAAAATGCTGACATCCTTACTGGATACGAGTCGGATGATACCATTACGGGTTTGGACGGTAACGACCTTCTTAAGGGTGGCGCCGGCAATGACAGCCTGGATGGAGGGACAGGAAACGATTACCTTAGCGGAGGCTCAGGTAACGACACCTATCTGTTCGGCCGCGGCAGTGGCAGCGACGTTATAGAGGAAGTCGCTAATCCTGCCACTGAGCAGAATATCGTGCAGCTGGGTGATGGGGTTGGACCGGACGACCTGGAATTTATGGTCACCGGAGAGGATCTCTTTATTGCTGTAAAAAACAGCAACGATCAACTCCAGATCAAAGGCTGGTTCGCTGCCGAACCGGCACGTATCGAAGAATTGCACTTTGCCGACGGCACCGTCTGGGATCGCAACGCGATCTTGTCGATGATGGCTGTCCCCACCAATACGGACGACTATCTGGCCGGCACGCCCAACGGTGATCTTTTGAATGGCGGTGGTGGATATGATTCCATCTACGGCTTTGGCGGCAACGACATCCTTATTGGCGGCAGCGAAGACGACTATATCGTGGGGGGGCAGGGCAACGACACGCTGGACGGCGGTGCGGGATACGATGATCTGTATGACAACGACGGCACCAATAGGCTTTCCGGAGGTGCCGATGAGGATTATCTTGAGGTGGCCGGGGGCGTCAATGAATTGGATGGAGGCGCAGACAGCGATCGTCTGCTCACAACTGCCGGGAGCAATACCATCTTTTTCCGGCGAGGCGATGGCTTCGACTATGTGGAGACCTACCTGACATCGGCTTACACTGTGGGTGACGCTGTTATATTTGGGGAAGGAATTCGCCCGGAGGATCTGAGCATCCAGATCAACGACAGCTCTATCAGTGGTGACGGGTACGGCGGAGAGATTCCCACATTTGTTCCAACTGCAGCCTTTGTCGATGGTGCATATGGTGGCGGATTCGGCAGTTCGGTCCAGTTAGCTATCGGCATCGGCAACGACGAAGGCATGCTCATCACCGGAACCCCTGCCGATACAGGTTATGGCGGTGGCTATGGCGGAACGATCTTGAACCTGCATAACCTTTCCATACAACGGTTCGTCTTTGCCGACGGTCGGGAATTGTCCCTTGCGGACATAATTGGTATGGCTGACGAAGGTGTGATTGGTTATCAGACCTCCCCCTGGTGGGACAAGTTCCTCCTGGGGAGCGTCGCCAATGATGAGATCTACGGTAACTTCAACAATGACAAAATCGATGCCCGCGACTACGATGACTACCTTAATGGACAATACGGCGATGATGCGCTCAGTGCCGGTTCGGGTCAGGACGACGTTTTCGGTGGTGATGGCGATGATGTGCTCGCCGGGGGACGCGGTGATGACTACTTGAGCGGTGGCTTCGGCAACGATGTCTACGCCTTCAACCGCGGCGATGGTCATGACTACATCGACAATTATCCCGGCACCGCCTACGGCGAAACCGACACCATTTCATTCGGCGTCGACATCCTCCCGGCCGATATCCGTGCAACGATTGACACCAGCACCGGCAATCTGGTGCTGAGCATAGCAGGAACAGACGATAACATTACCATCCCCTGGACCGACCCCAACAACGGCTTTGCCACCTTATCGGCAAGCGCAATAGCCAGGGTACAGTTCATCGATGCCGGCGGCAGCAACCGCATTTTCGATCTGGCAGGTCTCATCGAGGCCCACAAAGATGAACTGGTGGCGGCCGCCACGACCCCGGTCAGCCTCTTTGGAGCCGACGCAGACACCTTTGAGTTGACCGGCACCGTCGATGCTGCCGGCTGGCAGTATGCGGTGGCCTATGCCCAGACTGGCGATCTTTTTGCCGAGCCCAACTACCTTTATGGTTCCTGGGGTAACGACACCATCACCGGGCGTGCCGGTGACGACACCTTGGAAGGGGGTTACGGCGACGACCGCCTTGCCGGCGGTTCAGGCGACGACACCTACGCCTATTACCAGTGGGACGGTAACGATACCATCGACGACGTCTCCACCCCGGGGGATCCTAACTCCCTTTTATTCGGCTACGGCATCACCCCTGATGACATCACCTTGAGTCACGACAAGGGACAGGGTCAATTAATACTGAACATCTTGACTACCGGTGAGACCATACGTATCAATCACTTTGTCGCTGACGACCCCTATGGCCCCCATGCGGTGGAGTACTTCAAGTTCGATGACGGGACTGTGCTGACCTGGAGCCAGATGATCGACAAGGGCTTTGACATCATCGGCAGCTCCTGGGACGACGACCTGCCGGGCACTGCCACTACCGACAGAATTTCCGGCAACGAAGGAAACGATTTTATTGCCGCTGGAAGGGGCGATGACATTCTTGCCGGCGGTAATGGTGACGACTTCTATCACTACAACCCCGGCGACGGAATCGACCGTATCAATGATCTTTCTCTTCCCGGTGAAGAGAACACCCTTGCCTTCGGTGAAGGAATCGCTCTGCCCGATATAACCCAGCGGCTGACCTATCGTGATAATACATTGATCATCCGTGTCGGCGATGGTGGCGACGAAATTCATCTCAGCAACTTCGACCCCAATCAAGCCGACAGCGGCCCAAGAGCCATTCAGACTTTTACCTTTGCCGATGGGACCAGCATTACCTATGAGGATCTGGTCAAAAACACCTTCATTCTTCAGGGAGATACCACCAATGATGCAATCCGCGGCACCAATCTGAGTGATCGCCTCTACGGGTACGAGGGAAGCGATTGGTTGGATGCAGGCGAAGGCAACGACACTCTTACCAGTGGGACAGGCGATGATGAACTTGAGGGGGGCACAGGAAACGATGCCTATGTTTTCAATTTGGGCGACGGTGTTGATACCATTTCGGATTCTGCAACTCTTGAGGAAGGCAACATTATTCACTTCGGCGCCGGCATTACCGCTGCCGATCTACGGACCAGGATTGACGGAAACACCCTGGTCATCGAGTACGGAAACGGTGGCGACGCCATAATCCTCGATAATTACGATTACAGTGGATTAAACGGTTCACATGTGGTTGAACACATCGAATTCGCCGATGGCTCCATCATAAGGCTGGCCAGCCTCGTCGATCCCGGTACTGAAGGCAATGACCTAATCTTTGGCACTCCTTTCGATGACGTCATCAATGCCAAAGGTGGCGATGATGAGGTTTACGGCCTTGCCGGCAATGATCATCTCTCAGGTGGAACAGGCAGCGACCGCCTGGACGGAGGCGACGATGAAGACATTATCGATGGTGGAGGGGGAAATGACACGCTTACCGGGGGCAAAGATTTCGATACCTATCTCTTCAACATCGGCGATGGTTCCGATGTGATCGTCGATGCCGCAGACAAAGGAATCGGCAACATCGCGGCCTTCGGAACAGGAATTACCCGGAACGACGTCTCATTGACCGTGGATGGTAATGATCTGCTCATCACCTACGGCGGGTCCGGCGACCAGATCAGAGTGATAAACTACAATCCTACGGGCCGGCGCAGTGATTTGCCGGTAAGTGCCCTGCAGTTTGCCGATGGTTCTACCATGTACCTGCAGGAGCTTATAAATCAGGCTCCTGCAATAGGCACCTCACTGATCGATCAAAGTGCGACGGAAGACACGGCCTTCACCTTACGACTCCCCGATGATGCCTTCATAGATCCAGAAGGACTGCCTATGAGTTACCGGTTGAGTGGTCCGGGCAATGCCCCCCTTCCCTCTTGGATCATTTTCAATCCGGTTACCCGTACTCTGAATGGGACACCCGGCAATGGAGACGTCGGAATCCATGAGGTCGTAGTAACCGCGTATGACGACCTTGGCACCACGAGCCGGCGCTCTTTCTTCGTAACTGTTCAGAACACCAACGATGCCCCGGTAGTTGTAGAAGCTATCCCAGCACAGAACGTACTGGAAGACAGTCCTTTCAGTTACCGGATACCTGCAGCAGCCTTCGACGACATAGACGCCGGTGATTCTCTGACACTGTCCGCAGCCCTGTCCGACGGAGCTCCGCTGCCGGCATGGCTGCAGTTCGACGCTGCCACCGGCACATTCAGCGGCACTCCGGGGAACGATGATGTGGGGAGCCTGAGCATAAACGTCACCGCCACAGACCTGGCCGGAGCTGCTGTCGACAATGCCTTCGACCTGACTGTGGAGAACGCCAACGATGCCCCGGTTGCAGTGACGCCGCTGACGCCTCAAAATGCCGTCGAAGACCTGCCGTTCTCCTACAGCATTCCCGCCGATACCTTCAACGACATGGACAAAGGTGATTCTCTGACACTTTCCGCCACCCTGGCAGATGGTTCGGCACTGCCCGCCTGGCTGCAGTTCGATGCTGCCACCGGGACCTTCACCGGCACCCCCGACAACAGCAATGTGGGAGCATATCAACTTTCGGTAACGGCCACCGACCTGGCTGGAGCCGCCGCCTCCACCGACCTTGGCCTCACCGTGGCAAATGTCAATGACGCGCCCGTTGTCAACGGCGTCGTCACCGACCAGGTTGCCCAGAGTGGTCACCTGGTCAGCTTCGCCATCCCCACCGGGCTTTTTGCGGATGTGGACAAGGGTGACATCCTCACCATCTCCGGGACAAACGGCGACGGCTCCCCCCTCCCCGCCTGGCTGACCTATGACCAGGCAAGCGGCACCATGTCCGGCACCCCTGACAATTCCGCCATAGGCAGTCACACAATATGTTTGACCGCCACAGACCAAGCCGGAGCACAGGTCGATACCTCCTTCACCATGGAGGTACTGAGAAACAGGCTGCCAATAGCTGTTCCGGACACCGCCGAACTGGATGAAGACGGTCCCTCTCCCTCCGTGACCGGCAACGTCCTCGCCAACGACAGCGATCCGGATCTGGGAGACGTTCTCACCGTTGCAGACCCCGGGGTCAGGGAGGGGGAATACGGCTATCTGGGTCTCTCCGGCGACGGCAGGTACGGATACATACTGGACAACCTGTCCGAAGACGTTCAGTCACTGGGGCGCTCAGCCCAGGTAACAGAACATTTCGACTACACCGTCACCGACGGTGAAGACGCGGTTCCCTCTTCCCTGGAAATAACCATCAGGGGAAAGAACGATGCCCCTATTCTAGAGGAGCATCTGGACGACCGGCGGATCAAAAAAGGGAAAGAATTCAGCTTCTCCATCGATTCCGACAGCTTCGAGGACGCTGACGAGGGCGATGCCCTCACCTACACCGCCACCTTGGCCGACGGCACTGCCCTGCCCGATTGGCTGAAATTCGACGGCACGACCGGCATCTTCTCCGGTACAGCGCCGAAAACTGCCGGTTACCTGGACATCAAGGTAACCGCCACCGACATGGTGGAAGCCACCGGCAGTACGGAAGGAAGCCTCTCCGTTTCCGATACCTTCGAATTGAGCTTCGGCAAGAGCAGGAAGGAGTCTGACGACCGTCGCAAAGACGATCACCGTGAAGACAAGCTGGACTGGATGAAAAAGGCCGGACCCGGCCATCGCGAGGATGAGCAAGGTAGCTTCAGGCCCGGCCATGACGATGACCATGACCATGGCCATGACCGCAGGCGCAGTGAGGATCATTCTGTCTCGAATGGCAACGATTACCTTGACAGGCAGCGGCTTGATGATTTCCTGCAGGACTTTGATCAGCCCTCTCCCGGCACTGACCGCGAGATTGCCACACGCTGGCAGGCAGTAAGCGATGCGCTGAAAGAGGAGCTCGCGGACTTCGACAACGACTTCGGTAACCATCGCAAACAATCCGGCGACTTCTCCTTCATGAACTATGACCACGGATCCGGCTTTGGCAGGGGCATTGTCGATAGCAGTCTGTTGACCGCCGGCAGCGGGACCGAGCTTAAGGACTTCAAGGGTCTTAAGGAAGGGCTGCGGAGATTGGGATAATAAAACCTGTCAAGCGAGGAGGGATGTTGGTGCAAAGCCATATCCCTTCTCGTTCGCCATGGTTTCTGCTCTTGAGAAGCCACAAAAAGATCGGATCATGTAATTGAAAACTGCCACAAGTAGTCATACCAGCTTCATTCAGATAGAGATCACCACGATCTGCAACTTCGACTGTTTC